>JAFAKN010000474.1 GCA_019235415.1 Alphaproteobacteria bacterium
GCTCACGATGGCGCTCATGGCCGGCAGCGACCATTCCTGGGCGAACAGCTTGTCGGGCCAGTCGAGCAGCGGCAGCGTACGGCCGCGCACGATGCCTTCCCGGCTGTCGACCAGGGCCCGCATGCGCTCCAGGTAGTCCCACCATAGTTGGGTCAGCGCGAGGTCAGGCACCGCGGCGGCCAGCATCAGCACCGTCATGGTGAGCACCAGGCGCCGCGACACGGCAGGGAGCGCCAAGGTCGCGAGCGGCCGCACGCGGCCGCGCCATGCAACATGGATCCACATGGCCAGAAGCATCGCCGCCAACAGCACGCCCGCGGCCTGGCGGGCGAGGTACTGTGCTGGCGGATAGAGGATGGAATCCGGGTCGAGCAAGCGATACCACGGCGTGAGCGCCAACGCTGCCATCGCGAGACCCATGGTGAAAACGGGCCCACGTCCCTGCAGCCAGCGCGGACGTGCCAGACTTATCAGGGCGCATGCGGCGAGTGCGGCGACCGGAATGGCGAACTGCAGGTTCTGCCAGAAGTCGAGCGCCGTCGAACGCACCTTCACGAAGTGCGGGTGCGTCCAGTACTCCACGACCGTCGCGCCGCCGACGACGGCCCCGGCAAGGAAGCCGAGCGCGCCGATGGCGAGCAGAAACCTCGCCATGCGATCCTCGATTCGGCGCAGGCGCCACACCAGCACGGCCGCGACCAGCGGACCGAGATAGAGCATCGCCTCGTAGGATCGCACGCTGACGACACCGAGCAGGCAGATTGCCGCCGCGTCGCCCACCGGGCGCGGCCGCAGCGTGAGCGCGATCGCCACGGCGGCGGTTACCGCGGCGAAGGCGAGGTTGTACTCGCCGACGATGAAGAACCAGGTCGGCAGGTAGACGACGGCGACGATCGCGATGCCGAAACCGAGCAGCAGCGCATCGTGCCGCAGCCGCGCCAAGGCGAGGTGATAGAGGCCGGTCGGCAGCGCGAACAGGGTCGCCGAGTAGACCATCGACAGCAGATGCGTGTCGCCGAGGCCCATCCGCGAGAGCAGCAGGACCGGCGCCTGGGTCAGCCAATCGACATGGGCGCGCGCCACGTAGAAATCGTGGAAGCGGCCGAGGTCGAGAATGTTCACCAGGAAGGACGAGCCGTCCCAGAACAGACCGCGGCAGGCGAGCGTGTTCCAGATCGTCAAGCCCCACAGCAGGACGAGCACGGCGCGATAGGCCCATGGCAAGACCGGGGGCGCGCCGAGCACGGCCTGCCCTACTCGCGCCAGACGAACTGCCCGAGCGGATACGGGTCGGCTGGCGGGAACGGCTGCCAGCGCTTGAAATCCTTGGGCGGCGCGATGATGCCGTCGCCTTGCTTGCCACGCAGCGCCAGGCTCTGGCTCGGCAGGATCCAGGCTTCGACCAGGAGATCGAAGGGATGCCTGGCAAGCGGCGAGTCCTCGAAGGCGATGACGCCTGGCTGGCTGCGCACGGCGGCGCGCATTGTGTCGAGGTAGTAGGTCCAGTTGCGCGTGAGGTAGATGTCCGACGGCAGCGTCGCGAACAGCATCAGGAGCGCGAACGCCATGAACCGCGCGGCGGCCCGTCCATCGGCGAGCGCGGTGAACGCCGGCAGCTTGAGGCGCAGGTTCGAGGCGTAGGCCCAGATGAACACCACCATCGCGGCGATCACCAGGCCGGCGGCCGAGCGCGCCACATACTGCGACTTGGCGAGCGGCCGCACCAGCGTGTCGCCGAGCACCAGCAGCGGGCACAGCGCCAGCAGCAGCAGGCCGATGCTCGCCCACCAATAGGGCCGACCGCGCAACAGGTCGCGTGGCCTGATCAGCGCCCACAGGACCACCACGATCGCCGCCGAGAGCACGAGATCGAACTGCAGGTTCTGCCAGAAGTTGGACGCCGTCTCGATCGTCTCGTCGAGATGCTCGACCGAATAGGGCCGCGCCAGCGAGCGGATCGCGACTCCCATCCCGATCATGAAGCCCACGGCGGAGAGCCCGTGCAGCAACATCGGGAGCCAGGGCCGCGCCGGCGCCCGCCACACCCGCCATGCAATCATCGCCGCCAGCAGCGGGCCGAGATAGAGCATGGCTTCGTAGGTGCGCATGCCGAGCACGCCGATCACCGCCAGGAACAGGCCGTCGAGGACCGTGAGATCGCTTGCGGTGGCGAGCCGGACGGCGACCAGGATGGCGATGGCGTAGGCGGTGTTGTACTCGCCGACGATGAAGAACGACGTGGTCATGAACACCACGGCGATGGCGGCGATCACCGTGGCGAGCAGCACCGCGTCATCCTTCGCGCGGGCCAGCGCCAAGTGGTAGAGCGCGGTCGGCAGCGCGAACAGGCCGAGCGACAGGAGGCGGGCCAGCAGGTGCAGGTCGGTGACGCCCAGAAAGACGCCGGTGATGACCGGCATCTGGCCCAGCACCATGGCGTAAAGCCGCGGTCCGTAGAAATCGAAGAACCATCCGCGGCGGGCGATCTGCACTAGGAACGCCGAGCCATCGACGAACAGGCCCCGGCTTTCCCACGTATGCCAGAGCGCCAGCCCCCAGATCAGGCAGATTGTCGTCCGATAGGCAACTGTCTTCGTTGGCATGCGCAAGCGTGCGGGCTCTACAGGACGGCCGGCAACGACGCAAGCGGTCACGGCTTGCAGCGTCGAAAAGGCGCTGTTAGCAAGGCCCGCATGCAGGGATCCTCGACGCTCAGCTGGGACAAGGTGGACGCCGTTCCGGGCTGGTTCATGTTCCAATCCTACTGCGTCTGGCGCGCGTTGCTCGACCAGCAGACGCGCGTGAAGGGCGATCTGTTCGAAATCGGCGTGTGGCGCGGCCGCTCGGCCTCGATTCTCGCCGCCTATCGCAAGCCCGAGGAAAAGCTCTATCTCTGCGACCTCAGGCTCGACGAGGAGGCGGTCCAGCGCGCGATCCGCTCGGTGGGCGCCGAGCCCGCGAACCTCGTCCCGCTGACGGGGCCGTCGGCCGACCTGCCGGCCAAGCTCGACCTGCAGGCGATGCATCAGACGGTGCGCTGGTTTCACATCGACGGCGAGCACACCGGAACCGCTGTCTATCGCGAGCTCGAATTCGCCAACCGCATCGTCAATCTCGACGGCATCGTGGTGATCGACGACTTCTTCTCGCCGCGCTATCCGGCCAACACGACCGAGGTCGTGCGCTATCTCGAGAAGAACCCCTTCCACTTCCGCCTGCTCGCCGTCGGCTTCAACAAGGGCTATCTCTGCCGCCCGGAGAGCCTGCCGCACTACATGGACTTCATGGCGTCGGGGATGAGCGGCGCGCTGGCCGCCTATGGCGCCAAGACGACCATCTTCAAGACCACGGGACCTTGGGACACCGACGCCGTCGGCATCACCGATTACGTCGACGACGCCGGCCCCATCGCCGGGCCCGACAACGAGCCGCAACGCTGGCACGTGATGGCTACCCGCCATGTGTGGGGCCCGTTGCGCCACCTGCAGAACGGCTGGCGCATGTTACGGGGGCGGTAGGGACACGCTTGCCGTCAACTTCATCTGCTCGTCGAGATCGTCGGCGATGAAGTTGCGCACGATCTCGTCGAGGTCGCGGTCGGTTTCGAAGCCGAGCCATCCGGCCCGCTTGGAATCGATGCCTTGCGGCCAGCCATCGCAGATCCTCTGGATCGACGGATCGTGCTGCCAGGTCACCTTGCCGACCTTGCGATTGCCGGCGTGGCGCCCGACGGCCTGCTCCAGCTCGCGCGCCGTGACGTTGATGCCGTTCAACAGCAGCGTGCGGCCGGGGCCGAATGAATCGACCGGCAGATCGTGCAACCGCACGAAGGCATCGACGGTCTTGCGCGGGCTCAGCACCACCATGATCGTTTCCGGTGTCACCGGGCAGACGACGTCGACGCCGGTCAGCGGCTCGCGCACAACCGAGCTCGCCCAGGTCGACGCCGCCTTGTTGGGCAGGCCGGTGCGCACGCAGATCGTCGGCAGCCGCACGGAAGTGCCGCGCAAGAAGCCCTTGCGCGTGTAGTCACGAACGAGGAACTCGCCGATCGACTTTTGCGCGCCGTACGAGGTCTGCGGCGTGAGCGGCGTGTCGTCGGTGACCGCCGGCGGCAGGTCGCCGCCAAAAGCCGCCAGCGAGCTGGTGAACACCACGCGCGGGTTGCTGCCGAGCGCCCGGCAGGCTTCCAGCACGTTGCGTGTGCCGTTGAGGTTCACCCTGTAGCCCAAGTCGAAATCAGCTTCGGCGCCGGCACTCACCACGGCGGCAAAGTGGAACACCGTCGCCGCGTTCTGAACGATCGATTGCACCGTGGCAAAATTGGCGATGTCGCCCGCGACGGCGCTGACCCGTGGATCGTCGAGGCCGGGGCCGGCGGCCTGGGCGACATCGAACAGCAGGAGCTCGCTCAGGCGCTCGGGCCGCCCCTCGGGGCCCATCATCTCGCCCTGCTGCAGCAGGCGTCGCGCCAGCTTCTTGCCAAGAAAGCCCGCGCCACCCGTGATCACCACCTTCATGTCGTTTCCATCCCGCTGTGCTCTGCCGACGTTGGACGAAAGTGTGCACAGATCGAGCGGTGCAGTCTATGTTGGCGCCCCCGGGAGCAGCCGCGAGGAACTCTTGAAGGTCATCAGTTGGAATCTGTTGCGTCTGACAGGCGCTGAGGTCGAGGACGTGGCGGCGCTGGTGACCAAGGAGAAGCCCGATCTGATGCTGATGCAGGAAGCGACGCGGCACATCGAGACGCTGCCTGCGCTGGTCGGCGGCCACTTCCATCGCCTTTCCTGGCTCGGCCGCATCCATGGGCTGGCGGCCTGGAGCCTTCACCGCTTTGCCGCGCCGCGCGCGCTGTCGCTGCCCGCCTCGCGCCTGCCGGGACGCCTGCCGCGGCGCCGTGCACAGCTCGTGCAGATGAACGACATCACCTTCGCCAACGTGCATCTGTCGCACGGCCAGCTGCTGAACCGCCGCCAGCTCGCGCGCATCGCGGCGGCGTTGCGCGGCAAGCCCTCGGCGATCATCGGCGACTTCAACATGGTAGGCCCCGTCCTGTTGCCGGGGTTCAGCGATGTCGGCCCGCGCGAGCCGACGCACTTTGCCAGCAACGTCGTGCCCTTTCGGCTCGATCGCTGCTTAACTCATGGCCTCGCTTGCCGGACGGCCGATGCACTGGCGTTCGGCCCGTCCGACCATCGGCCGATCCGCCTCGAGCTCAGCATTGCCGAAGGCTTCGGCCTGGAGGGCGGCGGCCTGCGCGCCCGGCCCGAGCACCGCCCCATGCGACGCGACCGACTGAGGCGGCTGTATCGGTAGGTGTTCTCCTCCACGCAGTGGGGAGGTGGCGCCGTCTTACGGCGTCGGAGGGGTCAAGGTCATGACCCATGACCCCTCCGTTGACGTAAGACGCCGACACCTCCCCAAGCTTCGCTTGGGGAGGAATCTGAGTGGGTCAAAGATACGGCTGCAACAGCCGTGCCGCGCTGTTGCGCAGGCGGATCGGCAGCGAATCGCCCTCGAGCTCGGCGAGGGTGAGGCGGCGCGTGGTCCGCGCCAGCCCGCTCAGTCGGCGCGCCAGCTCGGCGTCGTGCAGCTCGACATTCAGCTCGAAATTCAGCCGGAAGCTGCGCGTGTCCCAATTCGCGCTGCCGATCAAAGCCCAGGACTCGTCGACCATCATGAGCTTGGAATGGTCGAACGGTCCATCCGTCAGCCAGATCCGGCAACCCGCTTCGATAAGCGCATGAAGCGGCACGCGCCGTGCCCAATCGAGGACCGCGTGGTTGGAACGTTCGGGCAGGACGACGTCGACGGTGACGCCGCGCCAGGCGGCGAGCCCCAGCGACGTGGTCAGCGGGTCGGGCGGCAGGAAGTACGGCGTGACGATGCGGATCGATTTCTGCGCGCAGGAAATCGCATGCAGGGCGACGAACTCGATCTGCTCCATGTCCTCGTCGGGCCCCGACGTCACGACCCGTGCGGTCACCGGTCCGACCTTCTCGAGCGGCGGAAACCAGCTTTCGGTCAGCAGTTTCTCGCCCGTGGTGAACAGCCAGTCGTCGGCGAAGGCGTCGGTCAGCTGCTCGACCACAGGCCCTTCGATGCGGAAATGCGTATCGCGCACGAGATGGGGCGGGTCGGCGCTGTCGAGGTTCTCGGAGGCGATGTTGATGCCGCCGGTGAAGGCCAGCCTGCCATCGATCACCAGGAGCTTGCGATGGTTGCGCAGGTTCAAGAACGGCATCTGCCAGGGAAAGTACGAATGGAGGAAGCGGGCAACCGGCACGCCGACCCTGCGGAGCTCGTTGTAGGTTCCCGACCAGAAATAGCCGCCGCCGACCCCGTCGATCAGCACCCGCACCTCGACGCCGCGGCGCTGCGCCTGGATCAGCGCCTGGTGGAAGGCCTGACCGGCGGCGTCATTGCGGAAAATGTAGCTCGCCAGCCCGACGCTCTTCTCAGCCCCGGCGATCGCGTCGAGCATGCGGGGATAAGCCTCGTCGCCGCTGCGCAGCATGTCGACCCGGTTGCCCGGCTCGCACGGCAGGCCGGTGAGGCGCCCGATCGCGAAGTCGAGCGGTGAGATCGCATCGTCGAGCGCCGACCGGGCGAGCCCCTCCTCCATCGAGCTGAGCGGCAGGCGGTGGTGCCGCAACCGCTGAGCGCGCCGCTTGACCCGGTTGATGCCCATGGTGGCGTAAAGCAGCCCCCCCAAGAACGGCGAGAGCCAGGCGATGCCGATCCACGACACCGCCGCGCCGACGTTGCGCTTGTAGAGCAGGACGTGGATCGTGACTGCCGTGGCGATGCCGAGGTGGGCGAGCGCGGCCAGCTCGCCCAACACATACGGCCATGCGAATGCGGAGATCACATCGCCAGTATAACAGGGCCTGTCGTGAAGGCCCTGTTACGCCGCCGCCTTGATCGCCTTGCCCGTGATCTCGATGATCTCGTCGATGTGGCCCTTCTCGACAATGAGCGGCGGCGAGAGCGCGAGCGTGTCGGCCGTCTGGCGCACCATCAGGCCCATCTCGAAAGCCTTGACGAAAGCCTCGTAGCCGCGCGCGCCCGCTGCGTCCTTGCGCCCTTCCATGTCGATGCCGGCAGCGAGACCGAGGTTGCGGATGTCGATGACGCCCGGCGCGCTCTTCAGCGAATGCACGCCGTCCTCCCAGTAGGAAGAGAGATCGGCGGCGCGCTGGAACAGGCCCTCGTCCTTGTAGATGTCAAGCACCGCTCCAGCCGCCGCGCAGGCCAGCGGATGCGCCGAGTAGGTGTAGCCATGGAACAGCTCGACCACGTTCTCCGGTCCGTTCATCAAGCCGTCGTAGACGTGCTTGCGCACGAACACGCCGCCCATCGGCACGGTGGCGTTGCTGATGCCCTTGGCGACGGTCATGAGGTCGGGAATGACGCCGAAAAATTCGGCCGCGAACGATGCGCCCAACCGCCCGAAGCCGGTGATCACCTCGTCGAAGATCAGCAGGATGCCGTGCTTGTCGCAAATCTGGCGCAGCCGCTGCAGGTAGCCCTTGGGCGGCGGTAGGTAGCCGGTCGAGCCGGCGCACGGCTCGACGATCACCGCGGCAATGGTCGACGCGTCGTGCAGCGCCACGATCCGCTCCAGCTCGTCGGCAAGCTCGACGCCGTGCTCGGGCTGCCCGCGTGAGAAAGCATTCTTGGCCGGCAGATGGGTGTGCGGCAGGTGGTCGACACCGGGCAGCATCACGCCCCATTGCTTGCGGTTGTTGGCCATGCCGCCGACCGAGATGCCGCCGAAGCCGACACCATGATAGCCGCGCTCGCGGCCGATCAATCGTGTACGGGTGCCCTGGCCACGGGCACGCTGCCAGGCCAGCGCGATCTTGAGCGCCGAATCGACCGCCTCGGATCCCGAATTGCAGTAGAAGGCATGGTTGAGGTCACCCGGCAGCATCGCCGCATGGCGGGCGGCGATCTCGAACGACTTGGGATGGCCCATCTGGAAGGACGGGGCGTAGTCCATCTCCTCCAGCTGCCGCGCGATCGCCGCCTTGATCTCCTCGCGGCCATGTCCGGCGTTGACGCACCACAGGCCAGCCGTGCCATCGATGATGCGCCGGCCTTCCGGCGTCCAGTAGTGCACGCCCTTGGCCTTGGCCAGCAGCCGCGGGTTCTTCTTGAACTGCCGGTTCGCCGTGAACGGCATGAAATAGGCGTCGAGATTGTTGGCGGTCGGCTGGGTAACGGGCGGCGTCATGTGTTTACCTTGGAGAGCGAGACGACAGAGATATCACCTGTTCACATCGACGACCACGCGGCCGCGTATCTCTCCCTTGAGGATTTTTGGGGCGAGCGGCATCAGGTCCGACAGCGCAACCTCGCTCACCGCGCTGTCAAGCTTTGCCAGCGGCACGTCGCGGCCCAGCCGGCGCCACGCCTCTTCCCGCGGGCCTCGCGGCAGCATGACCGAGTCGATACCGTACACTGTGACGTTGCGCAGGATGAAAGGCAGGATCGATCCCGGGAAGACCGCGCCGCCGGCGAGGCCGCAGACGGCGGCTGCGCCGTTGTACTTGAGCTGCGCCAGTGCGCGGGCGAACATCACGCCGGAGACGGTGTCCACCACGCCGGCAAACCGCTCCGACAGCAGCGGACGGTCCGGCGCCTCGACGAGCGCCTTGCGCTCGAGAATCGTCGTGGCGCCCAGGCCCTTGAGATAATCGCCTTCCTGGGGACGACCGGTGGCGGCCACGACGTCGAAGCCGAGCTTGGCCAGGAGTGCGACCGCGATCGATCCGACACCGCCGGCCGCGCCGGTCACCAGGATCTCGCCCGAAGCCGACGTGAGCCCATGGCGCTCGAGCGCCATCACGCACAACATCGATGTGTACCCTGCCGTACCAATCGCCATCGCCGCTCGCGGCGAGATCGAGTCCGGCAGCTTGACCAGCCACTCGCCCTTCACGCGCGCCTTGGTGGCGTAGCCGCCCCAGTGCAGCTCGCCGACGCGCCAGCCGTTCAGCACCACGCGGTCGCCCACCTTGTATCGCGGATCGTCGGAATGCTCGACCATGCCGGCGAAGTCGATGCCGCCGACATGCGGCCAGCTCTTCACCAGGCCGCCACCGGTCGTCAGGATCAGCCCGTCCTTGTAGTTCAGCGTCGAATAGGCGATCGCGACGGTAACGTCACCCGCCGGCAGCTTGTCGTCGTCCAACGTATCGATTCGGCCGCCGACCTTGCGATCATTGCCCTGGGTGAGGACGAGTGCCCTGAATGCCATGCCTGCTCCTGCACTTTCGTCGCGCAGGTTCTAGCAGTCCTCGGCAAGCGCCGCGAGGCTCAGCAAAACGCGGGCCATTATAAGCACCCGGCTGCAGAATTGACCTTGCATGGTTGCATACCTGCCCCCAATGCACGTGTCTGTGAAAACAATGCTATCAACAGGCGGGTCGGGGGGACGAGCGACACAACGACTGCGTAAGCAGGTCCATGCGAATGATTCCCCGTCTTCCAATCTTGGCCACCATCCCGCGCTCCGGCACGTGGTTTCTCCGGTATGCCGTCGCCTTTCTCGCACATCTCGATCGCGGAGGCCGCATCGACAACCGCTTGACGGGGCGGATCATCGGCGACCCGCATGGCCCACCGTTCGATTTTTCACGATTGAGCGGCGGCCCCTTGTTCTACGTGCGTGGTACGATGCCCGTGGACTTGCTGTTCGTGGGCCACACGGTCTGCCCCGGTTTTGCACGGGAAGCGTTAACGCATCCATGGTGGCCGCGGACGTCGTTCCACGTGCGTGGCTACGACTATCTCCACGAGGGCTTCGACTACGCTTGCACCCCCGTTGATCTTGCACCCTATCCGCATGCGCCGTTGCGGGTGTCGACGCTGGAGCGCGACGCTCGCAAGGGGCGCGCTGCGCGGATCGCGCTGGTGTATCGCAACCCGATCGATCAGGCAGCCTCGTACTACTGGTACTGCCAGAATCACAGGGACTCTACGTACAACTCGATCGGCGGACGGCCGCTGTCAGGCATGTCCTTCGGCGACTATCTGTTCGGCCATGCTTTGCCGTCCTATGCCAAGCAACTCATCTCTTATCAGCACATGGCGTTGCACCACCCGACGCTGGTTCGGCTGTTTTCGTACGAAGGGCTAATGCGTGCGCCTGTGCGCGGCATGACGGCGATCCTCGACCATCTCGATGGCACGTCGCGCGACCGGCCGTCCCTGCGTGACGCTGTCCGCCTGGCCCAGCGCGATCACTTGAAGGCCGTCGAACGCACGCTCGGGCGATCGCTCGACGGCACGCGGCGCGATGACTGCGGCCATATGCGTCACCGCTTCGTGCGCAGCGCAGACCGGCAGCATGCGGCATCGCTGCGCGGCCAGGCGATCGAGACGCTGGAGTGGCTCGGCATCGACACGGCTTTGCTCGAGTGGCCCGAGGTGGAGCAGCAAGCCGCTCACGCGGCATGATCTCTCCTTAGGTGTGCGTTCGCGTCGTTCGCTATCGCACGCGCTACGGCCGCAAGACGCCGCGCGTACCTCGCGGCAACCTGGTCCTCGCTCATGGCGGAACGGGGAAAGCGCATGGAGAGACTGCCCAGGATGCGCTGGCGATGGCGGATCGGCACTGCCATGCCGTGGATCCGAGTCATCCGGGGCGACGCCGTGAAGGCGAATCCCGCGGCGCGCACGGTTTCGAGCACCGAACGCAGCGCCGCTTCCTGGCGCGGTGCCAGCCCACCGATGTCCTGCAGGACGGCCCGGCGCTCCGCCTCGCCGCAGAAGGCGAGCCATACCCGGCCGAGCGCGCTCGCCAGCACAGACCGGCGGCTGTTCAAGCCGGCGCCCTCGAACGACATCGGACTTTCCGGCGCCGTCGAATGGCGGATGGTAATGGCGCCGTGGCTCAATGTCGCGAGGTAGAGCGGCCAGCCGTGCTCGGCCGTGAAGCGGCTCATGTGCGGAATGGCGGCATCGACCAGATGGTCGACGAAACGGATCGACCCGGCCAGTCCGAGGACCCGATCGGTGAGCCGATAGCCGTGCTGGCGCGATACGCGCTGGGCGTAGCCGAGCGCCGCCAGGGTGTGCAGCAGGCGCACGACCGTCGGCCGGGGCAACCCGGTCTCCTGCACCAGCAGAGAAAGCGTCGTCGTGCGCCGCCGGCTCAACGCCTCGAGCAGTGCAAAGCTGCGGCGTACGGGCTCGATGACGGCAGCGGGCATGGGCGAGCGACTCGAAAGTTGTTGGGACCACGGGCGTCTTGCCCATCTCATCCGGCGCATTCACATGCGCCTGAAGCGGGCCAGAGGCCGGGGCGCCAGAAGACCCTATCGCAAGCGAGTCCGCAATACGGACTTTTGCACCTTTCGCGGGACGCGCCGGCGAGGCCGGCTTATGCTTGCGGCCCAGGAGGAACACATGGCCTATCAGACGATCGAGGTGCGCAAGCTCACGCCGACCATCGGCGCCGAGATTTTCGGCGTCGACCTTGCCCAGCCGCTCGGCAACCAGCAGTTCCAGGAGGTGCACGATGCGCTCATGGACAATCTGGTGATCTTCTTCCGCGAGCAGACGATGACAATCGAGCAGCACAAGGCGTTCGGCCACCGCTTCGGGCCGCTGCACACCCATCCCAACGCGCCGATCGCGTTCGCCGAGCATCCGGAGATCCTGGTCATCAAGGCCGACGAGAAGTCCAAGCGCGTGGCCGGCGAGGAATGGCATTCCGATGTGTCGTGCGATCCGGAGCCGCCGATGGGCTCGATCCTCTACCTCACCGAGGTGCCGCCCGATGGCGGCGGCGATACGCTTTTTGCGAACATGTACCGCGTCTACGAGACGTTGTCGGAGCCGATCAAGCGCCTGCTCGTCGGGCTCACCGCGCTGCACGACAGCAGCAAGGCGCACTACTACCGCGTGAAGGCCAAGGACCGCGACGACATCGCCTTCCCCAACGCCGAACACCCGATCGTGCGCACCCACCCGGTGACCGGCCGCCAGGCGCTGTTCGTGAACCGCGGCTTCACCTTGCGCATCCCGCAGCTGCGCAAGAACGAGAGCGACGCGCTGCTCGAGATGCTCTATCGCCACATCGAGACGCCGGAATTCCACTGCCGCTTCAAGTGGCAGCCCAACTCGGTCGCCTTCTGGGACAACCGCGCCACCCAGCACCATGCGATGTTCGACTACTTCCCGCACCGCCGCTACGGCCATCGCGTGACGGTGTGCGGCGACAAGCCGTTCTATCGAACGGCCTGATGCTCTCGCGCCGGCGATTTCGAGCAGACAGCGGCGGCGCTGGCCGCCGAGCACCAGCGCCTGGGCCGGCTGATCCAGCAGCTGGGCATCAAGGCCGACGGCGCCTAAAGCCGGGACACCCGGCGGCCGGCGCGTCTGCGGCCGAACCAGAGCCAGACCGAAGCGACGATCAGCAAGCCGAAGGCGATCGGCCCGTGCGGGCTGGCATGCGCGGTTTGCAGCTCCCAGCCGAAGGCTACCAGCACCGCCATGTTCAGCCAGCCCGCGCGCCCCGAGGCCAGGAGCGCCACCGCGATCAGCACCGATGCCGCAAAGGCGGCCCATGAGGCGGTCAGGCTGACGAAGGAGCCGATGCCGCCGATCAGCGGATCGACCCACGTGGTGTTGAGCACCAAGGCCACGCCCTCGACCTGCTGCGGGGTGAGCTTGCCGTCCGCCACCAGCTGCTCGACCACGAGGATCGTCTTGCCAAGGCCGATGCCGCCGATCGCATCCAGCACCGTGAAGTAGATGGCCATCACGAAGATGGCGACGCGCGCCAGCCCGGCCGATACCACGGCGGCCATGCCGTCCTTCGCGCCGATGCCGTCGACCGTCAGCCACAGCCCGACCGCCACCAGTCCGACCAGCGGTGTCTGGATCATGTGCAGCACCAGCCACCAGTGCGGCCCGGGATAGTCGATGGCCCAATATTGCTGGTCGTGCTCGGCATGCGACAGGAATTGGAACATCCCGAGGTGCGTGAAGCCCGATGGATGGAACAGCTCGATGGAAAGCAGCACCGCCGGCGCCAACACCAGGCAGACCCACCACAGGATGCGCTTGATCCAGGACGGATCGCGCTCCGAATCAAATGCCGCCAATGCCAGCTCCCCCCGCTTCGGCCGAAGCCAACATAGCCGAAGGGACCGCGGGCGTCGCTCAAGATTGGTGAGCAGGCCACAGGCTGGCTTCCCTCACCATCTCCTGCTGCTTGCCAACCGCCGCGCCAGGCCCCAAGTCTTGCGGCATGTCGGGATTGTCATTCAGCCTTCTTCGCCATCGTGGCGTGCTGGCGGTCGGAGGGCCGGACCGCATCGCCTTCCTGCAGGGCCTGATCTCCAACGACACGACCAAGGTGGCTCCGGGAACCGCGATTTGGGCCGCATTGCTGACTCCGCAGGGCCGCTTCCTCAATGAGATGTTCGTGGCCGACAGCGGCGGCGACACGCTCCTGCTGGAGACCGAGCACGACCGCGCGCCGGCGCTCGCCAGGAAGCTCACGCTCTACAAGCTCCGCTCCAAGGTGACGATCGAGGACCGCAGTGCAGCCCTGGAGGTCGCTGCCGTATTCGGTGCGCCACAAGCCGCCCCGCCACGGCTAGCGGGGGTCGTCGCCTTTGCCGACCCGCGCCTGCCCGAGCTCGGTTATCGCCTGATCGGCGCCTCGGGCACGCTCGAGTCCGCGCTCGCCGCGCACGGCCTGACGCCGGCGCCGTTCGAGGCATACGATGCGCTGCGCTTAAAGCTCGGCGTCCCCGATGGCAGTCGTGACCTGCCGGTCGAGAAAGCCCTGTTGCTGGAGAACGGCTTCGACGAGCTGCACGGCGTCGACTGGAACAAGGGCTGCTACATGGGCCAGGAGCTGACGGCGCGCACCAAGTACCGTGCGCTGATCCGCAAGCGCCTGTTGCCTGTCAGCATCGAGGGCGATGTGCCCGCACCCGGAACATCGGTCCAGATGGACGGCAAGGACGTCGGCGAGCTGCGCTCCGGCTCGGGTGGGCGCGCGCTCGCCTTGCTGCAGCTCGACGCCGTGCGCAGCGGCGTTCCCCTCAGCGCCGATGGCCGCCGGGTCAGTCCCGAAATTCCGCAGTGGCTGCAGCTCGCGTAGACCGGTATGTCATCCCGAGCGCAGCGAGGGATCCTTAGGGAGAGAGCAAGGATCCCTCGCTTCGCTCGGGATGACAAGGGGGAGCCATCCCTCGTTCGGACCGTTCACAGGATCCGTTGCCTTCCACATCTGTCCGCGTGTAAATGCAAAGCGTATGCGGATTCTTAGACTGGCTGTCGCCATGGTGGGGTTGGCGATGGCTGAGCCTGCGGTTGCGCAGCAATCGCCGCCCCCCGACACGCAGGCAGCCTACGATGCCGCCTTCCAGGAAACGTTGAAGAAGCCGTCCGACCCCAAGACATTGCTGAAGTTCGCCGAGCTTGCCGTGCAGGTCGGCAATCTCGAAGGCGCGATCTCCGCCCTCGAACGCCTGCTGGTGATCAACGGCAACCAACCCTCGGTCAAGCTCGAGCTCGGCGTCCTGTACTACCGGCTCGGCTCTTACGAAGCGGCCCGCACCTACCTCGAAAGCGCACGCCAGTCGGGCGGCGCCACGCCGGAAATCAAGGACAAGGCCGGCCAGTACATTGCCGACATCGACTCCCAGGTCGGCCGCTCGCAGTTCTCCGGCAGCGTGCTGAACGGCATCCAGTATTCGTCCAACGCCAACAGCGGGACGGCGGGGGCACTGCAGTCGGTGGGGCCCAATGTGGTGACCACGCCCAACGTGTCCTCCCAGCCCGACTTCAATTACCTGTTGGCCGCGACCATCGATCACCGCTACGACCTCAATCGTCAGGACAATGGCGCTCTGGAGAGCGAGCTGCAGCTCTACATAACGCAGCAGTTCCAGGTGACGTCGGCAAACGTGCTGTTTGTCGACTTCACGACCGGCCCCCGCACCTCGCCCTTCGAGAGCGGCCTCTTGAGCAACCTCACGATGCGCCCCTTCGTCACCGGCCGCTATGTGGCGGTCGGCAACATGCCGAGCTACTGGGCATGGGGCGGCGGCATGGAAGGCGGCACGCCGATCACCAGCCAGATGCAGGCGACACTGGCGGTGTTCGGTCGGCGGCGCGAATTCCTGAACAACCCGACCGTGCCGACCAACAACGAGGGCTCCGGCAACGAGGGTGTCGTATCGAGCTCGTTGCAGGTGGCGCTGACGCCCGCCATGACGCTCACCTTGAGTGGCCTCTACACCCGCTTCATCGCCAGCGTGCCCGCCCAGTCCTATGGCGAGATCGCCTTGGGCGGCACCATGGAGGTGCGCTTCGACGATCCCCTCGGCATCAACGGCCGCACCTGGGCGATCACGGCGAGCGGCGGCATCGCCCAGGCCACCTACGACCAGCCTGACCCGACGGTCAATCCGACGATTGCCCGCTCCCAAAATGACGTCAATCTCGGCCTCGTTTTGGCCATACCCATGACCGAATCCCTCGCTCTTGTTGGCCAGGTGAACTATTTTGAGCGCTCGGCGTCGCTCAGCACCTACTCGTACAACGCCCTTACGGCGCTGGTCGGGGTCGGTTGGAGATTTTGAGGCGGGGATCGTGAGACACTTTAGCATTGCGGCGCTGCTGGCCTCGGCGGCCACAGGCGTCTTGCCGTTGGCCGCCGCGCAGGCGGGCGTCGGCGTCACGTCCGTGGTCGACGGCAGCCCGATCGGCCAAGATCAATCCGGATCCGAGCGCATCCTTCGCGTCGGCCGCGATATCAAGCAGAACGAACGGGTCGTGACGAAGGCCGACGACCGGGCGCACCTTGTGTTCCTCGACGGCACGTCGATCACGCTGGGGCCCGACAGCGAGCTTGTGATCGACAAGTTCGCCTACGATCCGGACAAGAAGTCGGGCGACATGGCGCTCACCGTCACGCGCGGCACGTTCCGCTTCGTCGGCGGCGCGATCAGCAAGCAGAACGAGGTCGTGATCAACACGCCGACGGGGGAGCTGGGCATCAGCGGCGGCATCGCTACGGCCAGCGTGACGCCCGCCGGCACCACGGCCAATTTCCTGTACGGCACGTCGCTGCGCGCCACCAACCAGGGCCTCACCCAAACGGCGACACGCGCCGGCTCGCAGATCGCCATCCCGTCGGGCGGCGCACCGAGCGCGGCGTCGGTCATCGGCCCGGGCGCTCTGCCCGGTAACACCGCACTCGAGCACCAGGGCCCTCCCTCCACCCAGTCTACCCAGGCCATCCCTCGCCGCACCGCGAGGCAGCTCAATCAGGCGCTCAGCCAGCCCGGCACCTCGACCGACAACGCCGATCCGACGCCCACCGCTGCCTCGCCGAACGCCAATGACACCTCGAATACGGACGTCGGATCGGCGACGCCGGGCGACCAGGTTGTGCGGGACTCGGTTCTCGCCAAGCGCAACTCCGGCCTGTCACCTTCGCAGGCGCGGCTGCCGATCAAGGTCGAGGGAGAACAGGCCTCACTGGGGCATCAGAGCAAGGCCGCGGCGCCGGCCGGGTCGGCGGCGCCCACCGTGCCGCATGGCCTCGCCTCGCCGCACGGCAGCCCGACGCAGAAGGCGACCGCGACTCACTTTGCCGCCGTTGCCAAGACCACGGCCGCGCAGAGCGTGACGACCAAGCGGTAACCGGCTCGTTTTCCGAGGCACCGCGGGCGTCCCGCGCGCGGTCCTTCGAGGCCCCTAGCCCCTTCCCTCCTGCAGGCTTAAGGTCTGCGGCTTTCGAGCGTGGAGGAGGCCGCCCTGTGAGCCGCATCAATCCCAGTCCGTTCACTACCCGTCCCGAGATCGTCGGCACGTTCGGGGTGGTCGCTTCGACCCACTGGATCGCCACCGCGGTGGGCATGAGCATCCTGGAAAAGGGCGGCAATGCCTTCGATGCCGCCGTGGCCACGGCCTTCGCGCTGCAGGTGGTCGAGCCGCATCTCTGCGGTCCGGGCGGCGATGCGCCGCTTATCCTGCACGACACCAGGCGCGGCAAGACCGAGGTGATCTGCGGCCAAGGTCCGATGCCGGCCGGCGCCACCATCGCGCACTACAAGGGCCTCGGCCTCGATCTGATCCCCGGCACCGGGCTTCTGCCGGCCTGCATTCCGGGGACGTTCGATGCCTACATGCTGCTGCTGCGCGACTACGGCACGCTCAGGCTTTCCGACGTGCTGGCGCCCGCCATCGGCTACTTCCTGAACGGCCATCCCCTGGCAGAGCGGGCGAACGCCACCATCGGCACGGTCGCGGACCATTTTCGTACTCACTGGAAGACGTCTGCGGCGGTCTTCCTGCCGGGCAACGCGATCCCGGCAACCGGTGCGCTGTTCCGCAACACCGCTGCCGGCAATACCTATGCGCGCATCCTCAAGGAGGCCGAAGCCGGCGGCGGCGGCCGCGAAGCGGAGATCGATCGCGCACGCAAAACCTGGAGCCAAGGCTTCGTCGCCGAGGCGATCGACCGATTCTGCCGCATCCAGGCGGTGATGGACGTCTCGGGCCGTCCGAACAAGGGCGTGCTCAGCGGGCAGGACATGGCCGGCTGGCAGGCGACGGTCGAGGCGCCTCTCACCTACGACTACGGTCGGTACACGGTTTGCAAGGCGGGAACCTGGACGCAGGGACCGGTGGTCCTGCAGCAGCTCGCCCTCCTGAAAGGCTTCCATCTCGACCGCATGAGCCCGACCAGTGCCGATTTCATCCACCTGCAGGTCGAATGTGCCAAGCTCGCCTACGCCGACCGCGAGGCCTTTTACGGCGATCCGGCCTTCGTGGACGTGCCGATGAAGACCCTCCTGTCCGACTCCTACAACGCCGACCGCCGCCGCCTCCTGAGCATGCAGCGTGCTTCGCTGGAGCAGCGGCCGGGCATGGTCGAGGGCTATGGCGGCGTGGTGAAGCTCAGGCGCGCCGACAGCAGCCGGCTCGGCGTCTCGTCGGCCGGCGCCGGCGAGCCGACCGTCGGTCGCGTCGGCCAGACCAGCGGCGACACGGTGCATTTCGATATCATCGACAAGGATGGCAACATGATCTCGGCCACACCGTCCGGCGGCTGGCTGCAGAGCTCGCCGGTCATTCCTCAGCTCGGTTGGCCGCTCGGCACGCGCGGCCAGATGTTCTGGCTCGAGGAAGGCCTGCCCGGCTCGCTGGCGCCAGGCAAGCGGCCGCGCAGCACGCTCACCCCCACGCTCGCCCATCGCGACGGCGAGCCGTACATGGTGTGGGGCTCCCCCGGCGGCGACCAGCAGGACCAGTGGGTGACGCAGATGTTCCTGCGCCACGTCCATTCCAACATGAACCTGCAGGAGGCGATCGACGCGCCGGCCTGGCACAGCGAGCATTTCCCTTCCTCCTTCTGGCCACGGACGGCGCGGCCCGGCGTGCTGGTGCTGGAAGGCCGCGTGCCCAAAGAGTCGGTCGACGAGCTCAAGAAGCGCGGCCACGAGGTCGAGGTCGGCGCGCAATGGTCCGAAGGCCGGCTAACGGCGGCGCGGCGCGAGGACCCTTGGCGCAAGGCCGGCGCCAACCCGCGCGGCATGCAAGGCTACGCCGCGGGCCGGTGATCATGGTGAACGCTCGTCTTCCCCTCCCCTTCGCGGATTCCGCGAAGGGGAGGTGTCGGCGTCATACGCCGACGGAGGGGTCAAGGCTCGGATTCATGACCCCTCCGCCCGCTTCACGGACACCTCCCCATCGCGGATTCCGCGATGGGGAGGAGAAGCCCCAATGACCTGGTCGATCATCTTCCGCGAGCGCACGACCGGGCGCATCGCCGTCGCGGTCGCCACCAAGTTCTTCGCGGTCGGCGCGCGCGTGCCGTTCGTGGCGCCGCAGAAGGGCGCGCTCTGCACCCAGGCGCTGTTCAATCCGCTGTACGGGCCGCGCGGGCTGCGTCTCATCGACGAGGGCGTCGGTGCGGTCGACGTCGTGCGCCTGCTGATCGCCCCGGATGCCGGCCGCGAGCATCGCCAGCTGCACGTGTTGGGCGCAGACCGGCGCTTCGCGGCCCACACTGGCAGCGAGTGCGTGCCGTGGTGCGGCCACTGGATCGGCGAGGACCTGTCGGTCGCCGGCAACATGCTGGCGGGCCCGCAAGTGATCGCCGAGACCGTGCGGTTCTTTCGCGAGAACGAGGCGCTGCCCCTGCCGCGGCGACTGATCGGCGCGCTGAAAGCGGGTGAAAGAGTCGGCGGCGACAAGCGCGGCAAGCAATCGGCGGCGCTGCAAATCTGGGGCGATCAGGACTATTCCGAGCTCGACTTGCGCGTCGACGACCACGTCGAGCCGCTCCTGGAGCTCGCCCGGCTGGAGGCGGCGAGCCGCGAGACGTGGACCGCGTTCCGCGCGTTCCTGGCGACCGATGACAATCCGTCCGGCATCTACGACCGCGCCAAGATCAACGCAGCCGTCGAGGCCAGCGTGGCCGCCGCCCGGCAATGAACGCACCGGTCGCACCGCTTCTCGAACTGCGGCGACTGGCCGTCTCCTTCTCCTCCGACCACGGCACGGTGCAGGCCGTCGACGGCGTCGACCTGTCGCTGGCGCGCGGCCGCACCTTGGGTCTGGTAGGCGAGTCGGGCTGCGGCAAGAGCGTGACGTCGCTTGCCGTCATGGGGCTGCTGCCGTCGGAGAATGCGAGCGTCTCGGGCGAGGTCCGCTTCGAGGGCCGCGACCTCCTGAGCCTGGCGCCCAAGCTGATGCGCGACCTGCGCGGCGCGCGGCTCGCCATGATCTTCCAGGAGCCGATGACGTCGCTCAACCCGGCCTACACGATCGGCAACCAGATCGTCGAGGCGATCCAGCGCCATCAGGGACTGTCCGCGGCGGACGCGCGGAGGCGTGCGATCGAGATGCTGCGGCTGGTCCGCATTCCCTCGCCCGACAAGCGCATCGACGACTATCCGCACAAGCTGTCGGGCGGCATGCGCCAGCGCGCCATGATCGCCATGGCGCTGGCGTGCGGCCCGCAGCTCCTGATCGCCGACGAGCCGACCACGGCGCTCGACGTCACCATCCAGGCGCAGATCCTCGACCTGATGCGCGGCCTGCGCCGCGACACCGGTACCGCCATCATCCTGATCACCCACGATCTCGGCGTGGTGGCCGAGATGGCCGACGAGGTCGCGGTCATGTATGCCGGCCAGATCGTCGAGCGGGCGCCGGTGGGCGCCCTCTTCGCACGTCCCGAACATCCCTACACGGTAGGCCTGCTGGGCTCGATCCCCCGGCTCGACGAGAAGCGCGAGCGGCTGCCGTCGATCGAAGGTCGGGTGCCCGACATGACACGCCCGCCGGACGGCTGCCGCTTTGCCGCGCGCTGCCCGTTCGTCGAGCCGGCCTGCCGCAGCAGCGGGCCGCCGCTGGTCGAGGTCGCGCCGGGCCATCTCACGCGCTGCCGTCGCGCGCCCCTCAGCCAGATCGCGCAATGACGGCCCTGCTCGAGGTCGAGGGACTGGCCAAGCACTTCGCGGTGCGACGCGGTTCCTTCGGCCTTGTGTCGGGCCATGTTCGCGCCGTCGACGGGGTCGACTTCCACCTGGCAGCAGGCGAGACCTTGGCGATCGTCGGCGAATCGGGCTGCGGCAAGTCGACGGTCGGCCGGCTGGTGCTGCGCCTGATCGAGCCCTCGGCCGGCCGCGTGCGGTTCGAAGGCGAGGATCTGCTCCCCCTCTCCGACAGCGCGATGCGCGCCCGCCGGCGGCGCATGCAGCTGATCTTCCAGGACCCTTATGCCTCGCTCAACCCACGGATGACCGTGGGCGCCATGCTGGGCGAGCCCCTGATGCTGCACGGGCTGGCCGCCAAGGAAGGCGAGCGGCGCGCGCGCGTCGGTGAGCTTTTGACGCTGGTCGGGCTGCGGCCCGACCATGCCCGACACTATCCCCACGAATTTTCCGGCGGCCAGCGCCAGCGGCTGGCCATTGCCCGTGCGCTGGCCGTCGAGCCAAAGCTGATCGTCGCCGACGAGCCGGTGTCGGCGCTCGACGTGTCGATCCAGGCGCAGGTCATCAACCTGATGCGCGCGCTGCAGCAGCGCTTCGGGCTCGCCTACATCTTCATCAGCCACGATCTCGCCGTCGTGAAGCACATCGCCGATCGCATCGCCGTAATGTACCTCGGCAAGATCGTGGAGACTGCGACGACCGACGAGCTGTTCCGCAACCCGCGCCATCCCTATACGCGTGCCCTGCTCGCCGCCGTGCCGCTGCCCGACCCGACCGCGCAACGCGAGCGGCGCCTGCTCGAAGGCGATATCCCGAGCGCGCTCAGCCCGCCCGGCGGCTGTCGCTTCCACACCCGCTGTCCTTTTGTGCGCGACGCCTGCCGTCGCGACGAGCCGCAGCTGGCCGACGATGGCACAGCGCATGCTACCGCCTGCCCGTACTGGCCGGAGTTTCCCCCAGCCGTCCAGCGCGGCGCCGGCAACGACAAGGATGAAGACAGGGTGCGCCTCGAACGCCTGCAGGCGGCGTTCGTGTCCGAGCAAAGGGAAGCGTCATGAGGACAAGGCTCAGCTGGCATTCCGAGCATATCAACTGTCATCCCGAGCGGAGCTGCTGTCATCCCGAGCGTAGCGAGGGACCTTTCCTGCTGCTTCAAAGGTCCCTCGCTGCGCTCGGGATGACAGTGGTGCTCACCGTGGCGCTGCTCGGCACCGCCATGGCGCAGTCGCATCTGCGCATCGGCCTCGCCGACGATCCCGACGTGCTCGATCCCAGCCTGGCGCGCACCTACGTCGGCCGCATCGTCTTCGCGGCGATTTGCGACAAGCTGTTCGACATCGACGAGAATCTGAACGTCGTGCCGCAGCTGGCGCTCAGCCACGAAACCTCGGCCGACGGCAAGGCGGTCACGATCAAGCTGCGCCCGGGCGTGAAATTCCACGACGGCGAGGCGTTCGACGCTCAGGCCGCCAAGTACAGCCTCGACCGCCATCTCACCATGAAAGGCTCGTTCCGCAAGCCCGAGATCGGCTCGGTCGACAAGGTCGAAGTGGTCGATTCGCTGACCATCCGGCTGATCCTCAAGGCGCCGTTCTCGCCGCTGCTCGCCCAGCTCACCGACCGCGCCGGCATGATGGTGGCACCCAAGGCGGCCGAAGCCGCGGGCGACAAGTTCGGCCTGCATCCGGTTTGCGCCGGCCCCTACAAGTTCGTCGAGCGGGTGCAGCAGGACCGCGTCGTCGTCGAGAAGTTCGCCGACTACTGGAACAAGGACCAGGTGTTCATCGACAAGATCACCTTCCTGCCGGTGATCGACAGCACGGTGCGACTGGCCAACCTGCAGTCCGGCGGCCTCGACATGATCGAGCGCGTGCTCGCGACCGACATCAAGTCGGTGCGCGACAACCCCAAGCTCAAGCTGATCATGGCGGTGTCGCTGGGCTATCAGGGCATCACCATGAACCTTGCCAATGGGCCGAAGGCGCAAAACCCGCTCGGCAAGGACCCGCGCGTGCGTCGCGCGCTGGAGCTCAGCCTCGACCGTGACGCCATCAACCAGGTCGTGTTCAACGGCGAGTTCGTGCCCGGCAATCAGTGGATCAGCCCGCAGAATTTCTACTATCAACAGGCCTTCCCGATCCCCAAGCGCGACGTCCCCAAGGCCAAGGCGCTGCTGAAGGAGGCGGGCGTGACGGCCCCGCTCTCGCTCGACTTCATGGTGCCAAGCGGCCCCGAGCCGCGCGCCGTCGCCGAGGTGGTGCAGTCGATGGCAGCCGAGGCCGGCTTCGACCTCAAGATCCGGGTGACCGAGTTCGCGACCACGCTCAAGCAGGCCGAGGACGGCGATTTCCAGCTCTATCTCATCGGCTGGAGCGGCCGCAGCGATCCGGACGGCAATTCCTATTCGTTCCAGGTGTGCGATCAGCCGCAGAACGCCGGCAAGTACTGCGACAAGCAGGTCGATGCCGACCATGCCGAAGCGCGCTCCATCAGCGATCCCGCCGCGCGCAAGAAGGCCTATCAGAAGGTCGCGGCCAAGGTGCTGACCGAGGGCTCGATCCTCTACCTCTACCAGCCGCAGGTGCTGGTGGCCCTGTCGGACAAGGTCGAAGGCTACAAGCAGATGCCAGACGGGCTGATCCGGGTCGTCGGCGTCAAGCTCAAGTAGGATCGTGCTCGCTTTCCTCACCCAGCGGCTGCTGCAGATCGTGCCGACGCTGATCCTGGTGTCGATGCTGATCTTCGGCCTGCAGCAGCTGCTGCCGGGCGATCCGGCGCTGATCATGGCGGGCGAGGAGCGCGATCCCAGGGTGCTGGAGGAGATCCGTCAGCAGTACCGGCTGAACGAGCCGATGCCCGTGCAGTACTTCTACTGGATCAAGGGGGTGCTGTCGGGGAACCTGGGTGAATCGATGCGGCTCAAGAGCTCGGTGGCCTCGCTGGTGGCCGAGAAGTTGCCGGTGACTCTGCAGCTTGCCGGCATGGCGATCCTGGTAGCCCTCCTGATCGGCATTCCCGCCGGCATCGTCTCTGCGGTCAAGCGCGACACGGCCTGGGACTACGGCGCCAACCTGTTCGCGCTGTGGGGCATCAGCACGCCCAACTTCTGGCTCGGCATCCTGCTGATCTTCCTGTTCTCGGTGACCTTGGGCTGGCTGCCGGCGTCGGGCTATGTCAGCCTGGGCGAGAACTGGCGATCGAGTCTTGCCACCACCGTGATGCCGGCCTTCGTGCTGGGCAACGCCATCGCCGCCATCCTGATGCGCCACACGCGCAGCGCCATGCTGCAGGCCATGTCGGCCGACTACGTGCGCACCGCCCGTGCCAAGGGCCTGTACGAGAGCCGGGTGGTGCTGAAGCACGCGCTGCGCAACGCCATGACGCCGGTGATCACCCTGGGCGCGCTCGAGTTCGGCACGCTGCTCTCGGGCGCGGTGCTGACCGAGCAGATCTTCTCGATCCCCGGCTTCGGCAAGCTGATCGTCGATGCGGTTTTCAACCGCGACTATGCCGTGGTGCAGGGTGTCGTGCTGGTCACCGCCACGACCTACATCGTGCTGAACCTCCTCGCCGACCTGGCCTACGTCTTGGTGAACCCGAGGCTGCGCGGATGACTGCCGCCTCGCTTTCCGCCGTCGTCGCCGACGAGTCGCATGAGGAGAACCCCTGGGCGCGCGCCTGGCGGCGGTTGAAGCGCCGCAAGGGCGCCATGGCCGGCCTGGTCGTCGTGTCGCTGTTCGTGCTGCTCGCCTTCTTCGCGCCGCTGGTGGCGCCCTACGATCCGGTCGCGACGAGCTGGAGCGCGGTGCGCAAGGCGCCATCCTGGGCCCACTGGATGGGCACCGACGAGGTCGGCCGCGACATCCTGAGCCGCGTGATCTGGGGGTCGCGCGCCTCGCTCAGCGCCGGGCTGGTGTCGGTCGGCATCGCGCTCGGCGTCGGCGTGCCGCTCGGGCTGCTGGCAGGTTATGGCGGCGGCTGGATCGATTCGGTGCTGTCACGGATCGTCGACGCCATGCTCGCCGTACCTTTCCTGATCCTGGCCATCGCGCTCGCGGCTTTCCTGGGCCCGAGCCTGGGCAACGCCATGATCGCCATCGGCGTCACCGCGACGCCGATCTTCGTGCGGCTGACCCGCGGCCAAACGCTCGCCGCCAAGGTCGAGGATTACGTCGAGGCGGCGCGCGCGGTCGGCAATCCGCACTGGCGCATTGCGCTCCGGCACGTGCTGCCCAACATCGTGCCGCCGCTGCTGGTGCAGGCCTCGCTCGCCATCGCCGGCGCCATCATCGCCGAGGCGGCGCTGTCGTTCCTCGGCCTCGGCCAGCAGCCGCCGGCACCGTCCTGGGGCAGCATGCTGAACTCCGCCCAGCGCTTCATCGCCCAGGCACCGTGGATGGCCTTCTGGCCGGGCTTCGCCATCTTCTTCGCCGTGCTCGCCTTCAACCTTCTAGGCGACGGCCTGCGCGACGCGCTGGATCCGCGGCATCGGTAGGGAGTTGAACGGTCTGTCATCCCGAGCGAAGCGAGGACCTTTGAGGCGACAGGAAAGGTCCCTCGCTACGCTCGGGATGACAGGGACCGCCGTCAGTTCGGCAGCGAGGTGTCGACCTGCTCGAAGGCGGTGAGCGCCGTGCCCTCGCTCGTGGC
Source organism: Alphaproteobacteria bacterium (assembly GCA_019235415.1). Taxonomy (GTDB): domain Bacteria; phylum Pseudomonadota; class Alphaproteobacteria; order Reyranellales; family Reyranellaceae; genus Reyranella. The sequence goes on from JAFAKN010000474.1 coordinate 25,137, forward strand.
CCGTTCCTCGACCAGCAGCTGGGTCACCGCGAGAAAATGCAGCAGTTCGCGATCGCGCAGCCGTTCGGCTTCCTGCATCATCTCCCGCACGCCGTGCCAAACGCGGAACAATGCCGCCGCCTTCTTCTTTCGCGCCAGCGCACGCTTTGCCCGCCGCCGTTCGCTTGCCTCGACCACGATATCGACCACGCGCCCGCCCCCTGTCGCCATCTCGGCCCCTTCCAGACCTTGCCACCGATCCTACACGACCTCGAAGATCCGGTCAGTTCGAGGCCCGCTCCCGGCGCCCGCTCGCCGCGGGGCTCGGAGCATCGCCACGCAGGGTCACGGCCTCGGGCGCATCGCTGCCGCGCATCGGCTTGCTGGGGTCGACTGCACGAACCATGGCGATCATCTGCTTGGCGCCGGCACCCGCCGGCTCGCTCGCCAACCGCTGCCAGCCCTGCTTTTCCCAGTACGTGACGTCAGCCGGCCGCACCTGGACGTACAGCGTGCTGCAGCCGCGGCTCTCGGCCAGTTGGCGGCAGCGCTCGAGCAGAAGGCCGCCGATATTGTGGCCGCGGAAGCGTTGGATGACCGCCAGCCGCTCGGGCATGGCGAACGACTGCAGCCAGCGCACCCGCACCGCGCCGACGGGCTCGCTGCCGAGATAGGCGATGATGTGGGTAGCGGAGAAGTCGTGACCGTCGAACTCCTCCGAGTACGGCACGTCGAGCTCGCCGATGAAGGTGGCCGCGCGCACCGCGAAGGCGTGCAGCGAGTCTTCCATGCGCATGGCGAGCTTGGTGGTCAGCGGCTCGCCGTTGATGCTGCGGGGCGTGTTACTCATGGACTCTTCCTCAGTTGGCCCGGCGCTCGGCGTGGACGTGCGGGTTGGTGGCGCCGCGCGCGGCGGACTTCTCCAGCACTCCTTCCTCGTCCAGCCGGTCCTCCGGCCGGTTCACCACCATGGGCACGGTCTGGAGCGTCACGGCATCCTGCGGCGGCACGAGATCGCAGTACACCGCATAATACTGGTGGTCGGAGAAGTTGAAGATGCGGTCGTCGACCAGGCGAAAGCCTTCCTTCTCCATCATCGCCAGGTGCCGCTTCTGCAGATGCACGTAGGCCTTGGTGTAGCCCTTGCGGCGCGCGAACTCCTTGCACCAGGCGTTGAGCTGGTGATGCAGGCCGAGCGCCCGGTAGCGGCGCAGCACGACGCAGCGCTCGAACTTGCAGAACGACTGGAACCAGCGCAGCCGCATGCTGCCGGCGGGCTCGCCGTCGACGTACAGGATGACGTGCGTGGCGGTGTAGTCGTTGCCGTCGAACTCCTCGTCGTAGGGGCACTGCTGCTCGCCCATGAAGACCGCCGCCCTGAGCGCAAAGCACTGCAGCATCTCGTCGGAGGTTGCGGCCAGCTTGATGGTCACCTCCGGTGCAAGGTTCGGCACCGGCGGCTTGGTCGTCGTCATCGTCATCTCCCCTCGATCAGAACTCCGTTGTCGTTGCGGAACCGCCGTCCGCCTGCCACGACCTCGGGCCGATTGGCGGTCAGCTGCTCCAGCACGTCGGTCACCACGGCCGACGTCATGCCCTTGGCGCCACGACGGATCGCGGTCGCCGAAACCTTGTCCCGGCGCAACATGCGCCAGGGATAGATCCAGCCGCATTCGTCGTAGATGTTGCGCACCGTCATGCCGCCATGGTCGGTGCCGTGCAGTCCGTGCAGGCGCACGCCGGGATGCCGCCGCTTGACCTCGGCGATGACGCCCTGGAAGCCCTTGCTGTCGTAGATCTCGCGCAAGAACGCGACCTCGACCCGGTTGGCCAGTCCCGCCTCGCCGACCGCGAGCTCGATCAGGATGCGGCGCGTCTCGGGCGGCAGGAACTGCCGGCCGCTCGGGAAGTAGTCGACGTTGACGTCGGCCTTCTCGGTCCGCTCGTAGATCTGGAAGCCTTGCTCGAGCCGCGCCACGCGGATCTCGCCCTTGCGGAAGGCGTCGGCATGCAGCCGCGGAATCAGCGTCGGATGGATGATGACCTTGTCGAGCCCACGCTCCTCGATGGCGCGCCGCAGGAGCGTGAGATGCGTATTGTGGAACGGATTGAAGGTGCCGAAGAACACGCCGATGCCGCCTTTGGGCGCGAGTACGGAGCGCAAGTCCGAGGCGAGCCCCAATCCGAACAGCGCCACGCCCAATCCGAAGCCCATGACCAGGAACGCCTCGCGCGCCAACGGCACGCCGGCCGTGCCGAAGGCGGTCAGGATGAGGTTGATCGAAAGGCCAACGAGGACGTTGCGGTTCAAGTCGCCGATGCCGCGCGCCACGCAATAGACGGCGAGGTACTGCACGCCCTGCGAGGCCAGCGTCGTGACCAAGGCGGCTACCGCGAAGCCGCCGACCGACGCGATGCCGGGGCGGCTGAAGGCACCGCCGAAGAAGAAGATCGCGAACACCGCGAGGTTGAAGGCGTACTGCGGCACGAACCGGCCGAAGCGCCCCGCCGTCACGAAGCCGAACTGGTTGTTCGCCCACAACTCGGCCTTGTTGCTGAGCTTGGCATAGGTCGGCAGGAAGACGCCGGTGAAGATCGACACGCCGATCAGGGCGGCGTTCGACCAGCTGCCATGCGCATACCCATAGCATGCATACGACAGCAGCGCGGAGAACGCCGCCAGTCGGGTGGATGGACTGCGCACGTAGCGGCGCGCGCTCTCGACCAACGTCGCGAACCCCATGATCTTGGCACTGGCACCGATTGCGGCCACGAATCCCCCGAGCCCAGTTTGCAGAACGTCAAATTGACCAGCGGCTGTGACTGATTGACTAACCAATGGAGGGCTTGGCGGCCCGGCCGGCGCTTCCGGTCAAGGAAGACCGGCTAAACTCTTATGGAGCGACAAAAAAATTGCCATTTCCCGGACTGCGGGAAAGGGTAAAATGGCCACTGGCTTTCAAGAATACTGCAGCTGCAATTTTATTGTACCGATTGTCGCGATGCTCACTCCTCCTCCGCGCAAGGCCAAGATCCCCAACATTCTCGGGGACTGGGACGACGTGCGTTTCTTTCTGGCCGTTGCCAAGACCGGCAGCTTCAGCGCCGCGGCGACCCAGCTCGACACCAAGCAAACGACGGTCGGCCGGCGCATCCAGGCCCTCGAGCGCCGGCTTGGGGCCAAGCTGTTCGACCGGCATCGGCACGGCATGGAGGTCACCCCGGCGGCCCGCGGCGTGCTGGTGCAGGCCGAGTCGATGCTGGCCAACGCCACCTCGATCGAGCGCCATCTGGCCGGGCTGGATCGCGAGATGGCCGGCGTGGTCCGGGTGGCCGCCACCGAGGGCTTGGCCGCGCAATGGCTGGTGCCCCGCCTCACCGAGCTGCGGCGCCGACATTCCGACATTCTCGTCCAAGTGATCGTCGGCGATCAGGTGCTCGACCTTGCGACCCGCCAGGCCGATCTCGCCATCCGCTTCTTCCGCCCGACCTCCAACCAGCTGGTCGCGGCCCGGGTCGGCCAGTTCAACATGTCGATTTTCGCCGCCCCTGCCTACATCGAGCAATTCGGACTGCCGCAAGAACTCGAGGAGCTGCGCGACCATCATCTGGTCGATCACACCACCTTGCACAGCCTGCCGGCGATGAAGCCCTGGAGCGAGATCGTCGAGCGCAGCCCCAACGTGGTCCTGCGCACCAATTCCTCGCACTCCGCCATGGAGGCCGTGAAGGCCTCGTGGGGCCTGTCGATCTTCCCAAGCTACAGCAGCAAGACGGCCAACATCATCGAGGCGCCCATCGACCTCGACATCACCCGCGACATCTGGCTGGTGTCCCACGAGGAGACCAACAAGGGTGCGCGCATCCGGGCGGTGATCGACTACATCCGAGACCAGTTCCGTCAGGACGAGCGGGAGTGGTTCTCCCTCACCCAACGCGGGGCCGGGGCGGCAGCGTAAAAGGACGGCGCACCTGGGCAAGCTGACTCCGCGGTTTCAGGATCAGACTTACCGTACTCGCAGCCGGATTGAGGTATGCAGTTTCGCATATCTAAACGAAGATGGTGCGGATTTTACATTCGGTCAGAGGCTAAAGACCCGCCTTCAGGCGATGCCAGACCGCTTCGATCTCGGCCCGTTCCACCGCCCTGGGCTGCCAGTTGAACAAGAGATCATCCCCCGGCCGACGGGGGATGATGTGGATGTGCAGATGCGGCACGCTCTGCCCAGCGCCTGGTCCATTGGCCTGCATGAGGTTGACGCCGTCGGGCCGAAGCTTGGCCATCACCGCTTTGGCGATCCGCTGCGCCGTCGTGGCCACCGCCGCCAGGACCTCGGCCGGGATCACGTCGACGGTCGGCCAGTGTCCCTTGGCGACCGCCAGGGCGTGGCCTGGATTGACCGGGTTGATGTCCATGAAGGCGATCGTGGCGTCGTCCTCCAGGAGCTTGAAGCAGGGAATCTGGCCGGCCACGATCTTGCAGAAAACGCAGTCGGCTACCGCGGGAAGAGTCATCGTCTTGCCTTCCGGGTCGCGGTCCGGCGGGCGGCGCGCTCGCGCACAAAGGCTCTCTCCAGCAAGTCGAACATCTCGGCTCCTCGCTGCACCAGGTCGTAGGGCTGGCGGTACAAGAGCCATACCGCCGTCAATTGGCACATGCCGCCCATCAGCGACGACATGGCAAGGTAGGGATCGAGGTCCTTGCGATAGTCGCCTGCCTCAATAGCCGCGCCGACCAGCTCGACATAGCGCAAAGCGTAGCGGTCGACACTCTTGCGGATACGCGCCTGGCCGGCTCGAGAGCTGCCGACCGCGGCGCTGGGCCAGATCTCCAGGAAGAAGAGCCGCCCCCAGTCAGGATTGGCGCGGATATATTCGAAGTTGGCGAGATAGATCGATCGCAGCAGGGTGCGGGCGCTTCGTTCGCCCACTGTGGCGTCCTGCGTCACCCGGCGGTAGAGCGCGAGGTAGTTCTCCTCGGGCACGGCACCCACCAGGTCCTGCTTGTCCTTGAAGTAGTCGTACAGGCTCGGCAGAGGGATGCCGGCCAGCCGGGCGACGTCGGTGAGCGAGGTCTGGCCGATCCCCTGGCGGCCGAACAGCCTCGTCGCAGCGGCCACGATCTTCTCGCGACGCTGCCGGCTGCGCCTTTGCCTGAGCTTCAGCGCGCCGCTCACGGGAGCTTGACCGAGAGCTCCAGCCCGCCCTGATGGGACAGCAGCACCGAACGAAAACCGTTGCCGGGATCGCGCACCAGGGCCGTGTAGTCGGCATACTCCTTCTCGTACCTCTCGACGTTGTCGCACAGCACGATCGCGCCCGGCCGAAGCTGCGGCGCCATGACGTCCATCACCGGCCGCACCAACGGGATCCAGCTGTCCAGCAGCAGGAAATCGACCGGCGCACCGATGCCCCGCAACGTCTCGCGCGCATCGCCCACGCGCACGTCGACGTAGGCCGCGAGGCCGGCTTCCTCGAGATTGGCGTTGGCAACCGAAGCCTTGGTCGGCTCGATCTCGGTGCCGATCACCACGCCCTCCCCACCCCCTTCACGCACGTTGTCCCGCACGGCCGCAGCGAGATAGATGGTCGACACGCCAAACGACGTGCCGAACTCGACCACCCGCCGCGCCCCGAGCGACCGGCACAGCAGGTAGCACAGCGCACATTTCTCGGGATCGAGCGCCACCAGCTTGTCGCGCACGAAGTCCATGTCGGCCTTGGAGTCGGGATCCGTCGTTCGTTTTGCCGCTCGACGCTTGGCGTCGTAGTAGGCGGTCATCTCGGCCTCCTGCCGGTCTGCCTGCCCGGCCAGTCTTTCCAGGACCGCCTCGGCCCGCGGATCGCACAGAATGGCAGTCATGTCGCCCTCTCACCGTCACAGCCGCGCGTTGCGCCGGTCGGCCTCGCGAAACAGCTCGCGGGCGACGATGCGGCGCATCATCTCCGACGTGCCGTCGAGAATGCGCACGACCCGCGTCTCGCGCCAAATCCGTTCGATCGGCTCGTCCTTGGAGTAGCCGGCGCCGCCGAAGATCTGCAGCGTCTGGTCGGCAATGCGATGGACCATGTCGGCGCCCAGAAGCTTGGATCGCGCGGCCGCCAGAGTGGCGGCACTGCCGTCGCCGCAGTCGTAACGCCACGCCGCCTCGTAGGCGACGAGCCGTGTCGCGTGAATGGCAGCGGCCATGTCGGCCAGCATCCATTCGATGCCCTGGTGTTCGCGCAAGGCACGGCCGAACGTCTCGCGCGCCGAAGCCCGCGCCACCGCCAGATCGAGCAGCCGTTGTGCCGCCCCGACGCAGTAGGCTCCCCAGTGCGTGCGGCCGGCATCCAGGCAGCGCATGGCGAGCGCGAAGCCTGTGCCCTCTTCCCCCAGGCGATTGCCGGCCGGCACGCGGCAGTCCTCCAGGACGACCTCGGCATGCGACGATCCGCGACCGGCCGCCATCTCGATGGGGCGACCGACCGTGAGCCCGGGCGTGCCCGCCTCGACCAGGAAGGAGGTGATGCCCCGCGCGCCGAGCGTCGGGTCGACCGTTGCGAACACCGTGAGCACGCCCGCCTGCGGCGCGTTGGTGATGTAGGTTTTGCGCCCGTTCAGCACATAGTGCCCGGCGCCGTCGCGGCGGGCCGTCGTGCCGAGCCGCGCCGCATCGGAGCCCGCCTCCGGTTCGGTCAAGGCGAAGGCGGCGATCATGCGTCCCGAGGCGAGCTCCGGCAACCATCGGCGCTTCAGCGCTTCCGAGCCGGCAAGCTCCAACGGCTTGGACCCGATATGCACGTTGACGCCGCACAGGTAGTAGAACGCGACGTGTGCCTTGGCGATCTCCTCGACCGCCAGGCAGCTTCCCAGCATCGACAGGCCGAGCCCGCCATAGGCTGCCGGCGTGTGCGTGCCGAACAGACCCAAGCGCCGCAACCCCGCTAGGGCCGCCTCCGGCACCCGGGCCGTCGCTTCGACCTCGGCATCGTGCGGCTGCAGCTCCTCCTGCACGAACTGCCGCACGCGCCGCTGCCAGCGATCGAGCTCGGGTGGGAGGATAAAGTCCATGTGAATTCCGAATATTATTCGAAATTCCTGATGGCCTGAGCTGCCGCTGTCAACCCGCAAGACCTCATCCTGAGAGCTTGTGAAGGTATGCCCACGAATTTCGCTCTCCTCCCCAGCTTCGCTGAGAGGAGGAGGGTGCGGACGTGCGCTACTGTGACGGCTTCAGGGCAGCCGCAAGCTCGCGCAATCGCTGGAACGGCTGCATGCCTGGGTCGAGCGACGAGGTGAGCCCGAGCCGGTGCAGCCTGGCAAGGCCCTCGCGACCGAACCGCTCGCGCAGCGATTCGGCGATCCAGACCTCGCTCTGCCGATGCCGCAGCACTCGGAGCCGGCCGGCTTGCGCGAGATGCTCTCGGTGCGCCTCCAAGGCGGCCGTGAGTTCGGCCATGCCGGCGCCGCTGCGCGATGAGAGCGCGACTGTCCGCAACGCCCACGCGCCGTCGGCCACGGCAAGCGACAGCGCGCCCAACACGTCGGCGCGCGCGCGCTCCGCCGCAGCGCCGAGGTCGGCCTTGGTCACGGCGATCACGTGCGGGATCTCGACGATTCCTGCCTTCATGAACTGCAGCGAGTCGCCGGAGCCGGGCTGCACGCAGAACACGACCGTGTCGGCCACGCCCGCCACGTCGGTCTCCGACTGGCCGACGCCGACCGTCTCGATCAACAGGCGGTCGAACAGCGCGCGCATCACCACCATGGCCGCGAGAGTCTGGTCGGCCAGCCCGCCCAGCCGGTCGCGCGCCGCCATCGAGCGGACGAAGCTGCCTTCGTCGGCGGCGTCCTGCACGATACGCACGCGGTCACCGAGCAGCGCGCCGCCGCTTGCCTTGGACGACGGATCGACCGCGATCACGGCCACGGTATGCCCGACCTTGCGCCAGGCGGCGACCAGCGCGGCGCACAACGACGACTTGCCGACACCCGGCGGTCCGGTGATGCCCACGACATGGGCGCGTGGCGCGCGCCACGCCTCGTCGAGCAAGGCCTGCGCCGCGGCGCCGTCGGGATTGCGTTCCAGGTCGGCGAGCGCTGCGGCCAGGGCGCGCTTGCCGCCCTGACGAAGCGCCAGAAGCTTCATTCCGTCCTGAGCGGCACGCCGAGCGCGGCCTGGGCCGCCGCCAGCCGAGCGATCGGCACGCGATAGGGCGAGCACGAGACGTAGTCGAGGCCGGCCTTGTGGCAGAAGAACACCGAGGCGGGATCACCGCCGTGCTCGCCGCAGATGCCGAGCTTCAGGCTGTTGCGTGCCTTGCGGCCGCGCTCGCAGCCGATCTCGATGAGCTCGCCCACGCCCTCGATGTCGAGCGAGGCGAACGGGTCGTGCTCGAAAATGCCGCGCTGGCGGTACTTCTCGAGGAACGACGCCGAATCGTCGCGCGACAGGCCGAAGGTCGTTTGCGTGAGGTCGTTGGTGCCGAAGCTGAAGAACTCGGCCGTCTCGGCGATCTCGGCGGCGCGCAGGGCGGCGCGCGGCAACTCGATCATGGTGCCGACGAGGTATTCGAGCTTCTGGCCCGAGAGCTGCCCGACCTCGGCCGCCACCTGGTCGACCACCGCCTTCATGAGGTCGAGCTCCTTGCGGGTCGCCACCAGCGGAATCATGATCTCCGGGGTCACGGTCGCGCCGCTCTTCTTCTGGACCTCGGCCACGGCCTCGAAGATGGCGCGGGCCTGCATCTCGTAGATCTCGGGGTAGGAGATGCCGAGCCGCACGCCGCGATGCCCGAGCATCGGATTTGTCTCGTGCAGCTTGTGGGCGCGCGCCTCGACCTCCTCGGTCGGCACGCCGAGATCCCTGGCCACGCCCTCCATGTCGGCCTTGGTCTTGGGCAGGAACTCGTGCAAGGGCGGATCGAGCAGGCGGATGGTGACCGGCAGGCCGGCCATGATCTCGAACAGCTCGACGAAGTCCTGGCGCTGCATGGGCTGGATTTTGGCGAGCGCCGCC
>JAFAKN010000498.1 GCA_019235415.1 Alphaproteobacteria bacterium
TTGCCACCGGCGACAAACAGCCGACCACGGCGGGCTCGCTGGCGCTGGAAGGCGCGCGCGCCAGGGGCGACGCCATCGTCGTCAGGCTGCTGCGCGACGCCGGCGCGGTGATCCTCGGCAAGGCGAACCTGACCGAGTTCGCCAACATCATCGCGATCGAGATGCCGTCGGGCTACAGCTCGCTCGGCGGCCAGGTGAAGAACCCCTACTCGCCGACGCTGCTCGACGATCGCGGCATCCCGATGGTGCTGCCGGGCGGCTCGAGCGCGGGCTCCGCCGTCGCCGTCGCGGCCGGCCTGTGCGCCGCCGCGATCGGCACCGAGACGTCGGGCTCGCTCTTGAGCCCGGCGACCCAGAACGGCCTGGTGACGGTCAAGCCGACCGTCGGCCTTATCAGCCGAGCCGGCATCCTGCCGATCTCGCACAGCCAGGACACTGCGGGACCGCTCACCCGCACGGTGCGCGATTCGGCGATCCTGCTGAACGTGCTGGCGGCGCGCGATCCGCTCGACTCCGCGACGCAGCACCTGCAGCGACCCAACGACTACACCGCGGGCCTCGACAAGGACGGGCTGAAGGGCGCGCGCATCGGTGTGCCGAGCGATCCCGACGATCCCCTGAACGACACCTACTTCGGCAAGCTGCCCGAGCGCTCCAAGAAGGTGATGGCCAAGGCGATCGAGGTGCTGCAGGACGGCGGCGCCACCATCGTGCGCGCCAGCATGCCGACGGTCGGCTGGCTCGGCGGGCCCGGCACGACCATGCCCGTGCTGAACCGCAATCCGCTCAGCCAGCGCAAGGGCAATCCCGCGACGCCGCCGATCGTGTTCCTCTACGAGCTCAAGCACGATCTCAATGCCTACCTGCGCGACTGGGCGGTCGGCACCAAGGTCAAGACCATCGCCGACATCATCGCCTTCAACCAGGCCAACGCCGACAAGGCGCTGCGCTTCGGCCAGGATCTCTTCCTCGCCGCCGAGGACACGCGCGGCGACCTCACCGAGCTCGAATACCGCTCGGCCCGCGCCATGGATCTCAAGTCGGCCAAGGAGCGCGGCCTCGATGCCTACATGACCCAGCACAAGCTCGATGCCGTGATCTTTCCCGGCACGGCGGGTGCTTCGATCGCCGCCAAGGCGGGCTACCCCAGCGTCCAGTTGCCGGCGGGGTTCATCGCCGGCGTTGACGGCAAGGAGACGCCCGACTATCCGCTCGGCCTCACCTTCGCCGGCCGCGCCTGGAGCGAGGACAAGCTGCTGCGCTTGGCCTACGCCTACGAGCAGGCAGCCAATGCCCGCCGCCCGCCGCCCGGACTGCCGGCGCTTTAGTCTGGCAGGTCGGTGCGCTCAGCGGCACGCCGACCGTTCGAGCTTCCATTTGCGGCCGAGATGGACGCGCCAGGCAATGCTCCAGAGCACGAGGCAGGCGGTCGCCAGCAGAATGTAGGGGACGGATCGCCAGGCGATCGTCGGCGGCACCGCCAGGCTGTAGGCGATCACCGCCAGCATGACCGCGACCGTGATCCTCGATTGCGTTCGCAGATACCTCGGCCCGTAGATCGGCCCAAGGTCGCCGCCGGGCGCAAAGCGCGGCTCGAACCAAGGCAGCTTGGGCATCTGGTTGATCGAGAGAAGCGCCAGGATGGCCAGGACAATGCCCAAGGCGCGACCGATCGCCGAGAAGTCCAGTGCGACATCGAGGTCCAGGCTGCGGATGATCAGCACGCCCTGCAGCAACAGCAGTCCGCCGCAGTAGCCGATCGACAGCGACTTCGCCCAATTGCACCACGGCCGGATCCTCGCTGAGTCTGCTCGTGCGCCGCGACTGTCCCAATGCAGGGCACCGACCACCAGGGCACTGCAAGCGGGAAACAGCAGGAGGATCAGCGCGGGCAGGGGCGAGCCGTTCGGCAGGGCGAGCGTCGTCCAGTCGTCCAGTGTGAGGATGCGCCACACGGCGAGCACGAGCATCGGCGCGATGAGCGCGCTGCATGCCAGACCCGTCTTTCGGTCGATCATTTGCTTCTCCTGGTCGCGAGCTTGAGCTTGCCGCCTGGGCGGGCGCCGATGCCGACCGTCTCGGCAAAGCTCAGCAGCGCATCCTCGAGCACGGAAAGCTTGAGGCTGTAGGTGACGGACGTGCCGGCCTTTTCCGAGTGGACCAGGTCGGCTTCGCGCAGCACGGCGAAATGCGCCGACAGCGTCGGCTTGGCGAAGTTGAAGTGCGCGGCGATCTCGCCGGCCGTCATCGGCCGCTCGCGCAAAAGCTGCAGAATTCGGCGGCGCGTCGGATCCGACAGGGCTTTGAAAACGAGGTTCATTATTAGATCGTTAGCTAATAACGGAATTTTGTCAAGGCGCGCCGCCGTTCGGTTCCCACTGTCTGCGCGAAAGGGCATCTTGTGGGACCGGGAGAGAAAGCGATGAAGAGTCGAACTGTTCGGGCGCTGGAAGAGCTGGGCCGCGTCCGCCTGTCGCCGTCGTTTTTCATGCGCGACTTTCTCCACAGCGAGATCGCCAACTTCTACGGCATGCCGAACATGCCGGACGATCCGAAGCTCGCGATATACGTGGGCCGGCGGCTCTGCGAGGAGCTGCTGGAGCCGTTGAACGCCACGTTCGGCCGACTGGCGATCCGCTCGGCCTATCGTTCCCCGACAGTCAACGCGCTCGGCAACGAGCGCGGCCACAACTGTGCTTCGAACGAGAAGAACTACGCCCGGCACATCTGGGACAGGCGCGACGCCGGCGGCTTCTGCGGGGCAACGGCGTGCGTGGTGATTCCCTGGTTCGCCGATCGCTATGTCCAGGGTGCGGACTGGCGATCGCTTGCTTACTGGATCCACGACCACCTGCCCTACAGCGGTCTGCAATTCTTTCCCAAGCTCGCCGCGTTCAACATCAGCTGGCACGAGCGGCCGGTCCGGTCGATTTACAGCTACATCAAGCCGTTGGGCTATCTGCTACGCGGGAACCACCCCGCCGGCCCGTTCGCCGAGCACTATGTCGATTTTCCGCCGCTGGCCGCGGCCGCGCGCTCTTGCTAACGAACCGGCCGCTCGGGCGAGCGTGCGAATGATCCGCCGTGCTCCGGCCATTCCCATTCGCCGCGATCCGCCGCATCGACGTCGATGCCTTTGGCGCGCAGCGCGTCGCGAAAAGTCTCGGCGTTGTCCTTCGGCTGGTAGCCGAGCGTTGCCCAGTTGGGATCGAAGGTTTTCAGGCGCGTGTTGTTCGAGTAGCCGTTGACCACTAGGCATCCCGGATCCGGATGGCTGAGACAGCAATCGACCAGGTGCGCCACGTCGGCTGGGCTGAGCCAAGTGGCGAGCGAGCGCTGGTCGATCGGCTCTTGGCGAAAGGTGCCGATGCGCAAGGACACTGAGCGGATGGCGTAGCGGTCATAGTAGTGGCGCAGCATCGTCTCGCCCCACACCTTGAACACGCCGTACAGGCTGTCGGGCCGCGGCGGCAGAGCCGGCGAGACCTTCTCGCTGATCGGATAGCAGCCGAAGGCGTGGTTGCTGCTGGCGTAGACGATGCGCTCGACACCCGCCAGGCGCGCCGCTTCGAACACGTCGAACAGCCCGCGCGCGTTCACGTGAAAAAGGTCTTCCAGGGTGCCCTGGCCACCGACACCCGTCATGTGCACGAGGGCGCGCACGTCGCGCATCAGGTGTTCGACGGCGGCACGGTCGGCGATGTCGGCAAGGACGAACTCCTCGTTGCTGGCGAGCTCGGGCACCGGCCGGATGTCGCTGAGGCGCAGACGACGCCAACGGCTGCGCAGACCGGCGCGCAACGCCGTGCCGATGGCGCCCGCCGCGCCGGTGATCAGCACGCGGTCGGTCTCTGGATCGATCATGTCGCGTTGCCCCCGTTAGGCGCCCGTCACCCGCCAGATGACGTCGCCGACGTCGTCGGCCATCAGCAGGGAGCGGCGGTCGTGACCGAGGGTCACGCCGACCGGCCTGCCATAGGCCTCCTTCTCGTCCGCCGACAGGAAGCCCGACAGGATGTCGACCGGCGATCCTGCTGGTCGGCCGTTGGCGAACGGAATGAACACCAGCTTGTAGCCGCTGAGCTTGCTGCGGTTCCACGAACCGTGCTGGCCGATCGCCATGCCCTCGGGAAAGCCGGGCAGCGTGCCCGCCGGCACCCAGCACAGCCCCAGCGATGCCGTGTGGCCGCCGAGCGCATAGTCGGGCGTGATGGCCTTGGCGACCATCGCCGGATCCTGAGGCACGCGATCGTCGACCGTCTGCCCCCAGTAGCAATAGGGCCAGCCGTAGAAGCCGCCGTCGCGCACCGAGGTCAGATAGTCGGGCGGAGTCTCGTCGCCCAGCCCATCGCGTTCGTTGACGACCGTCCACAGCACGCCGGTCGTCGGCTCCCAGGCGAGGCCCACCGCGTTGCGCAGCCCGGAGGCGAAGATGCGGGCGCGGCCGCTCTCGAGATCGAGCTCGTAGATGGCGGCGCGGCCTTCCTCGACCGCCATGCCTTGCTCGGCAATGTTGGTGAGCGAGCCGACGCCCGCGTAGAGCTTGCGGCCGTCCGGGCTTTTAAGCAGGCTTCGGGTCCAATGCCCGGCCGGCTTGAAAGTGACGAGCTTGCGTCCTGGCGCGGTGATGCTGCTGGCGCCTGCGGTGTAGGCGAAGGCCACGACACCGTCAGTGTTGCCGACATAGAAGGTGTCGCCCAGCAGCGCCATGCCGAACGGCTGGCTCTGGTCCTTCAGGAACACCTCGCGTGTCTCGGCGACGCCGTCGCCGTCCTGGTCGCGCAGGAGCGTGATGCGGTTGGCGCTCACGCCCATGGCGGCGGCCCGCCGCATCGTGGTGATCATGGCGTAGTCGAAGACCGAGCGCGGCGGACGGTCGAGGCTCGAGGATTCGGCGACCAGCACGTCGCCGTTGGGCAGCACCTCGATCCAGCGCGGATGGTCGAGGCCGGCGGCGAAGGCATTGACCTTGAGGCCCGGCGCGGCGATCGGCGTGTGGCCGGGCTCCCAGCCCTTGGCCGACGGCATCTTCAAGGTCGGAATGCTGCCCTGCGGCCGGCCCGCCGGTATGCTCGGCGCGCTGCCCCAGGCCGGAGTGGGCGAGCCATCGGTCAGCCGTCGCATGTGGATGGCGGCGCCGCCGATCAGGGCGACACCGCGGGCAAAGAGATCGGAGAAGCTCACGAATAATCTCCCTACGCCGCAAATGCCGGCATGACGTCGGCAGCCAGCAGCTCGAGCGTTTCGTGATCGTTCTTGTATGCGCTGCTGATGAGAAGCTGAACGCCGGCGTCGCGGTAGCGGCCGACGAGGTCGGCGACCTGCGAGACGGTGCCCGCGAAGCCGTAGAACTGCTCGGGAACCGCCAGCCGCCGGCGCTTGGCGACCAGCGCCGCCTCGTCGCGCGCCATGACGAAGCTGATAACATTGGTGCGTTCGATCTCGTCGTAGTTGCGGCCCACGGCCTCGCAATGGCGGCGCAGCACCTCGAGCTTGTGGCGCACCATGTCGGGCGTCCCGCCGACATTGCAGGCGTCGGCATGGCGGGCGACGGCGCGCAGGGTCAACTGCTCGCCGCCACCACCGATCATCACGGGCGGGTGCGGTTTCTGGATCGGCTTGGGCTCCAGGATGGCTCCCTCGGCCTGGAAGTACTTGCCGTGAAAGGTGGTCCGCTTTTCCGTCCACATGGCGAGGATGAGCCGAACGGCTTCCTCCATCTGGCGAATGCGCACCGCCGGGCGAGGCGGGAACTCCCAGCCGTATTGCCGGTACTCCGTCTCGAACCAGCCGGCGCCAATGCCGAAAGTGAGGCGGCCGCGGCTGATCAGGTCGACGCCGGCGGCGATCTTCGCGAGGTGCGCGGGATTGCGGTAGTGGACCGACGAAACCAGCGTCGCAAGGCGAATGCGTTGCGTGACCGCGGCCAGCGCCGACAGCATCGTCCAGCCCTCTACGAAGGGCTCGTCCGGCGCGCCGACATTGCCGATCTGGATGAGGTGGTCCATCACCGAGAACCAGGTGAAGCCGTGCTCTTCGGCCCACTGCGCCTTCGCCTTGGTGGCCTCGAAAATCTCCGCGGGATCGGATCCGAACAGCCAGGACGGATTGTGTATGCCGAACTTCATCTTCCCTATCCCTTTGCCTTCGTTATATCCTTGAAAATATATCGACCGAACCATGGGCTGCTCGGTGGGTCTCGCCAAGCGGTATGGCACGATCAAGTCGAGAATGGGAGAGACGACACCACCCCGGTCCGACTTGCTCAAGAGCGCAGCGTACGTGCAGGTGCTCGTGCGGGCGTTTGCTATCCCGGATGTCCTTGCCCGCAGGCCGGCGGGCGTCAGCCTAGGTGACCCCAGCCGACTGGCCGGGGTGCACAAGAGCACGGCGTTCCGCATGCTGCGGAAGATGACGATGCTGGGCTGCGTCGCGCGGGCCGAGGACAGCAAGCACTACCGCATCGGCGATCGCATGCCCGCTATCACGGCTAGGCGTTCTGTCGGCGAAGGTGCGTTCGAAGGGTGTCGCCGACGAGGCGGAGGACTACGCCTTGCCGATCTACGCGGCGCGGTTTCCCGTTCGCACGATCATCGGCGAGGTCGAGGTCTGTCCGCGCATGCCGAAGGATGTGCAAAGGCCCGAATGGCTCGCAGGCTTCGTCGCCGGCCGCGCACTCGGTGCGATCATGACCGAGAACTTCGACAAGGCCTATCCACCAGCCGTGCTATCGTCGACCGACACGTGATCGAGCTCGCCGCGCCGACGTGCGGCGATCATCGAGCGGACATCCTCGAACTACCAGCATCGGAGCCGTGCCATGCCCAACATGATTGCGATGGTCGTTCCCAAGGCCGGGGGAAAACTGCAGCGCGCCGAGCGAGACGTCCCCAACCCCGGCCCGCGCGAGCTGCTCATCGGCGTCCACGCCTGCGGCGTCTGTCACAGCGATTCGTTCACCGTCGAGGGGCAGTTCCCCGGGATCGTCTTCCCGCGCGTCCCTGGCCATGAGGTCGTCGGCCGGGTCGAGGCGGTCGGCGCCCATGTCGAGGGCTGGAAGGTCGGCGATCGAGCCGGTGTCGGCTGGTTCGGCGGCTCGTGCGGCTACTGCGCCCGTTGCCGCCGTGCCGAAGCATTCGCCTGCGAGAACATCCAGGCCGTGACCGGCATTACGCGCGATGGCGGCTATGCCACTCACATGCTGGCCGACTTCACGGCGGTTGCGCACATTCCCGAGGACCTCGATGAGGTCGCGGCCGCGCCCCTGTTGTGCGCCGGCGTCACCACGTTCAACGCCCTGCGCCATGGCGGCGCCGGGGCGGGCGAGCTGGTGGCGATCCTGGGCGTCGGCGGCCTGGGGCATCTCGCCGTCCAGTTCGCCGCGCGTCAGGGCTACCGCACCGTCGCGGTAGATCGCGGGAGCGAGAAGGAGGCGATGATCCGCTCGCTCGGCGCGCACCACTACATCGACTCCACGGCCGGCGATCCCGCCGCGGCGCTGCAAAAGATGGGCGGCGCCAAGGTGATCCTGGCGACCGTCACCAGCGCCGACGCGATGAAGTCGGTTCTGGGCGGCCTCAGCGAGTATGGAACGCTGATGGTGATCGGTGCGGTCTCGGCCTTTCCCATCGATCCGATCGGCATGATCGGCAAGAGCTCGGCGGTGAGGGGCTGGTATTCCGGCGTGGCCACCGATTCGGAGGACACGCTGCGGTTCTGCCAGCTCCATCACATCAGCCCGATGAACGAGATCTATCCCTTCGAGAAGGCCCAGGAAGCCTACGACCGAATGATGAGCGGCAAGGCCCGCTTTCGCGTCGTGCTGAAAATGACCTGAGCCGAATCGCGCGACATCTGCCATCACCGACACGGCAGACGCGGCGAACGTCCTGGTCCGGCCGTCGATTGCCTGGGCCTTGGCGAGCGCGGCCGGAACCGCCCTCGGTGGGACGTGCCGCTGCCCTTCGTGATGGCCCGTTCGCCGGCCCTCACGTTTTTCGGCCGGCCGTCGTCGTGCTGGCCCTGGCGCTGGGCTTCTGGGCGATCGCGACCATGACCCGGGCCGGCTCGAACAGACAGGCGCGCTGAAGGTCGATCCAGCAGCGGCATTCCCAAGGGCGTCCGGCACCCCGGTTCAAAGGGGGCTCACCAACAAGGTGATGCGATCAGGTTTTCGCGCGGGTGCGTGTTGCCTTGCCCGGCCGTGGTCATAAATGAGCAATGGAACATTTGTACCATTCCCGGGACAAATGGGAAAACGGCCAACCAACATATGGTTGGCCGGCCACCTCCAGGAGGGGATGGAATGCGATTGATCTTGAGCCTGTGCGTCGCCTTGGCGGGCTTCACTGCCGCGCATGCCCAGAGCTCGGGCAACCTATCGCCCGACAAGCCCGCGGCCGAGAAGCTCGTGATCGGCGTGATGGGCGATCAGAGTGGTGTCGTGTCCGACGTTGGGGGAAAGGGCTCGGTGCTCGCCGCGCGCATGGCGGTGGCGGACTTCGGCGGCAAGGCCTTGGGCAAACCCATCGAGCTCCTGGTCGCCGACCACCAGAACAAGCCGGACGTCGCCTCCTCGATCGCCCGCCGCTGGTTCGATGGGGAGGGGGTCGAAGCGATCGTCGACCTGCCGCACACCGGGGTCGTGCTCGGCCTGCAGGGCATTGCCAGAGACAAGCAGAAGACGCTGCTGGTGTCGGGCGCGGCCAGCGTCGAGATCACCGGCCGGTCGTGCTCGCCCTTCACGACGCACTGGACCGACGACACCTACGCGCTCGCCCGCGCCACCGCCAAGGCGGTGACTAAGGGCGAGGGCGAGACATGGTACTTCCTGACCGCCGACTACAGCTTCGGCCACGACCTCGAGCGCGACGCCAGCGCCACGATCCGCGAGCTGGGCGGCAAGGTTTTAGGCAGCGCGCGCCATCCGCTGTCGACGCAGGACTTCTCGTCGTTCCTGCTGCAGGCGCAGGCGACCAAGGCCAAGATCATAGGCCTGGCGAGCGCCGGCGCCGATACGGTGAACGCCATCAAGCAGGCCAAGGAATATGGCCTCGAGGCGAACGGCCAGCGGCTCGCGGCCCTGCACGCCTTCGTGACCGACGTCCACAGCCTCGGCCTGCCGACGGCTCAGGGCTTGATCATCACCACCGGCTTCTACTGGGATTCGACCGAAGGGACGCGCGCCTGGGCACGCCGCTTCCTTGCCGAGCACGGTCGCATGCCGACGCGCGAGCAGGCCGGTGTCTACGTCTCGCTGTTGCACTATCTCAAAGCTGTGCAGGCCGCCGGGACGGCCGACGCCGCGGCGGTGAACGCCGCCATGCGCAAGCTGCCGGTCGATCGCTTCGGCGAGACGGCGGCCGTCCGCGCCGACGGCCGGGTGATTTACGATATCAGCGTCTACCAGGTGAAGACGCCAGGCGAGAGCAGCGGACCGTGGGACTACTATCGCCGCATCGCCACCGTGCCCGGCACAGAAGCCTTCCGCCCGCTGGCCGCAGGCGGCTGCCCCTTCGCTCAGCAGGCGAGCCAGTGAACGTGCCGATCCGGGCAACCCCGATCAGGGCAAGTCCTATCAGGGCAACGATCGTCGGCAGCCTTCCCAAGCCGGGCTGGCTTGCCGAGCCTGGCATCCTGCAAGCGGCGTGGAAGGTGCCGCCGGCCGATCTAGCCGAAGCCTGGGCCGACGCCACGCGGCTTTGCGTGGCGAGCCAAGTCGCGGCCGGGCTCGATGTCGTGACGGACGGCGAGCAGCGACGGCGCCACTATGTCTGGGGCTTCCTCGACGGCATCGCCGGCGTCGACACCGAGACCCTCGCGCTGAAGCCGACTCGCGGCCAGCGCTTCCGCAAGGAGACGCCGGTGGCCCGCTTGATCGGCGAACCTGAATGGCGCGGACCGGTGCTGGTCGAGCCTCTGCTCGCCGTGCGCGCGCTGACCGATCGCCCGGTCAAGGTGACCTTGCCGGGGCCCATGACCTTGGTCGACAGCCTGCTCGACGAGGTCGGCCGGGGTTCGGTCGCAGACCTCGCCATGATCTTCGCCGATCTCTTGAATTGCGAAGCGAAGGCATTGGCCGCAGCGGGCGCCGCTGTCGTCCAGTTCGACGAGCCCTGCTTCAACATCCATCTCGACGCGGCGCGCGACTGGGGCATCGTGGCCCTGCAGCGCGCCAGCGCAGGAGCGGGCACGACGACTGGGGTGCATATCTGTTACGGCTATGGCGGTCAGGAGGTCACGGACTGGAAGGCGGCCAATCGCGACTGGAGCCACTACGAGCACAGTCTCGCCCTGGTGGCCGGCACCGATATCGACCAGGTCTCGATCGAGACCGCCGCCGCCGGTGTCGACATCGGCGTGCTCGAATTGCTACGCGGCAAGGACGTGCTTCTCGGCGTGGTCGATGTCGGGACAGAGCGCGTCGAGACGGCGAACGAGGTCGCCGACCGGCTGCGCCGCGGCCTCGACCACGTTGCGCCCGAGCGATTGTCCGCCTGCACAGACTGCGGCCTGGTCTTGCGCAGCCGCGCGGCGGCTGTGGGAAAGATGCGCGCACTTGTCGAAGGGGCAGCCTTGGTCAATCGCGAGCTGGCGTTCTGAGTGAGGCGACCCTTCTGTCATCCCGAGCGCAGCGAGGGATCCTTATTGCGGCCTCAAAGGTCCCTCGCTGCGCTCGGGATGACAGCGTTTCTGCAACCCGCTTTCAGGTCGCCGCGCCGCCGTTCACCTGGAGCATCTGGCCGTTGATGTAGGCACCCGTGTCGGACACCAGCAGGCGCACCGCGGCGGCCACTTCTCGCGGTTGGCCCATGCGCCCGACAGGCACCTTGGCGACCAGCTCGCGGCGGTGCGCGTTGGAGGGATCGTTCTTCTGGTCCGCGTCGTCGGGCGCGATCGGCCCTGGCGAGATGGCGTTGACGGTGACGCCCTTGGGGCCGAACTCCTTGGCCAGCGCCTTGGTGAGTCCCCACACGCCGTGCTTGGCAACCGAGACCGCGGCGCGGCCGCCGTGGCCGGCGATGGCGTTCATGCCGGTGAAGTTGACGATGCGGCCCCAGCCCTTGTCGAGCATTCCGGGCAGGCACAGGCGACTGAGGCGAATCGAAGCCTCGAGGTCGACCGACATCACGCGCTGCCAATCTGCCTCGCTCATCTCGAGGAAGGCGCCGCCCGGCCGCACCGCGGCGTTGTTGACCAGCGCATCGATCGTGCCGAAGCGCGCCAGTGCTTCGCCCGCGATGTGCTTGCAGTCGTCGGCGCGGCCGATGTCGCCCATCACGACCAGCGTTGCAGCGCCGTGCCTTGCCGCTTCCTGGGCGACGTTTTCGCAAGCGTCGCGGTCGCGCGAGCCGTTGACCACGAGGTCGAAGCCGTCCTCGGCCAGCCCGAGCACGCAGGCGCGCCCGATGTTGCGGCCCGCCCCCGTGATCAGCGCGACCTTCCTCGCCATCAGATCACCTTCGCGGCCTTGAGCGCGTCGATCGCCTTGGCGTCGTAGCCCAGGCCCGTCAGCACCTCGTCGGTATGCTGTCCCAGCTCGGGCGTGGGCTTGAGCTCCTTGGGCTGCGGGAAGTCGGAGAGGTTGATCGGCTGGCCGACCACCTTGATGTCGCCGAGCTTGGGATGCTTCACGGCGCGCGCGATGCCGAGGTGCTTGACCTGCGGCTCGGCGAAGGTCTGGTCGATCGAGTTGATCGGTCCGCACGGCACGCCTGCCTCGTTCAACGCCTTGATCCAGTGCGCCGACGGCTTGGTGCGCGTGATCGCCGCGACCCGCTCGTTCACCGCCTTGCGGTTCTGCGACCGCAGGGCTCCGGTCGCGTGCTCGGGATGGTCTATAAGCTCGGGCGCGCCGAGCGCCTTGCAGCAGCGCTTGAACAGATTGTCGCCGGAGGCTGCGATGTTGATGTGGCCGTCCGCGGTCGGGAACACGCCGGTCGGAATGCCGGTGGGATGGTCGTTGCCGGCCTGCTTGGGCACCTCGCCCTTGATCAGCCAGCGCGACGCCTGGAAGTCGAGCATGAAGATCTGCGCCTCGAGCAGCGAGGTGTGCACCCATTGCCCCTTGCCGGTGCGCTCGCGGTTGTAG
>JAFAKN010000702.1 GCA_019235415.1 Alphaproteobacteria bacterium
GCCGGGAAGATGTCCTTGCGCACGATGGCGTGGACGCCCCAGTTGCCGTCCACCACCTGGGTGACGCCGAAGTCGACGGCGATCGACATCAGGCTGATGGCCTCGTCCTCGGTGAGCTTCTTGGCGGTCATCAGGAAACGGCGCATCTTGCGGAAGGCGTCGCGCATGGCGAGGTCGACCGACGACTTGGCAAAGATCTCGCTCTGCGCCGCGGCGCCGAGATCGGCGAGGTAGTTGGGATAGCTGAAACCCTGCAGCACCCATTCGTCGCGCGTCTCGATCATCGGGAAGTCGACGCCCTCCAGCGGCGTGCCGCCGAGCGCGTTGGCCTTGTGCAGCACGAGCTGGAAGGTGCCGGTGAGCGAGCATTCGATGGCGGTGCCGCAGAGCTCGGAATCGCCTTGCGAGGCGTGCGGATCGCCGACCGACAACAGCGCGCCCCGCACCGCGACGGGATAGAAGACGGAAGCGCCTTTGCCGATACGCCAATTGTCGATGTTGCCGCCGGTGTAGCTCGGCGGCACGGAGTTCACGTCGTCGGCTTCCCTGGGCGCCAGGCCCATCACGCCGAAGTGCGGCCGGATCGGGAGGCGCACGCCCTTCAGCACCTCCCAGTTGCGCACCGTCTTCGTGTGGTCGACCGGCAGCCCGGGATAGTCGATGGTCGGATGCTCGACGCCGAACGGATCGACCACGGTAGGCCAGCGGAAGTTGTAGACCGCGCGCGCCCAGTTGCGGCTGCCTGACGCGTCGAGCTCGTAGATGGTCACGACTTCCCGCGTGTCGCCCGTGAGGAAGTCCTTGTAGTGGAAGCCCCAGTTGGCGGCGGCGTTGCTGCCGAAGGCGAGGCCGCTGAACTTCGGGTTGGCACAGGGCCGGACCGTCACGTCGAGGATGCGCACTTCGAGCACGTCGCCTGGCTCCGCGCCGTGCACCAGCACGGGGCCGGTGCAGATGTGCACGCCCAGCCCCTGGCCGTCGCCGGGACCGGCGCCGCGACGGGCGACCGCTTTGCGGTCCTTGGTCCAGAGATAGACGCTCTCGGCACCCGGGTCGCCTTCGATCATGCGCTCGTAGTCGTCGCTCGCCTGGTGGGTCAGCGTCTCGATGGTGACGATGTCGCCGGGCTCGATCTCAAGCTGCGGCCTGAGGTTCCTGCTGAAGTAACCCCAGTGCACGGTGTCGGCGTTGGCCGGCAGATAGTGGAAGCGTCCTGCCGATATCGCGCCTCCGGACAAGGACAGCCCGCCCGCCGCCCACGCCGCAGCGCGGCCCTTTTGAGCGAAGTCGCTGGCAAGGAACGCCTTGCGCTCCTGCGCCATGTCGGCCTGGAACTGCCGGCGATGGGCCTCGAACTCGTGGCAGCCGGGATCGTCGCCCTTGCACATGGTTCCGTCGCCTCCCTACGATTTGAGAAGGCAAGAGCCATGCCACGCACTTCTCGCGCGTCAGGCCGCCTTTGCCTTGGCTCCAGGGTAATCCGAGTCCAGCACGACCGGGAATGGCCCCTCGAATTGGCCGACGGAAACCGCGTGCGTGACGATGCCCGCCTCGGGCGTCCAGAGATGCAAGTGAAAGCCGGGCGGCTCCATGATGAAGGTGGTCGGGCTGTCGTCGGGAAGGAGGTCGAGCGTCACCTGGTGAGCGGTGCTGGGCGCCACCGAACCGATGGTGCCGCCCCAGCGCACGGTGATCGGCCGATGGTGATGGCCGCACACCACCCGCTCGACGTTGTCGAACCGGCGCAGCAGCTCCGCCATGGCCGGGCCGTTGCGACAGTTGATGCGGTCCATCTCGCTCAAGCCGGTGCTGAACGGCGGATGGTGCATGAAGACCAGCGTCGGGCTCTTCCTGTCTTGTTCGAGCCGGTCGCTCAGCCAGGCGAGGCGCTCGGCGCACATCTCGCCGTGGCCCTGGCCCGGGACCACAGTATCGAGTCCGATCAGCCGGACGTCATGGCCCGCCACGACATAATGCAGGAAGCCGTCGCCGCCTTTGAAATAGCCGTCCGAGCCGAACTCCTCGAGCAGCTCGCCGCGCCGGTCGTGGTTGCCGGGCACGAGATAGACCGGCATCGACAAGGGCTCGAGGATGTCGCGCAGCTCCTCGTATTCCTCCGGCAGGCCGCAGTCGGTGAGATCGCCCGTCGCGATCACGAGGTCGGGCTTGCGCGGCAGGCCCTCGAGCGTCGCGACCGCCGCCCGCAGCATGCCGTTGGTGTCGACACGGCCGTAGGCGATCCGCCCTTTCGGTCGGATGTGCATGTCGGTGATCTGCACGATCATCATGGCCTTTGCTCCTTTTTTCTTGCCGGACCGCGGGCCTCCAGGCCCGCTTCTCTGCCATCCCGAGCGCAGCGAGGGATCCTTACTGCGGCTTGAAAGATCCCTCGCTTCGCTCGGGATGACAGCAGGGACGCTTACCGTCCCGGAAGACGTTACGGCACCTTCAGCGAAGTCTGTTCGACGTAGGGCCGCATCAGCTCGTCGGCCTTCTTCTGTGCGTCCTTGACCGCGTCGGCCGCCTTCTTCTTGCCGTTCAGCATGGCCTGGATCTCGTCCTCCAGCGCCTTGCGCACGGCTACGGTCTGGTAGGTCGCGAACCACGGCTTGGCGTAAGGCAGCTGGTCGAGCGCCACCTTGGCGTCGGGGTTCTTGGCCAAGAACTCCTTCATCTCCGGCATGTCGTACGACGACCTGCGCGGCGCGAAGTAGCCGGTGAAGCGGCTCCAGCCACCCAAGGTCTGGGGCGTGGTCAGCCACTTGATGAACTTCCAGCCGGCCTTCTTGCTCTCCTCGCTCTGGCCCGCGAACATGACCAGCGAGGCGCCGCCGATCGGCACGGCGTTGCGCACGTTCATCGGCACGAACGCCACGTTGTAGGCCTGCTTCATGTTCTCGCGGATGAAGGACAGCGTGCCGGTCGACAACAGCACCATCGACGCCTTGCCCGCGAAGAACGCGGTCGACACGCCGCCCGCCTCGGTCACGCCCTGCGGCATGACCTTGTGCTTGAACACCAGGTCCTCGACGAAGCGCGCGGCGCCCAGCGTGGAAGGCTGGTCGTAGTAGACCTCGCCGCCATAGTCCTCGTTGTAGTAGCGGCCGCCGTTGGACAGCGTGAAGGTTTCCATCAGCCAGCCGAGATAGTCGTAGCCCTCGGCCATCAGGAAGCCGTAGCGGTCGTCCTTGGTGAGCTTCTTGGCGGCGTCGACCAGCTCGAACCAGGTGCGCGGCGGCTTGTTGGGATCGAGGCCCACCTCCTTGAACTGGTCGACGTTGTAGTAGAGCAGCGGCGTCGAATTCTGGAACGGCACGCCGTAGAGCTCGCCGTCGACCGTGGCGTTGGCGTGCAGCGCCGGCCAGAAGTCCTTCAGGAACTCCTCGCGCGTCGTGCCGTCCGCCTTCAGCTCGGGGGCGAGCGAGATGATGTCGCCAGAGAGCTTGAGATCGACGAGGAAGTTGGCGCTCATCAGCACGACCGACGGCGGCTTGCCGGCCTTGGCGGCGGCCTGCGCCTTGAGCTTGGTGTCATCGTAGCTGCCGGTGTAGGCCGCCGTGACCTCGACCTCCTTCTGGCTGTCGTTGTAGAGCTTGACCAGCCGCGTCATCTCGCGCGCCAGCTTGCCCTCGACAGGAACCGGGAAGAAGAACTCGATCCTGGTCTGCGCCCACACCGGCCCAGCCGCGATCAGCGAAAGAGCAAGCGCAGTCGCTCCCACACGTGCGACGATGTTCATGTGGCCTCCTAGCCTTTCACTCCACTGAAGACGAAGCTGTCGACGAAGCGGCGCTGGAAGGCGATGAAGGCCACTGCCAGCGGTGCCATGACCAGCAGCGTGCCGGCCGCCAGCACGCCCCATTCCTTGCCGCTCTCGGCGCCCAAGGTGAAGGCGGCGAGCCCGATGGTCAGCGTCTGGTTGGCCGGGCTGCTGATCACCATCAGCGGCCACAGGAACTCGTTCCAGTGCGTGGTCACCGACACGATCGCGAAGGCGATCAGGCCGGGCTTGGCCATCGGCAGCAGCACGTACCAGATGATCGCCCACCATGGCGCGCCGTCGATGGCGGCGGCCTCCTCGAAGTCGCGCGGCAGGGCGCGGAAGGTCTGCCGCATCAGGAAGGTGCCGAATGCGGATGCGAAGTACGGTGCCATGACGCCGGGCAGCGTGTCGTAGAGGCCGAGATCGACCACGGTGCGCAGGTTGGGCACGATCAGCGCCGGCGGCACCAGCATCAGCTGCAGCAGGAAGGCGTAGAACAGGAGGTCACGGCCGGGGAAGCGCAGGCGGGCGAAGGCATAGCCCGCGAGGCTCACGGTCACGCACTGCACAGCCAGCACACCCAGCACGACGATCAGCGTGTTGACGTAGTAGACGCCGAACGAGCCGCTTTCGAGCGCGCTGCGGAAGTTCTCCAAGGTCGGATGCAGGTCGGGCAGCAGCGAGGCCATGTCGGCGCTGCCGGCGCTGTCGGGCCGGAAGGACGCGACCAGCGTCCACAGGAACGGGCTCGCCCACAGGAAGGCGATGGCCGAGAGCAGGGCGACCCCAATGGCCGGCCACACGTGCTTTTCGAGCTTACCCATCGCCGCGCGCTCCGCGCTCCATGACCCGGAGCGAGCCGAACGAGATTGCGAGCAGGATTGCGACGCTGATCAAGGTCGCGGCGGCCGCCTTGCCGTAGTCGAAGTTCTCGTGGGCCGACTGGAAGATGTAATAGAGCAGGAGGTTGGTGGCGTTGGACGGGCCGCCGCGGGTCAGCACGATCACGTGGTCGACGCTGGTCAGCAGCTGGATCAGGGCGATCACCGTGACGAAGGCGGTGGTCGGCGCCAGCGCCGGCAGGATGACGAAGCGCAGGCGCTGCCAGGCGTTGGCGCCATCGATCATTGCCGCCTCGACGGCGTCGCGCGGCACGTTCTGCAGGCCGGCGATGTAGAAGAGCATGTAGTAGCCGGCGTTCTTCCAGACCGTCAGGCCGATCACCGACCACAGGGCGATGTCGGAGTCCCCCAACCAGTTCGGTCCGCGGATCCCGAGCTTGCCGAGGTAGTAGTCGAGCAGTCCGACACCCGGCAGGAAGATGAAGAAGAACAGCGAGGCGGCCGCGACCAGCGGCACCAGCGACGGAAAGAAGAACACAGTGCGCAGCACCGTCGAGAAGCGCGAGGAGCGCTGCACGGCGAGCGCAAAACCGAGCGCCAGCACCAGGGTCGGCGCCAGCACGCCCACGGCATAGACGAGATTGTTGAGCGCGGCTTGGCGGAAAGCGGGATCAGACAGCACCTTGGCGTAGTTGCCGAGACCGACGAACGCGGCGGCCGCACCGGTGCCGTGCGGCGTGTCGTAGAGCGATTCGATCGCCACCCGCACCACCGGCAGGTACGTGAACAGGGCGAGAAACAGCAGCGACGGAGCGAGCAGCGCGAAGCCCAGCAGGTGCAAGCGGCGTGGTCTGCCGGCGCGGCGTTCGCCCAGCGCAAGGTCGACCGAACTCGTGCTCGCCACGCTCATGGGCAGGTCCATAGGCAGCCGTAAGCAAGGAAGGGTTACAAGTCCGAGACGCTTGCGTGACGGACCATGACATGTTGGGGAATAATGGGGCCGCTACCCTGGACCGTCCATGCTCTCGTTGCACTCCCTGCTCATCGGCTTCCTGGTCGCCCTCGGCGTCGGCCTCCTGATCGGCATCGACCGCGAGCGCCACAAGCAGGTGAGTGCGTCCCACCAGGCGGCTGGCCTGCGCACCTTCGTCTTGGCCTCGCTGAGCGGAGCGGCGGCCACCGCCGTCGGCGGTGGCCTGTTGCTGGGCGCGGCGGCGCTTGCCGTCGCGGCCCTCGCCGGCCTCGCCTACTGGCGGGTGCGCGACGCCGATCCCGGCATCACGACTGCGACCGCCCTGGTGCTCACCACCTTGCTGGGCGGCTTGGCGATCAGCGAACCCAGCTTTGCGGCTGGCCTGGGCGTGGTCGTGGCGGTCCTGCTGACGGCGCGCTCGGCCTTGCACCGCTTCGTGCTGTCGGTCCTGACCGACGAGGAGCTGCGCAGCCTGCTGATTTTCGCAGGCGCCACCCTGGTCGTCCTGCCGCTGCTGCCGGACCATCCGATCGGCCCCTACGACGCCCTCAACCTGCACACGATCTGGATCGTGGTCATCCTGGTGATGGCGGTGAGTGCGCTGGGGTATATCGCCGTGCGAGCGCTGGGGGCACAGTACGGGTTGCCGCTGGCGGGCCTTGCCTCGGGATTCGTCTCGAGCCTCGCCACCATCGCCGCGATGGGTGCACGGGCCGAGAAGGAGCCGCAGTTGCTCTATCCCGCGATCGCCGGCGCCAGCCTCTCTTCGATCGCCACTGTCACCCAGCTCGCCATCTTGATCGGCGCCACCAGCCCGTCGGCCCTGCAAGCCTGCTGGCCGCCGCTGCTGGCGGCCGCCCTGGCCGCGGCGCTGTTCGGCGGCATCTACACCTTGCGCGCATTGAGCCACACCGCCCAGAAGCAGGAACCGCCGGGCGAAGCCTTCAGCCTGCGCACCGCATTCACCCTTGCATTGATCCTCGCCGTGGTGTTGGTCGCGGCCGCCGCGGCGCACGACTGGTTCGGCGAGGCCGGCGTGGTGATCGCCGCCTCTCTGTCGGGCCTCGCCGATTCGCATTCGGCTGGCGTCTCCGTCGCCGCCCTCGTCGCCGACGGCAAGTTGGAGCCGACGGAAGCCGTCGTGCCGGTGCTGGCCGCCTTCACGGCCAACACCGTCACCAAATCCGGCTTCGCCATCGGCGCCGGCGGAAAGGCCTTTGCCCTGAATGTCGTCCCGGGCCTCGTGCTGATGGCGCTGGCCGCTTGGGCTGCCGCGCTGGCCGTGGGCCCGCTCAGGCTTTGAGCGTCAGGACGGCATGATCTCGATTTCTTTCACCTTCGGCCGGCCTTCGCTGGTCTTGGGCACGTGCAAGGTGAGCAACCCCTTGGCGAAGTTGGCCGTGATGCCGTTGCGGTCGGCATCGGTCGGCAAGGTGAAGGCGCGGGTGAAGCTGCCGTAGCTGCGCTCGGAATAGTGGGTCTTCTCGTCGCTGCGCTCGACATGCTTCTCGCCCGACACGGTGAGGACATCGCCCTCGATCATGACCTTCACGTCCTTCTGGTCGAGACCGGGCAGCTCGACGCTGATGGTGTAGTTCTTGCCGTTCTCCTGCACCTCCACCTTGGGCGCGTGATCGAAGGCGCGCAGCGGCCGCGGCAGGCCGTTGGCCGCGGGCTCCAGCATGCCGAACGACCAGGCACGCAGCATGCGGTTGAAGAGCTGATCGAAGTCGCGGCCGAAGGGCATGAACGCGCTCGGCTGCGTCACGGGCGTAGGAACGTTGTCTGGCATCGCGGTCCTCCTTCGATGGCTGAAACGATGGTGGGCCCCGCTCGTGACAATGCTATCACAGCGGCCCGGGATACCGCGACATTCACGCTAATTTCAAAAGGAGCCGCGCAACCATGGCCAACAAGCTCCATCCGCTGGGCGCGCCGCGGGCCGGTCATGTGTGGCGAGCCAACGCCCGCGAGGTCGACATGGCGGCGCCAACCGCCAAGCCCCGGCCGCTCAGGATCGTCGCCGCGCCGCAGACCGTCACGGTCGACCTCGAGCGAACGGCGATCGTGGTCATCGATATGCAGAACGACTTCTGCAGCCAAGGCGGCTGGGTCGACCATATCGGCGGCGACTGGCGAGCGGATCGCAAGCCGATCAAGCCCTTGCAGAAGCTGCTGCCGGCGCTGCGCGGCGCGCGCGTGCCGGTGATCTGGCTCAACTGGGGCAACCGACCCGATCTTGCCAACATGCCGCCCAACCAGATCCACATCTACAAGCGGACCGGCACCGGTGTCGGCCTGGGCGATCCGCTGCCCGGCAAAGGCGCGCCGGTTTTGCAGAAGGACTCTTGGGCCGCGGCCGTAGTCGACGAGCTCGAGCAGCAGCCCCAGGACATCAGGGTCGACAAGCACCGCATCAGCGGCTTCTGGGACACGCCGCTCGATTCGATCCTGCGCAATCTCGGCACGCGCACGATCCTGTTCACCGGCGTCAACACCGACCAGTGCGTTCTGCATTCGCTGACCGACGCCAGCTTCCTGGGCTACGGCTGCCTCCTGGTCGAGGACTGCTGCGCCACCAACTCGCCCGACTTCTGCACCCAGGCCACCTTGTGGAACGTCAAACAGTGCTTCGGGTTCGTGACCAACTCCTCGAAGATCCTGCAGGCCCTGAAGAAGTAGCCGAGCGCGTGCGCCCTCTCGTCCTGCTGCCCGGCTTCATGTGCGATCGCGACCTGTGGACCGACATGGTCCCGGACCTCGAGAAGCTGGGCGAGATCCACTACGGCAACGTCTACGAGGACAGCACGCTGGAGGGCATGGCCCGGCGCGTGCTGGCCGCCTCGCCCGACCGCTTCGTGCTGGTCGGCTTCTCGATGGGCGGCTTCGTGGCCCGCGTGCTTGCATTGATGGCACCGGAGCGCGTCAGCGGCATCGCCTTCGTCGCCTCCTCCGCGCGCGGCTATTCCGACGAGGAACGCAAGCAGCGCCAGCAAGGCTACGGGCCGGGCTCCCGGCCGCCGCGCGCGACCTCCGGCGCGCCCGGCCTGCACCCCGACCGCGAGCACGACCCGGTCCTGATCGGCCGCCTGCGCGGCATGCAACAGCGGCTCGGCCGGGACGTGCGGGCCCGCCAAGCAGCCCTGGTGCGCCGCGACGGCTATGCCGACCTGGAGCGGATCACGTGCCCGGCCCTGGTCGTGGCCTGCCGCCAGGACCGCCTGCGCAAGCTCGCCGAGACCGAACGCATGGCCCGCCATCTTCCCCATGCCAGCTTCAAGGTCATCGAGGATTGCGGGCACATGGCGCCACTCGAGCGGCCGCACGAGCTCGCCGGCCTGATCGCGGCGTGGATTGCCGGCAACAGCCTGTAGACAATCGGCCGGGGACACGACACCGTCCTTGAACGGTCATAGCCCGGCCCCATGTTCTTGCTGGTCTAGGATCATGAGCCAGAGCCAACCCCCGCTCGCCATGTTGCGGCAATCGGCCGACGCGGATTGCGTGGCCGCGATGGAGCGCCTGGTCGAGAAGGGACCAGACCGGGCGCTGACGCGCATCAACGCGCTGGACTTCGCCCGCCGTGAGGGACTGGAGGAGGAGCGCGTCATCACCGCCTTCCTGCACGCGGCGCAAATCGGCTTGTTCGACATGTCGTGGAACGTGTTGTGTCCCAGCTGCGGCGGCGTGCTCGACGCCAACACCTCGCTGCGCACCGTGCGCTCCAACGCCTACCACTGCGCGTTCTGCAACCTCGACAACGAGCCCACGCTCGACGACATGGTCGAGGTGAGCTTCACGGTCAGCCCGCGTGTCCGCCGCATCGCCGCCCACGATCCCGACGCGTTGCCGGTGTGGGAGTACTATCGCCAGGTCTTTTGGGGCACCGGCTCCGATCTGCCCGGGGACGACTTCGACAAGGTCATGCAACGGCTGTCGCTCGATGCCGTCGAGCTGCCGCCCGGCGACAAGGCGCTGCTGTCGCTGCAGCTGCCAGCCGAGTTCGTGATCGTGCTCGATCCTGTCACCCATACCGCGCAGTTCATCGAGGTCAAGGGCGAGCCCACGACCGAGCGCCAGACGCTCAGCCTGGTGTTCAACAACGTGCGCGCCGCCACCACCGGCACGGCGACTTTGAGACCGGGCCCGCTGCGCTTGTCGCTCGACAACCGCACCAGCTCGCGCGTGGTGCCTGCGGTGTGGGTGGTGGACACCGCATTCAACGACCTGCTCGGCAAGCGGCGCCCGTACCTGACGGCCAAGCGGCTGCTGAGCAACCAGACCTTCCGCGACATCTATCGTACCGACACGCTCGACGTCGACCAGCGGCTGAAGATCACCAGCCTCACCTTCCTGTTCACCGACCTCAAGGGCTCGACCGAGCTTTACGAGCGGGTCGGCGACCTGGTCGCGTTCGACCTGGTGCGCGAGCACTTCCGGACCTTGAACGAGATCGTCGCCAGCGAAGGCGGCGCGGTGGTCAAGACCATCGGCGATGCGGTGATGGCGACTTTCCTGACGCCCGATCATGCGCTCAGCGCCGCGCTGCGCATGCGCGAGGCGATGCGGCGGCTGAACCAGACGCACGGCCGCGAGGACCTGCTGCTCAAGATCGGCATCCACGAAGGCCCCTGCCTCGCCGTGAACCTCAACGAACGGCAGGACTATTTCGGCCAGACGGTGAACATCGCCTCGCGAGTGCAAGGGCTGGCCGCCACGCGCTCGATCCTGGCGACGGCGCCGGTGGTGCACCATCCGGGCAGCGTCCATCTCCTGGGCAACAACGGCTCGAAGCCGCAGGCCCACAACCAGGCACTGCGCGGCATCGCCCACGAAGTCGCGGTGTACGAGATTCCTTGACCTTTCTTCACCTCCCCTTCGCGGATCCCGCGAAGGGGAGGTGTCCGCGAAGCGGACGGAGGGGTCATGAGTCATGAGCCTTGACCCCTCCGTCGGCGTAAGACGCCGACACCTCCCCAACTTCGTTGCCAACTTCGTTGGGGAGGAGAAGATGAGGTCGCCGGCTGCTTACGCAGGGCGTCCATCAGGGCGATCAGGCGGTGGCCCTCGACGCTGGCGGGATCGAGCAAGCGTTCGCGCGGGGTGTTCTCGGCGAGGCGGCTGAGCTCCATCAGCGCGCGGACGTGCTGGCGGCGCGTCAGCCGGTGCTGGCGCGAGCGGTGACGGAAAAACAGGCGCAGGAGCTGGCCTTCGCCGGTGAGCGCGCCGAGCTCGGTTGCCGCGACGTAGACCAGGAAGCAGAACAAGATCCAGAGGTGGACGGCGATGAA
This sequence comes from Alphaproteobacteria bacterium, assembly GCA_019235415.1. GTDB lineage: Bacteria > Pseudomonadota > Alphaproteobacteria > Reyranellales > Reyranellaceae > Reyranella. The sequence continues at coordinate 10,870 of JAFAKN010000702.1, forward strand.
GCGGTGCCAGTCCATCCGGGCCAACAGGACCTCGAAGCCGGCCCCTGGCCCGCCGGCGTCGATCGAGTAGTCGATCCATCGCTCGACGAAGCGCACGACCAGCAGGACCAGGGAATAGAACAGCGACTTGTACAGGATCGGCTGGATCAGCGGCGCGCCGCGGAATTTGTCGATGATCCGCACGCGATCGACCAGCAGCACGACCTTGGCCACGACCAGGGCCGTGGTGCTGGCGATCACGATCGACGTCACGTCGAGCCAGTCGTGGTCGTAGTTCAGCAGACGCGTGGTGAGCGAGATCAGGTTGAAGCTGATGAGAAAGTACAACACCGGCGGCAACAGATGATGCGTCGCCGCCCACCACGCGCGATGCGCGCGGCTGGGCAGCGAGGCGGCGATCGCCGTCACGCACGGCCTCCGTCGACGAAGAAGTTCTGCGCCGTCACCAGTCGGCTGTCGTCGGCCGCGAGCCACAGCACCATGCGCGCGATGTCCGGCGGATAGAGCTTTTCCTTGAGGCACTGCGCCTTCATGAGATCGGCCTCGGCCTCGGGCGTGAGCCAGAGGTCGATCTGTCGCTGGGTCATGATCCAGCCCGGCGTGATCGAATTGAGACGGATCTTGTCGGGCCCGAGCTCGCGCGCCAGCCCGCGCGTCAGCCCCTCGACCGCCGCTTTGGCGGCTTGGTAGACCGAGAGCCTGTCGGTCATGGCGTGGTAGCTCACCGAGCTGAAGTTGACGATCGCACCGCCGCCGGCCTTGCGCATGCCGGGCACGACGCTCTGGATGGCGAAGAACTGGTGCCGCAGGTTGACCGCGATGCGCTCATCCCAAAATGCCGGCGTCACTTCGGCGAGCCCGTGGCGATCGTCGCGCGCGGCGCTGTTGACCAGCACCGTGAAGTCGCCGAGGCGTCCGGCCAGCTCGCCGATCGCAGCCTGGAAGGCGGCGATGTCGCGAACGTCGCACTTGTGGAACAGCGGCGCCGGATGGCCGGCGCCGGCGATCTTGGCGACCAGCGCCTTGGCGGCTGGCTCGTCGATGTCGACGAAGGCAACCTTGGCACCCTGCTCGCAGAAATGCTCGACCATCGAGGCGCCGATGCCCGAGCCGCCGCCGGAGATGAACACGGCGCGATCGCGCAGGCTGGGATAGGAAGCAAAGCTCGACATATTTCGCTCCTTTGGGCGTTTCCTGTTGGCGGGAGATTGTGGAGGAGACGGCGGCTTCGAGTGTGCCGCCGGCGCCAGGCGGCGTCGACGCAATCCTGGGCGAAGCGTGGCCTGCTTTTTGCTCCGTGTGGTTTGTGTCGACGTTCGGCGTGGTGATAGGGTTCGCTGTCACTTCCGGGGGGAAAGGGCAAAAGGGGGACGGCATGACAGACGACCTTATGGGCAAGTGGGAGTTGAGCCGACGGCGGGTCTTGGGAGCGGCCGCGGGAGCCGGGCTCGCCGGCTGGGCAGGTGGCGCGCTCGGCCAATCGGGCGGACCCTGGAGCGTGCCGCCCAAGAGCAAGGTCGATCGCGTCAACTTCGTCGTCTGGACCTACGGCGACATCTACACCAAGATCGCCAAGCAGTTCGAAGCCGACTGGGGCGTGAAGGTCGATTCGACGATCTCCTCGTTCAACGACCATCCGACCAAGCTTGCGACCATGTACGCGGCCGGCGAGAAGATCGACGTCTCGCAGTCCTCGCCCTTCTCCTTCACCAACTTCGTGAACCAGGGCCTGGCCGAGCCGATCGACGATCTGCCGGGCGCCGCCGACTACATCAAGGACTTCACGCCTTTCACCAAGCAGGTGGCGACGATCAAGGGCAAGACCTGGGGCCTGCCCTACTTCTCGGCGGTGTGGGTGTGGAACTACTACGCCGACATGATGGAGAAGCTCAAGATCGACAAGCCGTTCGCGACCTACGACGAGTTCATCGAGCACTGCGTCAAGGCCAAGAAGGACGGCGTGTCGCGCTATCCGATCATGTGGGTGGCGGGCGTCGGCCTCGAGCAGCTGCCCGGCACCTGGTACCAGATTACCTGGAACAAGGGCGGCACGTTCTTCGACAAGCAAGGCAATCATCAGCTCGGCCCAGGCTCGATCGCGCGCGAGACCCTGAAATGGTGGGCCAACACTTTCGAGAAGGGCCTCGACATTGCCGACCCCGAATCTCTCAAGGTGCAGTTCGTCGGCTCGGCCAAGGCGTTCGGCGCCGGCAAGAACCTTTATCGCGGACCGAACCACCACTACACGCTGAACATCTGCAACGACCCGACGCAGTCGCCGATCGCCGGCAAGGTCAAGGTTCACGGCTCGCCCGGCGAGGGCAAGACGATCGGCGTCACCCACGTCTACTTCCTGTGCTCGGCCAACCGCGACAAGGAATGGGCCTGGAAGCTCCTGCAGTATCTCGGCGGCAAGACCAAGGACGGCAACTACACGCAGGCCATAAACCTCGCCAAGGATGCGATGCTGGGCTCGGGCTACACCACGGTGATGCAGAGCGATGCGGTGAAGCAGGGCTGGGCGCCGTGGGGCGACGTGCCGGCGATCCTCAAGATCTGGGA
>JAFAKN010000060.1 GCA_019235415.1 Alphaproteobacteria bacterium
CGTCTTCGCCATGTGGGCCAGGAAGTCGTGCAGCACCAGGAAGGAATGATTGCCGCCGTAGATGTACTTCACCATGAAGGACGACAGCTCGTACTTCTTGGTGCAGGCGCTGCCGTCGAGGAAGATGCGGCCGCCCGGCTTCAGCAGAGACGCGAACTTGGCCAGCACCTTGCCGTACTGGGGCAGGTGCTCGATCACGCCCATGATGACGATGGCGTCGTATTTCTCGTTCGTCTCGTAGGCCAGGAAGTCGCAGTCGATCACCGACCAGGTCTGTCCCAGCTCGTCGGCGCGGCGGCGCAGGAAGTTGGCCGATTCCTTCGAGATGGTGAGGCCGGTGCAGCTGACGCCGCGCCGCGCAGCATAATCGAACCAGGCGCCCCAGCCGGGGCCGATCTCGAGCACGCGATCGCCGGGCTTGAGCTGCAGCTTCTCGAAGCAGTACTCGAACTTGCGCCGCGTCGCTTCGGCGAGCGACTCGTCGGGCGAACCGAACACGCCTTGGGTGTAGGCGGGATGGGTCGGGTCGAGGAAGCTCAGGAAGAAGGCCGAATCGATGTCGTAGTGATCGGCGATGGCGCGCCGGTTGGTGCGCACCTGGCCGAACAGCAGCGGCTGGAGGAACCGCCACGCCGCGACCAGGTAGTGATGATCGCCCATAGATCGGCGAATTTCGAACGGCCGCAGCATGTCGCCGTCGAAGTCGATATGGCCCTCGACATAGGCATCGCCGACCCGGCCCTCGTCCATGCTGGCCACCGCCCGCAGCGCCTGCCGGTCGCGCAAGGTCACCGTGAAGCTCGGCGCGGCGGCGCCGAACTGCCGGCGGCTGCCGTCGGGAAACACCATCTCGAACGGCGTCTTGGCGTCCGCCAGCCGGTCCAGGATTCGGTCGGCGAACCGGGAGCGAGGCCGAACGGACCGCCCGTCGGCAGCGCCGACACCGGCGACAGTGCGATCAGTCATCCAAATCTCCGCAAAACGTGCAAAAGGCGCTTGCTACCTTTCGGAAGCATGGCGATAGTCAAATTCAACTTCGTTCGCCATGCATTCAAGGACTATATTCGTCGCGTGAAACCGCTTCAATCAATGCCCCGCAGTTCATGATGCTCAGTTCATGATACCAGACACTGCCTCGGCCGAACCGAGGCCGCCCGGCGCCGCCGGGCCTTCCGCCAAGCGTCGCGTCCTCGTCGTCTGCACGCATCTTCGCCCGGGGCGCATCAAGCGTCGCTCAAGCTACGTCATGCAGCCGATCGCCGGCCTGCACGTCGCCTCCCTGATCGACCGCGAGCGCTACGACGTCATGCTCTACCACGAGGACTGGCACGGACCCTACGATACGCTCAGCCGCAAAGAGCGCTACGACGTCGTCTTCCTGAGCGGGTTGCAGCCCGACTTCGACCGCATGCGACAACTGTCGTTCCACTTCCGTCGCGGCGGCGCGATCGTCGTGGCCGGCGGCAGCGTCTGCACCCTGTTCCCCGAGTTCGCCACCCGGTTCTTCGACGTCGTGTGCTCAGGCGGCGTCGACAGCGCCCGCGAGGTCATGGCCGACTTCGAGCGCGGCACCCTGAGGCCGATCTACCGCTCGCCCATCAAGACCATCTCGAACTACGACGTCGACTATTCGGTCCTGGCGAGAAGCGGCATCAGTCCCAGCGTCCATCTCGTCGAATCCTCGCGCGGCTGCAGCTTCAAGTGCAAGTTCTGCGTGATCCCCTCCGAGGTCGGCGACCACGCGACGTACGATCTGGAAGCGGTCAGGCGCGCCATCGACAATGCGCTCGCGACCGCCCCGCCTAGAAGCTTTCGCCGCTGGTTTCCCCTGATCATCTTTCTCGACAACAATTTCTCCGACGACCGCTCCTACATGCTGAAGGTCTGCGAGATGATGCGCGCCGACCGGCGGATCCGCGGCTGGGCGGCGCTGGTGACGCAGAACGTGCTGGCCGACCGTGCATTGATCCGGCAATTCGCCGAAGCCAAGTGCATGACGCTGTTCGCCGGCATCGAATCGTTCGACGAGAACATGCTGCGCGCCTACAACAAGAAGCAGAACCTGAGCCAGAAGCGCAACGTGCTGGACGACGTCGCCTACGCCGAAGGGCTCGGCATCGGCATCGGCTATGGCTACCTGTTCGATCCGAGGCAGCAGTCGGCCGAGCGCATGGCCGAGCAGATCCGCTTCATCGCCCGCGAGCCGCGCCTGCCGATGCCCGTCTACCTCAGCGTCGTGGCGCCACTCGCCGGCACCGAGGCCTTCTGGGAGGAGCTTTTGGCCGGCAATCTCGCGGCCAACCTCAGGCTGCGCGATCTCGACGGCGAATCGCTCTGCCACGCCAATCTCGCCGACGAGCCGCAGCGCGTCGTGCAGTTCATCGAGAACCTGTTCCGCCGGCCGTGGGTCATCGTCGGGCGCTGGCGCATTCTGCTGAAGACGCTGCGCCGCATCGCGCACTGCGGCAGCTGGGACCCGATCCGCTGGTACGTCATCGCCGCGGCCAACCTGCACTGCTTCGTATGGTCTAAAACCTCGCCCTCGATGGGGCGGACCTACCGGGCCGGCGACAATGCGCTCGATCCGCAGTATTTCGAGCGGCCGGCCGACATCTCGGCCGAGGACGTCGAGCGCTACTTCGAGCCGATCGCCCTGACCGACGCCGATGGCCGGCCGGCGGAGTGGCTGAGGGCCTATGTGCCGGCCGCGAAACCCAAGGCGCGAGGGGCGCGTCCACTCGGCGTTGTTGCGTAGGGCCGGCACATGACTTCAGCGGAGATGGCGATCCCCGAAGCTGCGGCGCTGCGCCTGGATGTGGACGCGGCCAATCCGCTGCCGCCGATCCGTCCCCCGGCCGAGGTCAGCACGCTCCGCCTGCTGCGCGCCTTTCGCTCGGACCTGCTGGCGGCTTTCAGTGCCGACGCCTACTTGCAGCTGCGCGTGACCTTTCGCCGGCTGGGCCGGCAGTTCGTCGTGCTCAGCGATCCCGACGACATCAACCACGTTCTGAACACCCACCTCGACCGCTACCAGCCCAACGTGCTGGCGCAACGCCTGCTCGAGCCCATCGTCGGTCGTGGACTGGTGCTGGCCGAGGGCGCGGAGTGGGAGCAGCAGCACCGCCAGCTGATCCCCGTCTTCCAGCCGCGGCACATCGATCGCCTGGTGCCGGCGTTCCACGTCACGGCCGACGCCCATGTCGCGAGCTGGTTGAACGGCATGGAAAAGGGGCATGTCGCCGAGCGCAATCTTTTAGTCGACTTCCGCCGCCTGACCCTGGCGGTGATCGCCCGCTCGATGCTGTCGATCGAGGATGAGACGCGCACCGCCCAGCTGGCCGACTTCGCGAGCCAGGCGGAAAGCGCCGGCGCGCTTTTGCGCTGGCAGGACTATGTCGCGCTGCTCGCCTGGAAGAACATCGCCCAGCCGGCGGAACGGCTCGACGTCGGCGCGCGCTGGCGCGCCTGGGTGGGCGGCCTTTTGGACCAGCGGCCGCCGATCGACGACGTCGAGCAGGCGCGCGACATGCTCGACCTTTTACGCGCGGCGCGGGATGGCGCGTCAGGCGCGCCGTTGCCGCGGGCGCTGATCGTCGACCAGATCGGCACCATGCTGGCGGCGGGCTTCGCCACCACCGCGCTCGGCCTGTACTGGACCGCGGTGATGCTGGCGCTGTTCCCCGAGCATCAGGAGGCGGTGCGCCGGGAACTGTGCCAAGGCCCGATCGACGCGCCGCCCGATTTCGCGGCGCTGCGTGCCAGCCGGGTCGCGACGGCGTTCCTCTACGAATCGCTGCGTCTCTATCCGCCGGCCTACATCATCGCCCGCGAAGCCCGCCAGGAAGATCGCATCGGCGATTTCGTCATTCCGCGCGGCGCTGCGGTGATCATCGCGCCGTGGCTGGTGCATCGTCATGCCGCCCTGTGGCCGCATCCGCATCGCTTCGACCCCGGCCGCTTCCTGCAGGCCGGCCGGATCACCTTGCCCAAGGCGTGGATGGCCTTCGGCAGCGGGCCGCGCGTCTGCATCGGGGCGGCGTTCGCGACGATGGAGATCCTGGTGATCTTGCGTTGCCTGCTCGGCCGTTACCGGATCAGCTTGGCGGACCCGGCGCCCTCCGCCGTCGGGCGCGTGACCCTGCTGCCCGATACCCAGCCCGTGTTCCGTCTCACGCCGCTTTAGGTCTTTCCGGCAACACCTTGCGGCGCGGTGCAAATTGCGAGCGCGGACTCGCGCATCGGAACCAGCAGGATCTGCATGGTTTGCTGCCGGGACGAAGGGTTGCAAACTGACGCCTACGGTGTAGAGATTGACCCAGCGCCTACGAATGCCAAGGTCTGGAGAGGGCAGGATGTGCGCGCGAACCGGGGATGGCGTGAGCATCGCAGTCGACAGTCCAGGCCCGCCGGTCGGCCGGGAGCGCCGGTATCTCACGATCGTGTTCAGCGATCTGGTGGGGTACACGCAGCTTTCCGAGAACATGGATCCCGAAGACCTCCGCGAACTGCAGCTGAGGTACCAGCGTCTGGCGCTGACTGCGATGGAGGAATATGGCGGGTTCGTCGCCGCCTACAGCGGTGACGGCATCCTGGTCTATTTCGGCTATCCGACCGCGCACGAGAACGATGCCGAGCGCGCGGTGCGCGGTGCCCTGGAGCTGGTCAAGCGCGTCCCCGAGATCGAGGCCAGGACCTACAGCGGATCCATCGAGCGGCTGTCGGTTCGGATCGGCGTGCATACCGGCCTGCTGGTCATCGGGCCGGAGACGCTGAGCGCCGGCCGCCGCGAATACGGTGTCGTCGGCGAAGCCGTGAACCTCGCGGCCCGCCTGAAGGAAGAGGCGCCGATCGATTCGGTCGTGGTGACCAAGGAGACGCTCGAGCTGATCGACGGGCTGTTCGACTCCGAACCGCTGGGCGACCGGCGCGTCCGCGGCCTGTCGCGTACCGTGGCGCTTCACCGCGTGGTGCGCCCGCGCTACGCCGCCGGCCGCACCGCCGGTCGCATGCGGCGCGGTGCGACGCAGATGGTCGGACGCGAGCGGGAAGCCGAGCAGCTGATGTCGTACTGGCACGGCGCGACCCAGCAATCGCGTTGCACGATGGTGCAGGTCGTGGGCGAGGCGGGCGTCGGCAAAACGCGGCTGGTCCAGGATTTCTGCCAGCGGCCGCCGCTTTCCGGTGCGACGGTGCTGCGGCTCAACTGCCTCGAATTGTTCGCCACGGCACCGCTCTATGCGGTGGCCAGCTTCTTCTGGCTGCGCGTCGCCCTGTCGGCCGAGGACAACGACGCCGCGCGCATGACCAAGATCTCGTCGTACCTCAGCCGGTTCGACGCCTATACGCCGGAGAACGCCGCCATCCTCGCGAACCTGCTCGGATTCGCCGAGGCCTCGCTGCCCAATTCGCTGCCGCCCACGCCTTTGGCCGTGAAGCAGGCGCAGTTCGCCTTCCTGACCTGGCTGTTCGGCCAGCTCGTGCGCAAGAAGCCGACGGTCCTGTGGATCGACGACGCGCATTGGCTCGATCCGTCGTCGGCCGAGCTGCTGCCGCGCATCGTCGAGCAGCTGGCGAACGCGCCGGTGCTGGTGCTGCTCACCACCCGCTCGTTTCCTCGGAACCCGACGCTGCCCGAGCCGGACCACGTCATCGCGCTGGAGCAGCTCGAGCGCGAGCAATGTCTGCAGCTCGCGAAGTCGGTTCCGGGGGCGCAGGCGGTCTCGGACGACCTGCTGTCGCGCGCCGTGGCGGCCTGCGACGGCATCCCGCTTTTCATCGAGCAGATGGTGCTGTCGCTTATCAGCCAGAGCTCGCGCTCGGGCGGCAAGGCCGCCAGTCGCGGCGAGCTGCCCCTGACCCTGGGCGAAATGATGTCCGAGCGGCTCGATCGCCTGGAAGGCGGGCGGCGGGTCGTGCAGGCGGCCGCCTGCATCGGCCGCTCTTTCAGCGCCGACTTCCTGGGCTCGCTGCTCGACGACACGACCTTGCGCGTGCTCGAGCCGCTGGAGGCGCTGGTCGCCGGCGAGATCCTGCGCCGGCGCCTGGCCGACGGGACGACGACCTACGAGTTCCGCCACGTCCTGCTGCAGCGCGTCGCCTACGAATCGATGGTCCATGCCGACCGCCGGGACATGCACGCCAACATCGCCGGGCTCCTGAAGCAGCGCTCGAACGCTGAGCCGGTGATCCCCGAAGTCATGGCCCATCACCTGACCCAGGCCGGCCGTGCCCACGAGGCGATCGAGGCCTGGCTCGAGGCGGCGGCGGGGGCCAGCCGCCGCTCGGCGCTCGTCGAGGCGATCGCCCATGTCAGGAGCGGCCTGGCGTTGCTCAAGGAGATCGCCGACCCGCACCTGCGCCATGAGCTGGAGCTCGGCCTGCAGACGGCGCTGATCGGCCCGCTCTCGGGCGCCAAGGGCGGCGCCTCGGACGAGATCTCCGAATGCTGCGAGCGCGGCATGGAGCTCAGCCTGCGGGGCGAGCCGTCCTCGCTGGTCTTCCCCTTCATGTTCGGGCAGTTCACCTTCCTGGTGGCGCGCGGGCGGACCGCGGAAGCAGTGTCGCTTGCCGAGCGCTTCCTCTCCCTCGCCGGCCGTCTGTCGAACGCTTCGGCGCTGGTCGTCGGCCACCGCCTCGCCGGCATGGGCTACCTGCACCAGGGCGAGCTGGGCAAGGGCAAGTGGCATTGCCAGCGCGCGCTCGAGCTCTATTCGGCCGAGCGCGACGAGGCGGCGACCCACATGTTCGGCCAGAACCTCGAGGTCCACAGCCGTTGCCTGCTCGGGCTGTCCAACTTCCTGCTGGGCGAGATCGACGTCGGCTTGCAGGGGGCGCTGGACGCGCTGCAGCTGGCCGAAAAGCTCAACCACGCGCATTCCACGGCGCTGGCGCTGAGCTATGTCGGCGTGATCCTGGGCATGAGCGGCGCGACCGACGCGCTGATGGGCGCCGCCCGTCGCCTCACGGCGGTGTCGGAGAAGCACGGCCTCGACCCGTTCCTCACCGTCGGCAAGGCGTTCGTCGGCTGGTCGTTGTGCCAGCGTGCCGATTTCGAGCAGGGCATTGCCGTCATGGACGGGGCGATCGCCGCTGCCGAATCGGCGGCCGGGCTCGGCCGCCTCGGCCTCGCGCGCTATCTCGCCATGCTGGCCGATGCGCAGCGCCGGCACGGCCAGCTCGAGGCGGCCGAGGCGACCTGCGCCCGCGCCGTCGAGGCGATGGCCAGCGATTCGAAATGGGTCGAGCCGGAAGTGCGCCGGGTGCAGGCCCTGATCATCCGCGACCGGCGCCCGCAGGATCTCAAGCAGGCGGAGATCAGCCTCGAGCTCGGCCTCGAGTGCACGCGCATGGTTGGGCTACCGATGTTCGAGCTGCGCTGCCTGGTCGAGCACAAGGCCATGTTCGGCGCGCGGCGCGATATGCCCGAGGTCGACCGGCGGATCGCCGAGCTCAGCGCCTACCGCGACGTCGACCGCCGCGCCGCCGCCGCCGTCCGCGCCCACGCGCCCAGCCTCTACCTCGACGAGGGCTAGGACAGAGGCGTCGTTGCCGCCAATTTGTCTAAGTGCCGAGCCAGGCAGCGTGCATGACATCCGCTGCTTTGACCGCGTCGGCCACCGTGAACGAGCCGCAGACATCCACAAGGGTGCGATAGGGGGGGTCGCTCCGCACGCTCGATGGCGTCGCCTGCGGCCTCGATGCCGGTGCGAGATGCTCAATTGCGCAAACGCGACCTACAAAGTCCGTCTCGTTCCTGACATGGGCGATCGCTACGCTGATTGGGAGCTCCCGTCGCGTCCTCCACGCACGCCGCAGGACCTTTTGGCCGTTGACAAGCTAGGTGAAGGTACAATTGGAGCCGATCATGTTGTTCTCAGAAGAGACACCCGACGAATTGCTGGCCGATCTCGACCGGGGCATATCTTTGCCCGCGCATTGGTACACCGACTCGAAAATC
>JAFAKN010000152.1 GCA_019235415.1 Alphaproteobacteria bacterium
GCCGCCCGCCTCGTACTTGCGGCCGACCATGAAGCCCGTGATGTTCTGCAGGAAGAGCAGCGGGATGCCGCGTTGGCCGCACAGCTCGATGAAATGCGAGGCTTTCAGCGCCGATTCGTTGAACAGGATGCCGTTGTTGCCGATGATCCCTACCGGATAGCCCCAGATGCGCGCGAATCCGGTGACCAGGGTCGTGCCGTAGAGGTGCTTGAACTCGTCGAGCTCGCTGCCATCGACCAGGCGGGCGATCACCTCGCGCATGTCGTAAGGCGTGCGGCTGTCGGGCGGCACCACGCCGTACAGCTCCTCGGCGGGATATTTCGGCTCGCGCGGCTCGATTAGCGACGCCGACGGCTGCTTCCTCCAATTGAGGTTGGCCACGATGCGCCGCGCCATGCCGAGCGCATGGCTGTCGTTGTGGGCATAGTGGTCGGCGACGCCCGAGGTGCGAGCATGGACGTCGGCGCCGCCCAGCTCCTCCGCGCTCACCACCTCGCCGATCGCCGCCTTAACGAGCGGCGGGCCGCCCAGGAAGATCGTGCCCTGCTTGCGCACGATGATGGTCTCGTCGCTCATCGCCGGCACGTAGGCGCCACCCGCGGTGCACGAGCCCATGACGACGGCGATCTGCGGGATGCCCATCGCCGACATGTTGGCCTGGTTGTAGAAGATGCGGCCGAAGTGGGTCTTGTCGGGGAAGACCTCGGGCCATTGCGGCAGGTTGGCGCCGCCCGAATCGACCAGGTAGATGCAGGGCAGACGGTTCTCCATCGCCACGTCCTGGGCGCGGAGATGCTTTTTCACCGTCATCGGATAGTAGGTGCCGCCCTTTACGGTGGCGTCGTTGCACACGATCACGCATTCGACGCCACTGACGCGCCCCACGCCGGTGATCACGCCCGAGCCCGGCGCCTCGTTGTCGTACATGTCGAGCGCCGCCAGAGGGGAGAGCTCGAGGAAGGGCGAACCGGGATCGAGCAACGCCCGCACGCGCTCGCGCGGCAGGAGCTTGCCGCGTGCGACGTGTCGCTTGCGGGAGTCCTCGCCGCCGCCCAGGCGGACCTTGTCCGTGCGCTGGCGCAGGTCCTCGACCAGGGCGCGCATCGCCTCGGCGTTGCGCTTGAAGGTATCGGAGCGGGTATCGACCTGCGAAGTAAGGATCGTCATGCCGGGCGCAACCTGCCCGGACGCGCGTCGCGGTTCAAGCTTCCTCCCCAAGCGAAGCTTGGGGAGGTGTCGCCGCCTTACGGCGACGGAGGGGTCATGAAATGATGAGCCTTGCCCCCTCCGTCGGCGCATAACGCCGACACCTCCCCAGCGCGGGCTCCGCGCTGGGGAGGAGAAGGTCAGGGCAGCCTGGACAGGGTCCGCCAGTCGACGCTTTGGCTGATGAAGGCGCGCTGGTTGGCGAGTGCGGCGGCGAAATCCGCATCGTGGTCGGCCTGCTCCTTGAGCACGATGTCGGCCTCGTGGCGGAACGCAGCCATGATCGGCGCCGGCCACGGCTTGATGGTCACTCCGGCCGCCTTGAGCTTCTCCAGCGCCAGCCCCTGCAGGTGCGGCGAGCGGCTCAGCATCCAGGCGATGTTGGCGCGACAGGCGGTTTCGATCTGCACGCGCAGCGGCGCTGGCAGCGCCTCCCACTTGTCCATGCGCATGATGAAGGCGAGCACCGCCGAGGGCTGCTGCCAGCCCGGCATGTAGTAAGGCAGGCCGAGCTTGTCGAAGCCCAGCGCGGCGTCGATCGAAGGCGTCGACATCTCGCCGCCATCCACCTGCCCCTGCTGCAGCTTGTAGAAGAAATCGCCCGGCGGCAGTGGCACGACCGTAGCACCAAGCCGCGACACCACTTCGGCCGCAAGCCGGCCGAAGCGCAGGCGCTGGCCCTTGAAGTCCTCCACGGTGTTGAGGTCGCTGCGGAACCATCCACCGCCCTTGCCGCCCTGGATGCCGCACGGCACGCCGGCAACGCCGAGCTTGCTATAAGCGTCGCGCAGGATGCGGCCGCCATCGCCCTCCAGCAGCCATGAGCTCATATCCTCGGGGCCGGGGCCGAACGGCACTGTGGCGAACACGCCGAACACGGGTGCCTTGGGCACGTCATAGCCCGACCAGGTGAAGGCAGCTTCGAGGTCGCCCGACACGACGGCGTCGAGCATATCGGCAGAGGGCGCCACGCGGCCCGGCTCGATGATCTTGATGGCCAGCGACCCGTCCGACATCTGCTTGACGGATTTGGCGAATAGCCGGACCGCCTCGCCGGAACCCGGCAGGGCTGGATTGAAGGCGGTCTGCATATGGAGCATGCGCATCGGTGGCGGGTTGGGCGGCCGCTCGATGGACCGGTCCTTGTCGCCTGCGATCGCGATGCTGCTCGCCGCGAGAAGCGCGGCTGCAAGCATCAAAACGGTTCCGTTCCTACGGCGCACGTCCCACCATCCGTGCCCGCTCCCCCTACTCTCCCCGCGCCGCTTTTGCGGCTGGTTCACACGTCGTGAGTTTTACACGAGGTGCTTGGGGGAACAAGCGGAAGACGGGCGCTAAAGCCCCGCCAGACCCCGGCCGATCAACATGCGCTGGACGTCGCTGGTTCCCTCGTAGATCTGGCACACCCGGACATCGCGCCAGATCTTCTCCACCAGGTAGTCCGAGACGTAGCCGTAGCCGCCGTGAATCTGGATTGCGGCCGAGCACACCTCCTCGGCCATTTCCGAGGCATATAGCTTGGCCATTGCGGCCTCGGTGAGGCATGGCCGGCGCGCGTCGCGCAACGTTGCCGCATGCAGCACCATCTGACGGGCCACCGCGATCTTGGTCGCCATGTCGGCCAGGCGGAACTGGATGGCCTGGTGGTTGACGATCTTGGTCCCGAACGCCTCGCGCTCGCCGGCATATGCCCGCGCCGCCTCGAAAGCCGCACGCGACATGCCGACAGCCTGGGCGGCAATGCCGATGCGGCCGACTTCGAGGTTGGCGAGTGCGATCTTGTACCCTTCGCCTTCGGTGCCAAGCAAAGCATCGGCCCCGATGGCGCAATTGTCGAACGCGATCTGGCAGGTGTCGGAGGACTTCTGGCCGAGCTTCTTCTCGACCGACGCAACTCTGTACCCGGGGGCCTTGGTCGGCACGATAAAACAGGAGATGCCGCGTTTGCCGGCCGCGCCGTCTGTGACGGCGAACACCAGCGCCATGTCCGCGGTGCGACCCGAGGTGATGAACTGCTTCACACCGTTCAACACCCAGCCGTTGCCGCGCCGCTCGGCGCGCGTGCGCAGGTTGGACGCGTCCGAGCCCGCCTGCGGCTCGGTCAGGCAGAACGCGCCCAGGATCTCGCCGCGCGCCAGCGGCTTCAGCCAGCGCTCCTTCTGCTCGGTAGAGCCATAGGCCAGCAGCGCGGCGCAGTCCGGCGAGTTGTTGACGCTCATCACCGTGGAGAGGCCGCCATCGGCGGCGGCGATCTCCTCCAGCGCCAGCACGTACGACACCATTTCGGCGCCGGCGCCGCCCCATTCCGCCGGCACGCACATCCCCATGAAGCCGAGCCGGCCCATGTCGGTGAGCAGTGCTCGGGGAATCTCGCCGGCCGCTTCCCAGGCGCGCGCATGCGGCGCCACCTGCTCCTGCGCGAAAGCGCGGGCGGTGTCGCGGATCAAGGTCTGTTCCTCGCTCAGCAGCATCAGTCCGTCTCCACTGTCGCGGCTACGCGGCCTTCCAGGGCGAGGCGGAGCTTGTCGCGGTCGAGCTCGCCCTCCCACGACGAGACCACAATGGTCGCCACGCCGTTGCCGATGATATTCGTGAGCGCGCGCACCTCGCTCATGAACTTGTCGATCGAGAAGACGATCGCCATGCCGGGCACCAGGCCTGGATCAATCGCGGCGAGCGTCGCCGCCAGCGTGATGAAGCCCGCACCGGTGACGCCACTCGCGCCCTTGGAGGTGAGCATCGCCACGACGAGAATGACCAGCTGCATCTCGAGGTCGAGGTGCGCGCCGAGCGCCTGGCCAATGAACAGCGTGGTGAGCGCCATGTAGATGTTGGTTCCGTCGAGATTGAACGAATAGCCGGTGGGCACCACGAGGCCGACCACGTGCTGCGAGCAGCCCAGGGTCTCCAGCTTGCGCATGAGCTGCGGCAGCACGCTCTCCGAGGACGAGGTGCCGAGCACGACCAGAAGCTCGTCCTTGATGTAGCCCAGGAAGCTGAAGATGCTGAACCCGATAAAGCGCGTCACGAGCCCCAGAACGCCGAAGACGAAGACGGCGGCCGTGACGTAGAACAACGCGATCAGACCCACGAGATTGCCGAGCGCTTCGGGTCCGTATTTCCCGATCGTGTAGGCCATGGCGCCGAACGCACCGAACGGCGCGGCTTTCATGACGATGCCGATCACCCCGAAAACGGCATGGCTTGCTTCGTCGATGATGTCGCGCAGCTTTTCCCCCCGCGTGCCGAGCGCCATGAGGGCAAAGCCGAACAGGATGGAAAACAACAGCACCTGCAGGATGTCGCCTTCCGCGAAGGCGCCGACCACGCTCTCCGGGATGATGTTGAGCACAAAGTCGACCGGTTTGTGCGCCGCCGCTTCCTTGGCGTAACCCGCCACCGCCACAGCATCCCCCTTGGCCGCAAACCCGTAGCCGACGGGGACGAGATTGCCGACCACCAGTCCGATGATGAGCGCGAAGGTCGAGGCGACCTCGAAATAGACCAGTGCCTTGATGCCGACGCGACCCACCTTGCTCGCGTCCTGGATGTGGGAGATGCCCGAGACGACCGTGCAGAAGATGATTGGCGCGATCACCATGCGGATCAGGCGGATGAAGCCATCGCCCAGCGCCTTGATCCAGTCGTTCGTCGCGACGGACGGAAACAGCCAGCCGACGAACACTCCCAACGCGATGGCGAACAGCACTTGCACGTAGAGGATCCTGTACCAAGGTGTCCGTGCGCCAGCCGAAATGCGCGGCGGCAAAGTTGCTGTCATGCTCGCGTTTCTCCCAAGACCAAACCAGGATCGGACTACCTCAGCCGCACTCTCGGTTCCACCGCGTGAGGCGATCGAGCGTTTCCCTATGAGTCGTCGCGACCGCCGCCACTGCGAACCGTCGCACCCGGACACAGCGAGATCCAGAGCAGCACAACAAGCACCGGCAGCACCAACCAGTTGAGCGCCACGCCGGGCGCAGTGCCTTCGGTTACGAGGGGTTTGAGATGCCGCGCAAAACCGCGCAGGCAAGGCTCCGCGGCGCAAACGAGGAGCACCAGCGGTACCGTCCCGCGCCAACGCAGCAGCAGCACCCACAACAGCGCGGCGAGCTGAAGCTGGGTGGCGCCCCATTGTCCGAACATCGCTTCGATGTCCTGGCCTCCCGCGACGGCGATATCGATGGTCGCGATCGAATGGGCGCCGCCGTCTGGCGCCAGCAGATGGATGCAGCTGCGCACCGTGATGAAGAGCAGCCACACAATTGCGCCCCAGACCGCAAGCCGCGGCCCGTCATAGATCCTCGGATCGCCGGGCAGGAGCGCGCCCGGCGAGGGCGACCAGGAAGACGGAAGCAACGAACGGCTCATCGATTGGTCCCCTGTAATCGCCAGCCATCCTATCGCATCCGGCGACGTGCTTGGCGAAAGCGGCCCCGCTGTCGCGCTCCTGCGCTATCGTAGGCTCCCAAGCGGGCCGGGTGGCCGGCTGCGATCCTGATCGAGAACTGCTGCCGCTTCGCCACCGGTCAGCGTCTGCTCAGTGTCGTCGACAAGGCCAACTGGTTCCGAGCGGTTTGTTGAAGAGGCGGTCGCCGTCGGGCATCGTGGCTGCGGCGATCCCCAGCCAGAGGTGCATATCGTGACGAGCGAAGCCCCTGCAATTGCCCGGCCGACCCAGGACGGCAGCCGTGTGCCGTTCGAGCTGTTCACCCGGCAGGACGTCTTCGACCGGGAACAGGAGACCATCTTCCGCGGTCCGGTCTGGAACTACGTCGCGCTGGAAGCGGAGATCCCGCAGCCGTGCGACTTCAAGACGTCGTTCGTCGGCGACACGCCGATCATCGTCAGCCGCGCCGAGGACGGCAGCCTGCATGCCTTCGTCAACCGCTGTGCCCATCGGGGCGCCACGGTGCAGCGCCAGGCCTGCGGCAATGTCCGCCAGCACCGCTGCGTCTATCACCAGTGGGCGTACAACGCGCGCGGCGAGCTGGTCGGCGTCCCCTACCGGCGCGGCGTCGCCGGCATGGGCGGCTACGCCGCCGACTTCGATCCCAAGGAACACGGCCTTCAGAAGCTCAGGGTCGCCTCGCACAAGGGCGTGATCTTCGCGACCTTCAGCCCGGGCACCGCCCCGCTCGAGGACTATCTCGACACGCCGCTCATCGAAGCCATCGACCGGCTGTTCTCGCGGCCGGTCAAGGTGCTGGGCCATATGCGCCAGCGCGTGCGCGGCAACTGGAAGCTCTATGCCGAAAACACGCGCGACCCCTACCACGCGGCCCTGCTGCACGGCTTCCATGCCACCTTCGGTCTCTATCGCACCAACCAGAAGCGCAAAGGCGGCGCCGACCGCGCGCGGGCACACAGCACCGGCGTAACCTACGGCGACGATTGGCGGCAGGCGTCGATGGGCAACGTCGAGCAGGACAAGGTCGTGGCCGGCTACTCGCTCGCCGATCCTTCGCTGCTGGAAGGCCGGCCGGACTTCAACGACGGCGTGACGGTGCAGATCACGAGCGTCTTCCCCGGCCTGGTGGTGCAGCAGATCATGAACACGCTGGCGACGCGGCAAATCCGCCCCAAGGCGCCGGACGACTTCGAGCTCTACTGGACCTATTTCGGCTACCAGGATGACGACGCCGAGATGACCAACACCCGGCTGAAACAGGCCAACCTGGTCGGTCCGGCCGGGCTCATATCAATGGAGGACAGCGAGGCGATCGAGCTGATCCAGCGCGCCATCGTGCGCGACGGTCGCGAAGACTCGTTCCTGGAGTTCGGCGGCCTCAACGCCGATCTCGACAAGGATCGCACCGGCGAAGCGACCATCCGGGCCTTCTGGCGCTACTACGCCGGGCTGATGGGCCCGTCTCCGATCGCTGCCGAGCCGTGAGATGATCGCTGCGACGAGCGAGGCGTACGGCGCCATCTGCGCGTTGGAATACCGTTATGCCCGGCTTCTCGACGACGATCGGCTCGAAGAATGGCCGAACCTGTTCGTCGAGCGCGGCGTCTACAAGGTCATACCGCGCGAAAATCTCAGCCGCGATCCGCCTCTGGCGATCTTCTTCTGCGACAGCCGGGCAATGATGCAGGACCGCGTGAGGAGCCTGCGCGAGGCCAACGTCTACAACCTCCATTATTCGCGGCACGTCGTGTCCAACATCGAGGTCCTGTCGGATCGCAACGGCACGTTCGAGGTTGCCGCCTGCTACACCGTCTACCAGACGGATCTCGAAGGACAGACGCGCCTGTTCGGCGTTGGCCAGTATCGTGACGTCATCGCTCTGGCCGACGACGAGCTCAGGTTCCGCGAGAAAATCGCGGTTTGCGACACCTTCAACATCCCCAATCTGCTGGCGATTCCGCTTTAGGGTTGTGCCGTAGCCATCGTCTGCGAAGCCGGCGCTTGCGCATTCAAGTCGCCTCTCGGATGTCGTATAAACGCGACATGACCTCGCCCGACCTGACTTTGGTCCGCGAATTCAAGCGGCGAGCCGAACGTGCGCTGCCGGGGCGGATCGTGCGCGTCATGCTGTACGGCTCGCGCGCCCGTGGCGATGCCAGGCCCGAGTCCGATTGGGACATCGCGGTGTTCGTCGACGGACCGCCGACACCGCAGGATCGTCGGGTGTTGTCGGACATCGGGTTCGACCTGATGATGGAGAGTGGCCCGCACTTCCAGACCATAGCCATCGACGCATCGCGGTCGATCGAGGACTCTTCGTTTTTGAAGAACCTCCATGAGGATGGGATTGCGGCGTGAACCCTGAGGCCACGCGCCGACTTGGCCGTGCGCAACGCTTCCTTGATCAGGCTGATCGATACTCACCGGCCCTGGCGCCGGAAGCGGTCATCCACCTCTCCTACTACGCAATGCTGCACGCTGCGGCTGCAGTCCTCATTGATCGCGCCGGACGCGCGCCAAAGACCCACGGTGCGATTGTCGGACAGTTCGCCAACTTGACCAGGAACGAAGGCGAGCAGGCTCGCCCTCTAAGCCGGAGCTTCAACCGCGCGCAGGACCTCCGCGTTGCGTCGGACTACGGCGATGACAATCCGACGGAATCGGAGGCATTCGAAGCGCATGAGGCGGCACGCGCATTCCTGCACTATTGTCGGACGCTCGTCGGGTTGCCGGGCAACGAGAGTGGTTGAATCGCTTCGAACGCCTACCGCCGCGCGCTCAGCAGCCGCGCGCGCTGGCGCTGCCAGTCGCGGTCCTTGATGGCCTGGCGCTTGTCGTGCGCCTGCTTGCCGGTGACCAGCGCGATCTCGATCTTGGCGCGGCCCTTGGGGTTGAAATAGACCTGCAGCGGAACGACGGTGCGCCCCTCGCGCTGGATGGCGCCGATCAGCTTGTTGATCTGCTTGCGATGCAGCAGGAGCTTGCGCGCTCGGCGCGGCTCGTGG
>JAFAKN010000201.1 GCA_019235415.1 Alphaproteobacteria bacterium
GCTGGAACCGTCGGCTCGCCACGCCGCAAGGAATATACCGTCATCGGCGACACAGTGAACCTGGCCTCGCGCCTCGAGAGCCTCAACAAAGAGTTAGGTTCCCAACTCATCGTCTCCGACGCCGTCCGTGACGCGGCGGGAAACGCCGTCGGCGATGCTCTGCCGCTCGGCCCCCTCCCTGTGCGCGGCTACGCCGAACCGGTCACAGTCTGGCGTCTCGGCTAGAGCCGTTTCCACCCTGGTTGAATCGGGTGGGATTGAACGAAGCCGCTATCGCGGCGGGTCGGGGTCTGAGGAGGTGGAGGTTAGTTGAGCGTCCTCCTGCCTGAGAGGATGGGGTGTTCAAAGCCCTCTCTCAGACAGGAGTTTTCAGATGGCCGAGATGAGCCCTCTGCGCCGGCGGATGATCGAGGACATGATGATCCGCAATCTGTCGCCCGCGACGCAGCGATCCTACATCCATGCGGTGTCCCGGTTCAGTCAGCATTTCGGACGCTCGCCCGATCGGCTGGGACTGGAGGACGTACGCGCCTACCAGGTCCACCTGGCTTCGAAGGGCGTCGCCTGGGGCTCGCTCAATCAGGTCGTCTGCGCTTTGCGCTTTTTCTACGGCGTCACGCTGGGACAGGACACGATCCCGGAGCGGATCGTCTACGCCCGCGAGCCGCGCAAGCTGCCGACAGTGCTCAGCGCCGACGAGGTCGTGCGGTTTCTGGAATCGGTCTCGAGCCTGAAGGCGCGCGTGGCGCTGACGACGGCCTACGCCGCCGGCCTGAGGGTTTCCGAAGTGGCGGCGCTGAAGGTCTGCGACATCGACAGCGGCCGCATGGTGATGCGCATCGAGCACGGCAAGGGCGGCAAGGAGCGCTACGGCGTGCTTTCTGAGCTGCTGCTCGGCATTCTGCGGAGCTATTGGCGGCTGACGCGTCCGCCGTTGTATCTGTTCCCGGGCCGGACCCCGGACAAGCCGATCGAGCCGACCGTGCTGCACGCGGCCTGCCGTTCGGCCGCCGCCGCGGCGGGCCTCGACAAGCCGGTCAGCGTGCACGTGCTCCGGCACAGCTTCGCCACCCACCTTCTGGAAAGCGGGGTCGACATCCGCATCATCCAGGTGCTGCTCGGGCACGAGAATTTGTCGACGACGGCACGCTACACGCGCGTCTCCACCCAGGTCATCGCCAGGACCGAGAGCCCCCTCGACCGACTCTCGCTGCAGGTGACGCCGCCGGGATAGGCGGTGGCGGCGCGGCCGGCGTTCGAACTGGCCGAAGTCTTCCGCCGTCACGGTGAGAGTTACGAACGGGCGAACGCCGAACATCTCGGGCGCGTCGAGCGGCGTGTGATCGGCGCGATCACGATCTGCCGCACGGCGGCGCTCGGCGGCCACGTCGAGCAATGCGACGACTGCGGCGCCGTTCGCATCGCCTACAACTCGTGCAGAAACCGTCATTGCCCGAAGTGTCAGGGGTCGGCGCGCGCAGAGTGGCTGGCGGCGCGGCAGGCAGAGCTGCTGCCGGTTCCCTACTTTCACGTCGTCTTCACCCTGCCGCCGGCGGCGGCCGAGGTCGCTTTCCAGAACAAGCAGACGGTCTACGGCCTCTTGATGCGCGCGGCCGCCGAGGCGCTCATGACCCTCGCCGCCGAGCGCCTCTGCGCCAGGATCGGCCTGATCGCGGTGCTGCACACGTGGGGGCAGACGCTGACCCATCACCCCCATGTCCATTGTCTCGTACCCGGCGGCGGCGTCGCCATCGACGGTAAGCGATGGCTCGCTTGCAAGCCGAACTTCCTGCTCTCCGTCCGCGCCCTGTCGAAGACCTTCCGCCGTCTGTTCCTCGACGGCCTGGAAGCCGCTTTCCATCGCGGCGAACTCGGTTTCTTCGGCGATTTGCTTCCGCTCGCCGAGGCCGCCGCATTCGCGAAACGCGTGCGCGCGCTGCGCAAAAGCCCCTTCGTCGTTTACGCCAAGCCGCCGTTCGGCGGCCCCGAGCGCGTGCTGGCCTATCTCGCCCGCTACACCCACAGAACCGCCATCGCCAATTCGAGGCTCGCGGCCGTCGGCCACGACGAAGTCGCCTTCTCCTACAAGGACTATCGCCGCAGCGGGCGCTCCCGCATCATGCGCCTCGCCCCGAACGAGTTCATCCGACGGTTCCTGCTGCACGTCCTGCCGGACGGCTTCCACCGCATCCGTCATTACGGCTTTCTCGCCAGAGCCAAGCGCGCCCAAAGCCTCGAACGCGTCCGCGCCCTGGTGAACCCCACATCCGCCGACGATCCCGACGAGGCCGCCGATCCTCAACCCCAGCCCAAAGCATCCCAAGCGCTCGCCCCGTGCCCCGACTGCGGAGGCCAGATGCGCCGCATCGGCTCTCTCGCATCGACGTCCGGTCCGTTCCGATGCGACACCTCATGACGGCGGGCCGACCCGCCCACCTCGATGCTTCCCGTCTCGCGGCCAGCCGCCGGCATGGCGAAGCCGCCGGCTGGCCTCTCCATGCCGGCCGGCAACGCGCGGCTGGGCTTCTTGCCCCATCATCGTCGCCGTCCAATGCGTTCGACCGCCAGACGCCACACCGCCAGACCGCCCACAACCCAATGCCGCCGCCGATCCGTGAGCCGGCAAAGAGGCACGGCGCAACTGCCGGCGCGCTTTCCCCATAGCGGCTAATCGGCCCGCGCCTTCGTTCAATCCGGCTTATGTGAGGTCGCCTCCCGTAACGCTCGACTTGTGCGCCGGCGACCTCACATAACCCCCCAGATTCACTTGGGAGCTTGGTTTGATTCGGTTGGATTGCCTTGGATTCTCTCGTCCGAATCGAGCTTTTTCAACGGCTTACGAGGAGGCCAGAGGAAAAAATTCGCTCACGCCGCGTCGAGGAGCAATTGATTGCGCACGACTCGTGCTCGTAAATCCCGAAATTCCGGCGTTCGCAAAGCCGCTCCAGACGCGCCTCGTCGTCGCGCGCCGGTGGAATTGTATCGTCTGCAGATTCCACGTCTTTTCCTCGTGCACCTGTCCCACCCGGCCCGCCGCACGACGCATTTAACTTTCGATCTTCAGATGATGACGCCGATTACCAGACTTGGCAAAGATTTTTTCCTGTTTCGAAGGCCGGCCCTTCGAGAGGCGACGCCGGTAGGCGCCAAGGGCGGCGCGCGCTCAAGGGCGCGCCTCGGGCAGCGCGGGAACTCGGGACTCTGTGAAGCGCTCGGCGAGCGACATGACTGTGACGGAGCAGCCAACTTGGATTTCCCGCAAGCCTGAGGGAGGATAAATCATGAGCCGCCTCGTTTCGCGCCGAGCCTTTGTCACAGCCATGGGAGCCACGGTCATGACGGCCGGCGGGTTGAACGCTTCGGGAGGCCAGATGCAGCAGGCCGCGCCGTGGTCGGCGGGAACCGAACCGCCAAAGCTGAAGGCGCCGCCGAACGCCTGCGACTGTCACATGCACATTTACGACAGCCGCTTTCCGGTCGCGCCAAACGCCAAGCTGCGGCCGCCCGATGCCTCCGTCGACGCCTATCGCCTGCTTGAGAAGCGGATCGGCGTGACGCGCAATGTCGTGGTCACGCCGTCGACCTACGGAACCGACAATTCCTGCACCCTCGATGCGATGGCCAAGCTCGGCGCAACCGCCCGCGGGATCGCGGTGGTCGATACGAGCGTCGCCGACGCCGAGCTCAAGCGCCTGAATGATCTCGGCATACGCGGCGTCCGCTTCAATCTCGTCCAGTCCGGCGCCACCACCATAGACATGCTCGAGCCCTTGTCGAAGCGCGTAAACGATCTCGGCTGGCATGTGCAAATCCATATGCTCGGCGACCGGATCGTCGAGACTGCGGATCTCCTTCAGCGTCTGCCCTCCCCGATCGTGTTCGATCACATGGCGCGCGTTCCCGAACCGGCCGGCGTCGATCATCCGGCGTTCGCATTGGTCATGAAACTCATCGACAAGGGCCGGACCTGGGTCAAGCTTTCCGGCGCTTACGCGGACACCAGGACGGGCCCGCCGGCTTATGCGGATGTGAGCAAGGTCGCTCGCGCCTATGTGAAGGCGGCGCCACGGCGGATGGTCTGGGGCAGCGACTGGCCGCATCCGACCGAAAAAGCTGACGCCAAACCCGACGACGCGATCTTGCTTGACCTCCTGGCCGACTGGGCGGCTGACGAGGCGACGCGCAACCGCATTCTGGTCGACAACCCGGCGGCGCTGTACGGGTTCGACTGACGGCGCTCGCGGGGCAGATGGATTTCATGGCGGCCGCCGACCGCCTCAAACGGGCGTAGGCCGAATGGCGGGAACCGGGGATAGCGGAAGCGCCGGTTCTGCCCCTCGCTGACCGCGCTTGGTGCAAAAACCAAAAACGCCACGAGATTCACAACCCGTGCTGAAACATCGTCGCTGCGGCTGCGACCACGTTTCGGCTTCAGGCTGCAGCCTGCTATAATTCAGTCGCTTCTAAGACGGGTGTCCGATGAGCGGCGAGATTTCTCCCCAGACCCAGGCCCGTCTGGCTGACGAAGCCCGGCGTCAGGGTATTTCCGTCGATGAGCTGGTGAGGCGCCTCATCGAGGAGCATGCGCCGATCCATCCGGCGCGGACGAAGCCCGAGCTGCCGGTGTGGCGGCTCGGCGGATCGGCCCCTCTCCACCGGCGCGATATCTACCCCGATGCCCTTTGAGCCGTAGGTCATTGATACCAATGTTCTGGTCTATGCGCTCGACGCCGACTCCCCGCATCACGCCGCGTCGCGCCCGCTGCTCGAAGCGGCGCGGGAAGGATCAGCAACCCTCTATGTGACTTCGCAAATCCTGTGCGAGTTTTATGCGGTGGTGACCAATGCGCGCCGCGTCGCGAATCCGCGCACCCCAGACGACGCGGCGAGCGCGATTTCCGATTTCCTGGCCTTTCTTC
>JAFAKN010000240.1 GCA_019235415.1 Alphaproteobacteria bacterium
GGTAGCGGCCGCGTGGCTCGTCGCGCCTGGCATAAAGTGCGGCGGAGAGCGCCTGGAAGGCGTAGAGCGCCGTCGACATGTCGACCACGATCACCGGCACGCGATGGGGAATGCCGTCCTCGCCGCGGTTCTCGACCATCAGGCCGGTATAGGCCTGCAGCACCGGGTCCATCGCCGGCCGCTCGGCGAGCGGGCCGCTCTGGCCGAAGCCCGAGATCGACAGATAGAGGATGCGCGGCTCACGGGCCGAGACGGCGGGGTAGTCGAAGCCTAGCCGCTTGATCACGCCCGGCCTGAACCCTTCGAGGAAGACGTCGGCGCCTTGCATCAGCCGCCACACGACCTGCTTGCCCATCTCCGACTGCAGGTCGACAGCGATGCTTTGTTTGCCGGGGTCGCCGATCACCGAGAAGGTCGAATGGTTGCCGTAGCGCGTGCCGATCGTGCGCACCCAATCGCCCTCGCCGATGCCCTCGACCTTGATCACGTCGGCGCCGTACTGCGCCAGCAGCATGGCGCAGTAGGGGCCGGCGATGCCCTGGCTGAGATCGACGACTTTCAGCCCGGCGAACGGTGCATCGTAGCTCATGGCAGCATCATCGGAATTCGGCGCGGCTCACTCAAGCGGCAGGTTCCTTGATGCGGTACCACGCGACATAGAGCGCCGGCAGGAACAACAACGTCAGCAAGGTGGCGACGAAGATGCCGCCGATCATGGCGAACGCCATCGGGCTCCAGAAGACTTCGCGGGCGATCGGGATCATGCCCAAGCTGGCGGCTGCGGCGGTGAGCAGGATCGGGCGCATGCGATGCATCGTGGCCTCGACGACGGCGTTCCACGGCGCCAGGCCCGCGGCACGGAAGACGTCGATCTGGGTCACCAGGATCACGGTGTTGCGGATGATGATGCCGATCAGCGCCAGCACGCCCAGGATGGCGACGAAGCCCAGCGGCTGGCCGCTGAGCAGCAGGGCGCCGACCACGCCGATCAGCCCGAGCGGCGCCACGCTCGCCACCAGGAACAGTTTTTGGCCGCTCTGCAGCTGCGCCATCAGCACGGTCGCCATCAGGAACAGCATCAGGGGCACGACGTCGGCGATCGGGCTCTCGCCCTTGGCGCTTTCCTCGACCGTGCCGCCGACCGCGATGGCGTAGTTGGCGGGCAGGTCGGCGGCGAACTTGGCGACGGCGGGCTTCAGCTGATCGACCACGGTGGCGGGCTGGACGTCGCCCACGATGCTTGCCTGCAGGGTGATGGTAGGCTGCCGGTCGCGGCGCCACACGATCGGCTGCTCGATCTGGTACTGGGGCGTGGCGATCGCCGGCAGGGGGATCGGCTGCCCGTCGCGGCCGGCGATCTGCAGCGTCTGGAAGGTGTCCAGCGCCACCCGCTCGGAGCGATCGGCGCGGGCCACCAGATTGATGATGTAGATGCCGTCGTACATCTGCGTGATGGTCGAGCCGCCCACCACGTTGTTCAGCATGGTGGCGATGTCCTGCGAGGTGACGCCGAGCTGTCGGGCGCGGTTCTGGTCGACGTCGATGCGCAGCGCCATGCCGGGCTCGTTCCAGTCGTAGACGATGTTGGCGACGTTGCGATTGCTCGCCATCACCTCGGCGAACCCGAGGGCCAGCCCGCGCACCGTCTGGATGTCGGGTCCACTGATGCGATATTGCAAAGGCCGGCCGACCGGCGGCCCGAGATCGAGCGGATGGACGAAGCCGTCGATGCCGACGAACTCCTCGCGCAAGAGCTTGTTCAGCCGCGCCGCGACCCTGCCGCGCGCTGGAAGGTCGCGGGTGACGATCACCATCTGGCCAAAAAACGGATGGGCCAGCTGCTCGTCGAGGGGCAGGTAGAAGCGCACCGCGCCGCGGCCCACGTAGGAGCTCCAGCGCACGATGTCCGGGTCGCCGGCCAGCGTCTTCTCCAGGCGATCCATCTCGAGCTTGGTCTCGGCGATCGAGCTGCTCTGCAGCAGGGTCATGTCGACCAGCAGCTCGGGGCGGTCGGCGGCCGGGAAGAACTGCTTTTTGCACCAGGCCGAGGCCCGCGACCGACAGCGCGAACAGCGCCAGAGTCGCGCCGATGGTGAACCAACGCCAGCGCATGGCCAGCCGCAAGGCACGGCCGAACCCTGATTTGAACCGCGATGGGCGATTGGCTTCGGAAGGCGTGCTGCGAGGCAGCAGGGTGACGCCGAGCAGCGGCGTGAACAGCACGGCCACGACCCACGAGATCAGCAGCGCCGCGGCAATGACGGCGAACAGGGTGAAGGTGTACTGCCCGGCGGTGCTGCCGTTCAGCCCGATCGGCACGAAGCCCGCCACGGTGACCAGGGTGCCGGTGAGCATGGGAAAGGCCGTCGAGGTGTAGGCGAAGGTGGCGGCCCGTTCCAGGGAATCGCCGGCCTCGCGACGGGCAACCATCATCTCGACGGAGATCATAGCGTCGTCGACCAAAAGGCCGAGCGCGATGATCAGAGCGCCGAGCGAGATGCGCTGAAAGATGATGCCGCTGTACTCCATGAAGACGAAGGTGGCGGCCAGGACCAGGGGAATGGCGATCGCCACCACCAGGCCGGCGCGCAGGCCCAGGCTCACGAAGCTCACCACCAGCACGATGGCCACGGCTTCGAACAGGGCGCGCGTGAAGCCGCTGATGGCGTCTTGCACGACGGCCGGCTGGTCGGCCACCAGATGCACGCCGACGCCGATCGGCAGGTTCGCGATTACGCGATTCATCTCGGCCTGCAGCGTGCGACCGAACTCGATGACGTTGCCGTTGGGCTTCATGCCGATGGCGATGCCGATCGCCGGTTGGCCGTTGAAGCGGAACATCGGC
>JAFAKN010000350.1 GCA_019235415.1 Alphaproteobacteria bacterium
GCTCCCTCCGGAGGTCAGTGCCGCAATTCTTCGAGGCGACAGCCGGCTGAAGGCTATTCGCAACTGGCGTGGCCTGACGCAAATGTATTTGGAGTTCAAGACAGACATCGGACAGGGTTATCTGTCCGATCTCGAGAACGGGCGCCGAACCGGGACCCGCGAAACCATCGCCAAGCTCGCGCAGGCTTTGGACGTGCCGGTGGAGTGGCTTTCGTAGCCGACATCGCGGACCGCATGAGGTCGAGATCGTCGGCTACCACTGAGGAGACTCTCCATGACCACACGGGCCACTCCGCGGACCACGTCGCGCAAGCTGGTCTCTCGCGCCGACCTCGATGCCGGCCGTGTCGATTTCTCCGCGGTCGACAGCGGCGCGCGCCTCGCACCCATCCATCCCGGCGTGGTGCTGCGGCACGAGTTTCTCGAGCCTCTGGACCTGTCGGCCCATGCCCTGGCACTGGCGCTGCGCGTGCCGGCCAACCGCATCTCGGCCATCCTGGCCGGCCGCCGCGCGGTGACGGCGGAGACCGCGCTGCGCCTCGCGCGGCATTTCCGCACCACGCCAGGCTTCTGGCTCAATCTCCAGAAGGCCTACGAGCTCGAGCAGGCGGAGCGGGAGGCCGGGGCGCGCATTCGCGCGGAGATGTACCCGCGCGCGGCGGCGTAGCTCGCATCGCGCCGCGCACCGCCGCCGAGCGGCGCCGCCGGGTAGCGCCGCCGAGCGCCGCCGCCGGGTTCGCCGACGAGTGGCGCCGACGAGTGGCGCCGGCGAGTGGCGCCGACCGGGGGGTGCCGCCCAAAGCCGAAGGCCGCGCTGACCTCTGGCCGCGGTATCTGCCGCATAGGTAATGCCAAGGTAAGGTTGACGAGATAGGCTTCGCCTTCTCGCAAAGAGGGGGGTGTCGATGCGTAATGCAGCGTTGACCCTGGTGGCCTTGAGCCTCTTGTCGGCCTGCGCCGACGCCGTCGATCCGGGTGTGCCGGCCTACAACGTCGCCCCTTACGCAGGTACGGCCTACACCGGAGCAACCAGCGCCGGCGCGACCAACGCCAACGGGGCTAACGGCAACGTGGCGGGCACCGGCCTGCCGTTCTTCACCACCGATCCGTCCTACTTCACCAACCCGCCCCAATACTACGGCGGTGAGATGGTCTACCTGACAAGCAGCCCGTACTACGCTACCGACTACGGCTACTTCGTCCACGGCGTGGGCCGCGGCTACTGCCCGCCCCGCGGTGGCGGCTACGCCCGAGGCGGCGGCTCCTCCCATCACCGCTAGGGTTTGAACTCGATCGGCCTGTCGCGTCGCGCCCGCAGCGCCGCAGCGTAGCGGAGACCGACAGCTACTCAGAACCCGGACAGGCCCTGCACTCCGAGCTACTAGAAGTGACGCTGTGCAAATGCTCCTAAACCAAGTGCCGATCGTGCAGTGCTGGCCTCCGCCCAGCCATTCGGTAAGCAGTGGGCTCAGTCAACAGTGACGTTTCTCTCTCGAACGTGACGGGGAGCACAGCCAAGCTGACTTTCATCAGCCATGACACGTTCGTAGTAGGTTTGGCGTCGGCGTAGCCAACCCAAGGGGGATGCACATGCCTGATCGTGTACTGCTGAAACAGGACTTCGATGCGCCGTATAAATCCGTGATCACGTTGGTCGACAAGCTGACGACGCGCATGGACCTGGAGCTCGCCAAGCCCAACCTCTGGACACGAGCGCAAGTGGAGGTCATTCGGGACATCGTACTCGCTTTGAATACGCTAACGACCGCCGTCGGGGAGATGGCGGCCCACGTCCGCGACGACTGAGAGACCTTCCCCCGGCTGAGGCTCGCATGTCGTGCACGCCGACCATCGGATATTTCCATCGTCACCATCTCAATCGGTCGGCTGCCGCGTCGATGCGCGACGCGCTCCCGAGCGAGCCGCCGCTGATCCCCATCAGCGACGATCCCAGGCCGATCGCAATGCCATAGCCAATCATCGCCGGACGCGACCCGTTGCGGACGTGACAAGTCGCTAGAAGATGGTCGTCACCATGGTAGGCTTTGACGGATTTGGGGGCGGCTTCAATCCATGATCACTGCGACAAGGCTTCGGCAGATGGGCCGGCGCGATCTGCTCACGGCCGCTAGCATTGTGCTCGCCGCGCCCACCATCATTCGACCCGTCCAGGCGCATCCAGGGCTCAAAAAGGCGCGTGTCGGCTTCATTGAACCCGGAACGCAGGAGGCCAATGGATCGTTTCTCGCGGCGTTCCGCGCGGGCTTGGCAGCGCACGGCTGGATCGAAGGTCAAAATGTGACGATCCTCGACCGCTGGGTCGAAAACCGGCCGGAGAGAGTGCCGGAAATTGTAGCGGGGCTGCTGGCCGACAGAGTTGATGTCCTTGTCACTGCGGGTGCCCTCGTCACCAAGGGGACCATCTCGGCAGCGCCTGGCGTCCCGATCGTCATCGTCGGGGTCGGCGATCCCGTCGCGTTCGGTTTCGCTCAAAGCCTGGCGCGGCCTGGCGGCAACGTCACTGGAGTGGCGAGTTCCGCGGGCGACGTCTTGTCCAAGCGCCTTCAGCTGTTGCTGGAGATGAGCCCGACCGCGAAGCGCATCGCTGTCCTCACGGACTCCAATGACCCCGCCCGGGAGGCACAGTGGCTGCAGCCTCGCGATGACGCCCTAAAGCTCGGCTTGACGCCTGTGCAGGTTCCAGTGGCCACGACAGAAGACATCGAAAGGGAAATCCCCGGATTGGCGGGACGCGCCGACGCCCTGTTCATCGCGTTCAATGCATTGATGGTCGCAAACCGAACGAAGATCGCAACCCTTGCCCTGGCGAACCAGCTGCCGACAAGCTGCCCAATCCGAAACTTCGTCGTTGCGGGCGGCCTGCAGTCCTACGGCTTCAGCCTGCCGAATGAATTTCGACGCGCCGCGCCATTCGTCGACAAAATCCTCAGGGGTGCCAAACCCTCTGACCTACCGATCGAACAGCCAACCGTCTTTGAGCTGATCATCAATCTGACGACCGCCAAAGCGCTTGGTCTTTCCCTTCCTGCGGCGCTGCTCGCCCGCGCAGACGAGCTGATTGAGTAAGGTTGGGCTATGTCTCCTGCTGGCCCATCTCCGACGGACCGGGTTTGACCCTAGAGCTCGAGCAGGCGGAGCGGGAGGCCGGGGCGCGGATTCGGGCGGAGGTGTCCCCGCGTGCGGCGGCGTAGCGCGCATCACACCACGCACCGCCGCCGAGTAGCCCGACGCGCACCGCCGATTGAGGCGCCACATTTGCTTTTGCCCCATCCACCTCTTCCGTCTTACGGCAGGGCATTCGCATATGGCAAAGTTTCGTCGTCTCGACCGAGGGCCGAAGGCCCGAGTGGAGAGACCTTCTCTCGACAATCAGCAGCTTGTCGCCGAGAAAAGGTCTCTCCGCGCGGCCCTTCGGGGCCTTGGTCGAGACGACGAGGCCATATGCGATTGCCCTGCGTCTTACGGGGAGGTGCCGCGTCTCGCGCCACCTTCCCCGTCAGACGAGGGAGGAAGAGAGTCACAGCCAGAGGTGCATACCCATCGCGCGGTACATCGTTGTCGCGGCGGTGAGATGCTTGGAGGCTTGCTCGAGCTTGCCCTGGCGGCGGTATAGGTTGCCGAGGCCGCGATGGCAGTGGGCGACCATCGGTCGAAAGCCGAGCTTCTCGCCGAGCGCAAGCGCATGGCGGTAATGGCCTTCGGCCTGTTCCGGACAATCGCCGGCAACGGCGATCTCGCCGAGAAGCCAGGTGGCCGTCGCCTCATGGCCCCGCTGGCCGGCTTGGCGAGCAATCGACAGGGACCGCTGGGCGTAGTCGAGCGCATCGGACAACCGATCGGCGAGAAGGTAGGCTTCGCTCAGTTTCAGGGAGATGAACGATGATCCCGCCCGATGCTGCATGCTGGTAATGGCGCGCACGGCCTGTTCCAACATGGGGATGCCTTCGGCAAGCCGCCCCGAGCGACCATAGGCATAGCCCAGCCGGGATCGGGTTGCCTCTTTCAACATGGCCAGGTTGCACCGTTCACACAACGCCAGAGCGGGTTCCAACAAGGCAATGGATCGGCTGAAATCCCCTCGGGTTGTCTCGAGATCGGCGGCATAGAGGTACGCGCTGACAATACCCCCAGGACGATCCTCCGATTCGGCGAGCCGGAGTCCTTCCTGGCCGTGGACCGCACCTTCCCCGAAACTTCCGCGCGCCGCGAGGACCGCGGTCAGGTAAAAGTGGGCGGCGGCCCGGACGCGGACCGACCTCGACTCGTTGCGCCCGTCGGACCGCTCCAGGACCAGGCGAAGACTGCGCTCTCCCTGCCGATAGTCTCCGCCCCACAAGCAGGCCGCACCGAGCTGGAGATTTATCTGCATTTGCAGCGGAACATCGTCCAGCGACCTGGCGATCGCCAACGCGTCCCGGCCGAACCTGTACGATTCCGGCAGCAGTCCGCCCATCCAGTGGGTGTGGCACAAATGACCGTAGGCGAGGGCCAGCCGCTTCTGATCGTCGAGCGTCTTGGCAAGAAGTTCGGCCTCGTGGAGACGGGGAAAAATCCGCTCGAATTCCCCGAGCTGAACCAGTGCGTCCTTGACCTCGAAGCGGACATCGATGCCGAGCTCCAGCGTGTCGCGGGGCGAGCTTGTCCGGACTTGCGGCTGCCCGTCGAGCAGCTGCAACGCCTGCTCGAAGGAGGCAACCGCCTCGCGAGCCGCTGACCGGGCCACTGCAAGCCGACCTGCCTTGACCCAATAGTCGATTGCCTCGTGCGCAAGCCCGGCCTCGGTGTAGTGGCGGGCAACGACCTCGGGCTCGCTTTCGGCCAGCGTCGTGAACTGCTCGACCAGTGCCTTGGCGATCCCCGCGTGCAGTCGACGGCGTCGGCTCGAGAGCATCGTGCCGTATGCAGCGTCCCGCGTCAGCGCATGCTTGAACCGGTAGGTCGCATCCGGTGGCGTTCCGTGCCGGGATACGAGGCCGGAACTCACGAGCCGTTCCAGCGCCGCGGCGAGGTCGGTTGGCGCCAGAGAGGAGACCGCGGCGATCAGCTGGTGGGAGAACTGGCGCCCGATCACGGCGCCGATCATCGCTGCGTGCTTGCCCGGACCAAGCCGGTCGAGGCGAGCCACCAGCGAGCCCTGCAGCGTCGTCGGTATGGCGAGCCCCGCGCGCGGCCGGTCGAGCACGTAGCCGTCGGCCGTCTCGCGCAGCAACCCACTCTCGAGGAGTGCGGCAGTGAGCTCCTCGGTGAACAGCGGAACCCCATCCGTCGCGGCAAATATCTGCTCGACGATCGCGTCGGGCAGCTCTTTGTCTCCAACGATGCCACGAACAATGGCGGCACTGTCGCGTAGGCCAAGCCGGTTGAGCGCCAGCGTCGTCACATGGGGAACGTCGGCCCAGGCCGGCGGGAGCTCCTGCCGCGACGTCACGACCATCATCACCGGCCGGTCGGCGGCGCGCTCGACCAGGCGCTCGGCGAGCTCGAGAGACGTGGGGTCGATCCAATGAACGTCCTCGAGCACGCCGAGAACCGGGCCCTGGGCTGCGAGGCCGTCGATCTGATCGAGCAGCGCCGCGAGCAGCATCTCACGTTTCTCTTGTGGACTGGCCTGCACGGTCTGAAACCGCCCGTCGAGCGGCACTCCGAGCAGTTCTGCGATCAGCGCCACGTCGCGCGACGGGTTCTTCGACGTAGCCTTGAACGTCGCTTCCAGCCTCTCGAGTCGCGTGTCGTCGTCGCTTCCAGGCACGAAGCGCGCGGCGAGTTCGAGCTGGGAAATGATGGGGTGCAGAGGGCTGTTCACGTGGTGCGGCGAGCAGGAGTAGCGTAGCCGAGCGTACGGCTCGCCGGCGAGCGCGCTCACGAGGCTTTCAGCGAGGCGTGACTTGCCGATGCCGGGCTCTCCGGAGAGCAGAACGACGCGGCCCTCGCCGCGCTTGGCCTGCTCCCAACGGCGCAGCAACAAGTCGGTCTCCTCCTGCCGGCCGACCATGGGGGACAGCGCGCCCTCGCGCCGCGCCTCGAACCGGCTCATGCCCGCCGCCTCGCCGCGCACCTGCCAGGCACTCAGTGGCTGCGGCGATCCCTTCATCACGATCGGATCGAGCGCGCGGCAGTCGAACATCCGTCCCACCAGGCGCTGCGTGCTGGCCGCGATCACGACTTCGCCGGGCGCTGCTTCAGCCTGCAGGCGCACGGCGAGATCGGGTGTATCGCCAATGGCAACTCGTTGTCGCGCCCTTGGCTCGCCGATCACGACCAATCCCGAGGCGATGCCGGCGCTCGCCTGCAGGGCGACCCCGGACGCGGATTTCAGGTCAGCGCTCGCTGCGAGGGCGGCGAGGCCCGCGCGCACCGCCCGCTCGGCGTCATGCTCATGCGCTGCCGGATAGCCAAAGTACACGAGCACGCCATTGCCCTGGTACTGGGCGACGAATCCGTCGAAGCGCGCCACGGCATCGGCCACCGTCTTGTGGAACAGCGCGACCAGGTCGTGCACGTCCTCGGGATCGAGCTGTGACGCAAGCGGCGCCAGCCCGGCGATGTTGCAAAGCATGATCGTCATCTGGCGTTGCTCGAGGCCGGCGGCGGGAGCCGTTTCCTCGAGCGGCGGTGGATTGGCCTCGCTCGACTCGGATTTCGCGCTCTCGTCTACTGCCGTTGCTCCTGCCGTTCCCTGCGCCCTGCGGATCTCCGCGACGAGGGACCGGGTTGCGCTGTCCGGCTCGGTGTTCAGCTCTCGCCGGAGCGTCGTGGCGAGCCCTTGATAGTGCTTGAGCGCTTCGGCCTTGCGCCCCGTGGCCGCCAGGGCCCGGAGGACGATCCGGTGCGCGTCTTCACGCAAGACGTTCAACGAGATCGCCCGATGGGCAGCCTTGAACGCCGATTCGGCGTCATCCGATTGCAGCGCCTGCTCGGCCTGCCGAATCATTGCGTCGAGCGCCAATCGCTCGAGGCGAGCCCGCTCGGCGCCGAGCCAATCGTTCCAGGCCTCTTCCGCGATATTCAAGTCGGACAGCAGGGGGGCCTGGTAGAGGAGCGCGGCCGCGGCAAGCGAAACGCAAGTGCCTTCGCCATTCAGCGCCTCGAGCCGGGCCACGTCGCTGTCGACCACCTCTCGCGCAAGGGAGATCTCGTCGCCGCCGCCGATCAGGGCATCGCTGCCCAACGCCCGGCGCAACCGGAATAGGGCCGCGCGCAGGTTTTGCCGCGCCTGCGCTTCGAAATGCGAGCCCCACAAGAGAGTTGCGAGCTTCTCGCGCGGCTGTGGCTTGGAGCCGGAGCAGGCGAGAAAGGCGAGCAGGGCCGCAAGCTTCTTGTTTGGCAGCTCGACGGGTCCGTGCGGGCCCGACAGCTCGAAGCGTCCGAGCAGCTTCAGGCTGAATTTCGGCAACGGCTTGCCCCCAGGTTGCGAACCAGGTGCACTCTGGCGGAAGCCCGGATCGCACGCCGATCCTGCATTTCTCATCCGGAAGTTGCAACTTTTAACGCCCCGATAACGGCCCGTTGACGCCCTCGACCACGGTCCCGGTGTCTGTTGCCTGGGAGACCGACAGGCCCCGAGGAGGCTTGCTTGACCACCCAGCTGACAGCGGCCGCAGTGCCGGTCGCGATCCGTAGAGGCGAACCGGATTGCATCCCGCACGCAATGATTGTGCCTCGCAATCACGCGCGGCTCTTGCGGTCGTACCGCCGGATCTCCGTGGTCCTGATCGGCCTGCTGGCTTTGGCTGGCTACTCGGCTTGGCTCGCGCCGCACGCGCCGACGGGCCAGCAGTCGTGGATTGTCGGCGCGATTTTCGCTGCCGCCCTGTTGTCGAGCATCGCAGGCTTCGCCTTCCCCGCCATCTGCGGCGCCATTCTCTTCCATGTCGTCAACGACCCGATCCGCGTGGTCCAGATCATGATGGTCTGCGGCGCGGCCGGTCAGCTGCTGATGGTGTGGTCGCTGCGCCGCCACATCGTGTGGCGCGAATTGGCTCCCTACCTGCTCGGCGCCGCGATCGGCTTGCCGATCGGCCTCTACGTCCTGCTGAACACCAACCGCGCCCTCTACGTATCGGCGGTAGGCGTCTTGCTGATCGCCTACGCTCTGTTCAGAATCTTCCAGCGTCCCTTCGTCGTCCGCAACCAGCGCGTCGCCTTCGATATCGCCGTGGGGATGTTGGGCGGCATCACCGGCGGCGCGGCGGCGCTCCCCAGCGCCTTCGTCACGATCTGGTGCAGTTGCAAAGGGTGGTCGAAGGAGCGCCAGCGCGGGATCTACCAGCCATTCATTCTGTGCGTGCAGCTCGCGGCCATCACGTCGATGGTCCTGATCGGGCCGAGCGCCGGCCGCCCGGTGCCGTTCGACTTCTCGGGTGTCGCCTATCTGCCGGCGATGATCCTGGGCGTCACCCTCGGCATGAGTTTCTTCAAGCGTATGAACGACCGGCAGTTCGCGCTGGCCGTCAACCTCCTGCTGATCGCGTCCGGCATGAGCTTCGTGCTGTGAGGAGGGCAAGCCAGGCAACAGTGAGCATGGGTCCGATGACGAGCGTCCCGACCGGCACGGTCACGAGACGGGAAACATCCGCCCGCGAAATACATCGGGCAGCGCGCGAGGCTCGCGCCAGAGCACTGCGTGAAATGGCCTGCGCCCTCGGGGCCTGGCTGAGGCGTGGCGCGAAATCGGCCGCGCTTGTCGCGGCCAGCGACAAGGCAAGCGGACGCCGCGGAGCGGAGCCGAGCGCTGCAACCGGCAGCCGTACGAGCCCGAACGTGCGGATCGTGCGGATCCGGTGGGGAGACTGCGATCCTGCCGGCATCATCTTCAATCCGAGGCTATTCGAGATTCTCGATGACTCTACGGCAGCGCTGTTTGAGGCGGCTCTCGGCATGACCAAACGCAGGATGCTGGAAGTCCACAACTGCGCCGGCATCGCCGTAGTGCACACCGCAGCGACATTCCATTCGCCGTTGCGCTTCGGCGACGACGTCGCGGTCGAGAGCGCCATTACCTTCGGCCGATCGAGCTTCAAGGTCGAGCACCGGGTGCATCTGGGGAGCCGTCTGTGCGCCGAGGGCACGGAGACGCGCGTTTGGATGGTGCGAGACGGGACCGGTGCCCTCAAGGGGAGTCCCATTCCGGCCGACGTGCTGCAGAAATTCCGCCCAGGCGTTTCCGGTGAGCTGAAAGCGCCGACCCGAGACCCGCGGACCTGATGCCGTCGTTCGTCGGGACCTCGGGCACCCGCGTGTTGTTGCTGATTGGCAGCGGCATCGTCGCTTCCGCGCAAATCGGCAAGGCCATCATCTCGATGCCGTTGATCCGCGCCGAGCTGGCACTTGGTCTCGATCTCGCGGCGTTGATCGTGGCGATTTTCGCGATGCTGGGCGCCATGATGGGAATCGGCGCCGGTGTCGTGGTCAGCCAACTGGGTGTTCGACGGTCGCTGATCGGCGGGATGGCTGGAATAGCCGTCGGCAATGTCATCGGGGCCGGCGCACCGGACGAATTCGTCCTGCTTGCGGCGCGCCTCATAGAAGGCGTCGGCTTCATGGGTGTCGTGCTGGCGATCCCGAGCATGATCCCGCAACTCGTCAGGCAGGAGGTGCGCGATACCGTGATGGCCGCCTGGAGCGCATACATGCCCACCGGCATCATGTTGATGTTGTTCGCCGGGCCGCTCTTGCCGACGATCGGCTGGCGCAATTTCTGGTTTGCCAATGCTGTGGCGGCGGGCCTGTGTGCGATCCTGCTCTGGATTCATGCGCCCGCGGTGTCGGCTCCGCGCGAGCCGACAAGCCGGTTCTTTGCCCAGGTCGCAGCGGTCGTGCGCCGCCCCGGCAGCCTTGTCCTCGCCGTCGCTTTTTTTGCGTATTCGTGCCAGATCTTCTCGCTCTCCTTTGCGCTGCCGCTTCTCCTGACATCGGCGTACCGCGTCTCCCTCGGGGCGGCCGGCCTGCTCAGCGCCCTGGTGCTGGCTGTCAGCGCCGTCGGGCATGTTTCATCGGGCTTCCTGCTCCGCGCTGGAGTGCCGATCTGGACCAACATCGCCGTGGCGTTCCTGTTCTTCGCAGTCTCCGGGTTTGCCGTGTACGGGGGCGCGCTGACGGCAGAAGGGACCTCGCTCGCCGCTGCCCTGGCACTTGGAATCGGTGGCCTCGCGCCCGGTGCGATCTATGCGGCAGTCCCGCACGCGGCCCCGGCTCCCTGGGCGGTGCCGCCAACCATTGGGCTGGTGCAGCAGGCGAGCAATCTCGGCCAGTTCGCCGGTCCGCTCACCCTCGGGCTGTGGGTCGACCACCTCGGCTGGCAGGCGGCGCCGTCGATCGTGACGCCTGCGGCTCTGGGCGGCCTGGCGTGCGCACTGGTCCTCCGCCGCATCCTCGTTGCCGCCCGACAGTGACGACGCAATGAGCCTGCAAACCGCGCGGGGGTGGGACACTAGAGCAAAGCTAGACCAGCGCGATCGGGCGCACCGGGCAGCCGGTCGCGCCCTTGAACCTGGCCGCCAGCAGGACGAAGCAGAAGCTTTTAATCCGTTCACGGGCCAGCTCGTCGAGCGCGAGGTTCTCGATCAGGTGGACGCCTGCCTCGACCAGGACGTGCTGATGCACCGGCATCATGAGGCCGCGGTCGGGATTGGGCAGCACCTCGACCGCCATGTTGTCGCAGCCGATCGCGACCACGTCGCGCTCGGTCAGCCAGCGGGCGGCGGGCACGTCGATGCCGGGCTCGCCCTGCAGGTAGCGGTCGTTGTTCACGGCGAAGAAGCGGCCCCAGCCGGTGCGGATCAGCACGATGTCGCCGGCACCGATCGCCACCTCAGCCGCATCGGCGGCGCGCGCCAGGTCGTCGGGGCCGACGACCCGGCCCGGGTTCAGGAACTCGCCGCCGTCGAGCCCCGAGACGTCGAGCAGCACGCCGCGGCAGATCATCGGCGGGACGTGCTCGATGCCGAGCCGGTCGAGGCCCCAGTCGGTCACCACGTCGCCCGCGTTCAGCCCGTTGTAGAGCTTGCCGCCGATGCTGAAATGGCCGAGCGCGTCGATGTGCGTGCCGACATGCATCGTCATCTCGACCCGCTCGACGTTCGAGCCGGCGTCGTTGCGAGCGCCGGCCGCGCGCCGCCGCCGGATCGAATCGCGCCACGACGCCCAGATCGACTGCAGGAACGGCGTCTGGTTCGGCAGCAGGAAAGGCGCCCTGGGGCTGATCTCGTGGCTGAGATCCCACAGCGCGCCCGTCCGGATCGAGCGCAGCGCGGCGAGGCGCCGTTCCTGGGTCAGCAGGTTGCCGGCACCGAGCTGGTCGTCCGCCCCCCAGCGGGAATGACCCGAGTGCGCAGGATCGTGCCGGACCTCGTTCATGTCGTCGCTCCGTTTCCGTGGCACCATGTTGCACAAACCAGGGAGGTTGGGAATGACCGGCGAGGTGAAGCGACTCGGCGCGGCCGAACTCAAGCGGCAGCTGCACGACGGCGGCGAGATCGCCCTGCTCGACGCCAGGGAGGAGGCAGTCTTCCACGCGCGTCACCTGCTGCTGGCGTCGTGCGTGCCGCTCAGCCGCCTGGAACTGCTGGTCGACGACCTGGTGCCGCGACGCGCCCCGCGCGTGGTGTGGTGCGACGATGGCGACCGGGGTGGCGACGGATCGGCCGTGCTGCCCGGCTGACGTGAGCCCCAAGCTTCATCCAGCCGCGGGTGGAATCCGTTCGTCTTGTGGACCGATCAAGTCCGGTGATGCAAAAGGCCGGAAGCTGCCGCAGGTCACCATGCCCTCGGAGACCTGGAAGGGGATGATCTCCTCCTCCATGATCTTCACCCACGCGTCCATCCTGGGCAGGCGGCGCGCTCGGACGTGTCGCTGTCGATGTCGTAGCCGACGCAAAAGGCCCGG
>JAFAKN010000425.1 GCA_019235415.1 Alphaproteobacteria bacterium
CGGGCCGACCTCGTGATGTTCCCGGTCGACTGCGTCAGCCACGAAGCGGTGACGCTGGTGAAACGCCTCTGCCGACAGATGGGCAAACGCTACGTGCCGTTGCGCAGCACCGGCATCGGCTCGTTCGCCGCCGCGCTCGCCTCCCTCTCTGAGTCTTCTCCTCGCCCCCGTTAGGGGGAAAGGTTCGGAGAGGGGGTTCAGGAGTTGCGGCAGCCATCGAAGCCCCCTCTCCTCGCCTCTCCCCCTAGCGGGCGCGAGGAATATGAGGGCGAAGCGGACGCCTACGACTTTGCCGCCATGAACGCCGCGAACGCGTCCTTGTAATCGGGGTGCCAGCGCGACAATGGCGGGCGGTTCTCGGTGATGTCCTCGGCCGCCCACTGGATGCGCTTGCGGTCCATCTTCCAGGTGACGTCGTTGTCCGGGCAGATGATGTAGAAGTCGCCCCGGCCCATGCGCTCGACCAACACCTCGACCACCTGCTCGGCGGTCCAGGCACCGGGCGGCTTGCCGTCGCGCCGCGGCCGGGTGATGCCGGTATAGGTGAAGCCCGGCACCAGCAGATGGGCGGTAACCCGGCAGCCCTCGACGTTGCGCAGCTGATGGGCCAGCGCCTCGGTCAGCACCTTCACGCCGGCCTTGCTGACGTTGTAGGCAGTGTCGCCGGGCGGACAGGTGATGCCCTGCTTGGAGCCGGTGTTGACGATCGCACCCGGCGTCTTCTGGTCGATCATCGCCGGCGCGAAGGTCTGCACGCCGTTGATCACGCCCCACAGATTGACCTCGAGCACGCGCCGCCAGCGGTCGTAGTGATCGAACGGCCCGCCGCCCGGCGCGGTGCCGGCGTTGTTCATCAGCACGGCGACCTCGCCGAAGCGCTCGTAGGCCTTGGCCTTGAGCCGCTGCAGGTCGGCGATCTGCGAGACGTCGGTCGGCACCGTGAGCACACGGTCGGCCGGCGCATCGACCAGGGCCGCCGCCTCCTCGAGCTTCGCCGGATCGAGATCGGCGAGGCAGACTTTCATGCCCAGCGCGGCGAAGCGCTGGGCGGCCGCGAGGCCGATGCCGCTCGCGCCGCCGGTGATGACGGCGACGCGACCGGCCGCCAGGGCGGGATGAAGTCTGAAGCCAGGTTGGTCCATGCCACACTCCCTAAGGCCGTCGCACCGGCGCGACGATCGCCTCCGCTCTTTGGAATAGCGTCGGATCGATCGCCAGCCCCGACGCCGCAGCGTTCTCGGCAAGCTGCTCGGGCCGGGTCGCGCCGACGATGGCTGATGCCACGTTCTCCTGGCGCAGCACCCAGGCCAGCGCGAACTGCGCCAGCGTGCAGCCGGCCTCGCGGACGATTGGCTTCAGCTGCTGCACGGCCTCGAGGATCGCGGGCGTCAGCCACGAGCCCATGAAGTAGCCCATCGAACCGCTTGACGCGCGCGAATCGGCCGGGCGTTTGGCGCCCGGCGCGTACTTGCCGGTCAGCACGCCCTGCGCCAAGGGCGACCAGACGATCTGCGAGACGCCCTTGGCCGCGCACAGGGGAAACACCTCCTTCTCGGGGTTCCGCCACAGCAACGAATATTGCGGCTGGCTCGACACGAACCGCACGCTGCCGGCGATGGCGAACGCCGATTCGATCTGTTGAGGCGACCATTCGCTGAACCCGATGTAGCGCGCCTTGCCCTGGCGCACGACGTCGCTCAGCGCCCGCATGGTCTCGTCGATTGGCGTCGCGGCATCGTAGCGATGGCACTGGTAGAGATCGACGTGGTCGACGCGCAGGCGCCGCAGCGAGGCGTCGATCTGTTTGGCAATCTGCGCCCGCGACAGGCCTTGGTCGGTAGCGCTCATCGGGAAATAGAGCTTGGTCGCCAGCACGTACGATGCGCGCGGTCGTCCGGCCAGCACCTCGCCCAAGAAGCTCTCGGCCGCACCGCGACCATAGACGTTGGCGGTGTCGATCAGGTTGATGCCCGACGCGAAAGCCTGGTCGACGCAGGCCTTGCCGCGATCATGGCCAACGCCCGAGCCATAGGTCAGCCAGGAGCCCAGCGCGATCTCGGAGACCTCGAGGTCGCTTGCCCCGAGTTTGCGGTATCTCATGCCACTGTCATCCCGAGCGAAGCGAGTGATCGTTCCTGTCGCCTCAAAGATCCCTCGCTGCGCTCGGGATGACAAGTTAGCGGGCGCGAACTTCCTTCCACCACAACTCCATGCGCGCCTCCTCGGGAGGAACGATGGCGAACAGGGGCGCGGCGAAGCGCCGCCACGGCTCCTGCAGTGTCGCAGACACCGACGTGAGCACGGGTATTCCGGCATCGATCGCCGCGCTGAACGCATCGCGCAAACCACCGCCGTCGGCTTCGAGCTTGCCGAACTTGCTCAGCACCACGAGATCGCAGCCTTGGGCGATGTCGCGCTGCACGGCGTCGGCCGCCTCGGCCACCCCCGCGCCATCGAGATGGCAGCCGGCCGAATCCGGACCGAGATCCTGGAACATCGCGAACCGCCGATCGTCGCTGAGGCTGCGCAGATAGCCCGCGCTGCACGCCCGGTCCGGCAGGCCATGATCCTCCGCCACCACGCCGGCCAGGCGCGCCGAGCCACGCCAGCGATCGGCAAGCGTCGCCAGCAGTTCCTGGACCTGCACGCCGGGCGCGCCCTGAACCACGGCAATCTTCTTCACGGGCTGTTCCATGGCGACCTCCGCTATATGTAACAGGATATTACGAGGCGGTGCTCTTTGCCAGGGCCAGCGGCTTGCCGTGCGTTTCGACGCCCAGCAGGCTGAACGCCACGCCGATCGCCAGGCCGCACGCGGCCAGGAACAGGAACGCAGGCGTCACCGCCTCGATGGTCGCTTTGGGCGAGATCATGTTGGCGGTGCCGGCAATCAGCGCCAGGCACAACGGGCCGGCGATCTTGCCGATACCGTTCGCCGCCTGCGCCAGCCCGACACCGCGCGCGCTCAGCCGCACCGGAAAGATCTCTGCCGAATAGGGCGCGATGTTGGAGAAACCGCCGTCGAAGAACAGCGCCGCCGGGATCAGCAGCACCACGAAGGCGGGGTAACCTAGGAGCGTGCGGTCGTAGAACAGACCGGCGGCACCGAGGCTGAGAGCGATGCCGTAGCCCATGATCTCGCCGCAACGCCGGCGGCCGAGCCACTGCGGCAGCAGGGAAAACACGACTCGCCCCAGCATGCCGATCAGGCTCA
The DNA here is from genome assembly GCA_019235415.1 of Alphaproteobacteria bacterium. Taxonomy (GTDB): domain Bacteria; phylum Pseudomonadota; class Alphaproteobacteria; order Reyranellales; family Reyranellaceae; genus Reyranella. Next base: position 3,215 of record JAFAKN010000425.1, read on the forward strand.
CGAACACGAACAGCTGTGCGGCTTCCTTGATCGGCACACCGTAGAGCAGCGCCACGATGGTGGGTCCCCACAACAACACGCCGTAGTTGGCGGTGCTGGCCGCGAACCAGACCACGACCGTGAGCCAGAACAGCCGCGGCTCGGCCAGCAGGTCGGCGAAGCCGGCCCGCGGCGATGCCGACGCTTGCGCTGATGCCGCCGCGGCGCCTGTCGGCACCGCCTTCTCCGGCACACCCAGGGTCCGGGCGACGATGGCGCGCGCCTCGGCGGTGCGACCGCGCGCGGCGAGCCAGCGTACCGATTCCGGCACGATGAGCCCGATCAGCACCGCGGGCACCAGCGGCGCGAAGCCCAGCATGGCGAGCCCGCGCCAGCCGATCTCGCCCACCAGCGTGGCGGCCGACAGCGAGGCGGCGAGCACGCCCAGCGACACCGGAATGACGGTAGCGCTGGTCAGCATCGTGCGATGGCGTGTGGGCGTATACTCGACGATCAGCGGCACGCCGACCGCCGCGCCGGCGCCGACCCCGAAGCCGACCACGAAGCGCAAGCCGGCGAACAGCATCCACGCGCCCTCGGGAATGAGCGCCACCGAGCCGGCGGCCAGCCCGCACAACATGACGGCCGCGACCAGGAGCGTCTTGCGCCCGAAACGATCGCTCAGCGCGCCCCAGGCCAGCGCGCCGACGATCGCGCCGACGCCGGCGCTCAAAAGCATGATCGAGGTCTGGCCGAAGGTGAGCTTCCATTGCGGCCCGAGCACCGCCACCAGGAAGCCGACAATATAGAAGTCGAAGAAGTCGAACACGCTGGTCAGCACGACCAGCGCCATGCTGATCCAGTAGCGTGGCCCGAGCGGCGCCCTATCGTAGATGGCGACGAGATCGTCCTCCGGCTGCGTCATGGGCGGTTCCTCCGGATTTTCCTGTCATCCCGAGCGCAGCGAGGGATCCTTCGTGTTGCCTCAAGGATTCCTCGCTGCGCTCGGAATGACAGTGCTTTTCGTTTCCTCGCGCAAAAAGCTCAGCACCGCTCGCGCCACCGCATCGGGATCCTGGATCGTGCCGACATGACCCAGGGCGGGCAGGACCACGCTCTGCGCGCCGGCGATCTCGCTCGCCAGCGACAGTGAATGCGCCGGCGGAATGAGGCGGTCCTCGGCACCCACCAGGACCAAGGTCGGTGCCTTGATGGCACCGAGATCGGCCGTCACGGGATGCGTGAGGATGCCGGCACGCCGCTCTTTCTGCGCCTCGTCGCGCCGGTTGCCTTTGAACATGTCCAGAAGCTCGGGGCGGCCCGCCAGAAGCTCGTCGGGAAAGAAGTAGCGCGCGATCTCGGACGCGGTTTGCGGCAGTCCGCCGCGCAACGCGGCGAGCTTGGGAAACACCTCCGGGTTGATGGCAAGCGGCGGCGTGCCGGCCCGGAAGGTGCTCGCGAGCACCAGGCGATCGACGCGCTCGGGATGGCGCGCCGCCAGAACCTGCGCGATCGCCCCGCCCAGCGACGTGCCGAACACATGAGCGCGCGCATATCCCAGCGCGGCGACCAGCGCCGCCGCATCGCCGGCAAGTTCCTCCAGCCCGTACAACTGCGCCGGATTGCGCGTGTCACCGCAATCGCGCTGATCGTAGGCGATCACAGTGAAGCTCTGGGCAAGCAGCGGCGCGAAGTCATCGAACATCGCGTGATCGGCTTCCGCGCCGTGCAGCAGCAGAAGCGGCGCGCCCTGCCCGCTTTGGGCGTAGGCGATCGTCGTGCCGTTGGCCTCGACGCGGCGCACGACAGGCTGCCCGGCTGGCGGCATCAGTGCAGCAGCGTCTGCACGGCGCTTGCGAGCTCGCGCGCCGGGTCGGCCGGAATGAAAGGCAGGCGCCAGGCGACGTGGCCGTCGGGCCGCACCAGGACGACGCCGCGCATGCCCATCTGGATACCGTCGGCAGGATGCGTGTTGGGCAGTTTCTGCAGGTTGATCGGCAGGCCGAGCTTGGCCGACACGTCGCGTCCCGCCTCGAGCCAGGCCTCGCCCAATGGCCCTGCGACGACGGTGAGCTCCTGGTCGAACCAGTCGAGCGTCGAGTGCTTGCGCGCCATGTCGAGCCAGAGATGCGGGAAACGTCCGCCCGGCCGGTCGCAGGGCGTGTAGAAGCGCGTCAGGTGCCCGCCCTTGGCCGTGCCGTCGGGGATCACCGCGCCCTCCTCGTAGGTGAAGCCCAGCGCCTGGCCGATGCTGTGCAGGTGGTTGTCGAGGTCGTTGACCCAGAATCGGATATGGTCCTCGTTGCCCGAGCGGATCGCCTGGTCGATGCGCAGGAAGCGGATGCGGTTGCCGAAGCTGAAGTCGGCGTTGGATTGCGCCACCGGCCGGCGCTCGACGTCGTAAGTGTCCAAAAGCTTGTCCGACGCCCAGCCGCGCAGCACATAGACGAGCTTCCACGCGAGGTTGTGCGCATCCTGCACGCCCGAGTTCAGGCCGAACCCGCCGGTGGGCGGAAAGCGATGCGCGGCGTCACCGACCAGGAACACGCGGCGCCGCCGAAAATTCTCGGCGACCTGCTTGCTCATGCGCCAGACCGAGCGGTTGAGCAGTGTCACATCGAGGTCGGGCACGCCGACATGGGCACGGATGATCTCGACCATCTCCGCGTCGGTCCACGGCCGCGGGCGCTCGTCCTTCTCGTTGCCGATCTGGATGATGCTGAGCCAGCGATCGCGCCCGTTGGTGTTGAGGATTCCCGCCCGCGGCACTCCCGGCGTCGTCGAGTGGACCATGTAGCCCGCCGCCTCGCGCGCCAGCGGAAAGCGCGAGAGATCGGCGCGCCAGTACTCGTTCAACAGCACGGCAAGCGTTGCCGGACCGACCATGGCAAGACCGGCGGCGCGGCGCGTCTGGCTGCCCGCGCCGTCACAGGCCAGCAGGTATTTCGCGCGCCAGCGTTCGGTCGCGCCACTATCGGCCGAGCGGATCTCGCACACGACGCCGTCGTCGGTCTCCTCGAAGCCCAAAAACTCCGTCGAGAACCGCACCTGGACGAGGTTGGAATGCTCGATGACGCGATAGATCTCCTCCTCGACCGCGTCCTGCGCCACCAGGCACTTCCAGGCCGGCGTCTGGCCGAGGTTGGGCTCGGGCCGCGAGCGGCCGATCTCGCGGCCGGCGATGCTCTCGACCTGGACGAAGATGTCGGAGTTGTCCTGCAGGCCGCGCTCGCGCACCGCCTGCTCGATGCCCCACTGGCGGAAGATCTCCATGGTGCGCACCCAGCAGCCGCGCGACTTGGGATGATCGGTGGTGCTCGGGCTCTTCTCGACGATCAGCGCATCGATGCCGAAGCGATCGAGCAGCAGCCCCATCGCCAGCCCCACCGGCCCGCCGCCCACGATGAGCACCGACGTCCGCCGCGCGGCCTCGACCACATCGCCCATGGCACGTCCCTCCTTAATCGTCGTATCGACTTCCCTCTTTCAGATTCCTCTCCCCCGGTAGGGGGAGAGGTCAGGAGAGGGGGTTACGCACGTCGCTTCCCCCTCTCCTCGCCTCTCCCCCTAGCGGGGGAGAGGAACCAGAGGGCACAGCTTCGGCGTCGGCACCCTATCTCACAAGAATATGTTTGATATGATTTTCATCTCACTTCGAGATGGAGTCATCGCATGGACCTCCGCCAGCTCCGCTACTTCGTCGCCGTCGCCGAGCGCGGCGGCTTCGGCGCGGCGGCGAGCGCGCTGAACGTGGCGCAGTCGGCACTCAGCCGGCACATCAAGCTGCTCGAGCACGAGTTCGGCGGCGCGCTTTTCGAGCGCGGCGCCCGCGGTGTGGTCGTGACCGAGCCGGGCAAGGTCCTGCTCGCCCGCGGCCGCTGGCTGCTCGGCATGCTCGACGACATCAAGACCGAGGTGCGTACCGAGAGCCGCGAACCGAGCGGCACGGTGCGCCTGGGCGCGCCCTCGACCTTGGCCGACAATTTCTATGCCCCGCTCGCCCGGGTGTTCGCCGAGCGCTTCCCGCGCGTCAACCTGGAGCTGAGCGACGGGCTGACCGAGGAGATGAGCGACCGGCTGCTGAAGGGCGAGCTCGATCTAGCCATCGTCACGGCGCCGCAGCCCAATGACCATCTCGCCTACGAGATGCTGGTCGTCGAGCAGGTGTTCCTGATCGGGCCACCGCGCGACCCGCTGCTGCAGCGCGGCCCGATCTCGCGCCGGCAATTCAACGCCCTGCCGTCGGCCGTCCGCCCGCTCAGCCGCAGCCCATTCCCGTCCGGCGTGCGCTCGGCGCTCAGGGTCGAAAGCCAGACGCCGCTGAAGCAGATGGTGGCGGCGGGCCTGGGCTATGGCCTGCTGCCCTTCTCCGGCATCCACCCGGAAGTCGCTGCGGGCACGCTGTCGGCCGCGTTGCTGCCGTGGATGCAGGCCGAACGCGTGCTCGCCCTGCCGCGCGGCCGCCCGGTGAGCCGCGCGACCCGCGAGGCCATCGCCGCCCTGAAGGCGATCTGCCGCGAC
>JAFAKN010000513.1 GCA_019235415.1 Alphaproteobacteria bacterium
AGGGGAGCGCGCACGTTCCTTCGGCGATCGCTCTCATGACGTTTGTCACCTTGTGGGGGTTTATCGCCTGCGTGGCGGCTTTGTATTCGACCTCACTTGGGTGGTAGCGGCGCGACTGCCGCAGTGTTGAGTACCTCCTGAACCAGCGTATTGTCGCTGGTGATGGCCGCGCCTGCTCTGCAGCAGCTGCGCGAGCTTCGCTGTTTGGCGCGATTTTGGGGGAGGGCACATCATGCTTCGCAAGCTCATCGCAGAGTTCATTGGAACAGGTTGGCTGGTTCTTGGCGGGTGCGGCGCCGCAGTCCTCGACGCTGCCTTCCCGCAGCTCGGCGTCGGCTTTGTCGGCGTGGCGCTTGCTTTCGGCCTCACCGTGCTGACCATGGCCTATGCGATCGGCCACGTCTCCGGTTGCCATCTCAATCCCGCCGTATCAGTCGGCTTGTGGGCGGGAGGTCGTTTCAAAGGTAGCGAACTCTTGCCCTATATCGTCGCGCAGGTGTTGGGCGCGCTCGCTGGTGCGGCCTGCCTTTACGCCATAGCCACCGGCAAGGCCGGGTTCGACGTCCATGCCGGCTTTGCCAGCAATGGCTATGGCGAGCATTCGCCCGGCGGCTACACTCTGGCGGCGGCGATCGTGTGCGAGGTCATCATGACCTTCGCGTTTCTCTTCGTCATCATGGGATCGACCCACGGCAATGCGCCGCGCGGCTTTGCCCCGATCGCCATCGGTCTCTGCCTGACGTTGATCCACCTGATCAGCATTCCGGTGACCAATACGTCGGTGAACCCGGCGCGCAGCACGGGACCGGCCCTGTTCGCCGGCGGCTGGGCGCTGGACCAACTCTGGTTGTTCTGGGTCGCACCGCTGATCGGCGGCGTGCTGGGCGGCGCGGCCTACCGCTGGGTCGGCGGCGAGGAACCTCGGCCGGTGGAGATTTCCGGCGAAGTGCCGGCTCGCTGACCGTCAAAAGGGATTGGCAGGCAAAATCGACGGGCACTCGGACTCTGTGGTGACAACGCCCGTCCATCTCGCCAAGCGCCGCCTAGGATTGGCACTTCACGGTGGTCTTCCGGCCATCATCGTGTTGGTCGTCGTCACGCTGGTCGCCGGCGTGGCGTACTATCTCCATGTCGCCAATCGAGATGGCGCGTTGTTGCTCAGCAATGACCTCGTGGCGGCAATCGAGACGCGCGTTGCGACCGAAATGTATTCGTATCTCGAACCGTCGCAGAAGTTGGCCGAGCTGATCGATGCCGAAGTCGACGGCCAGCCGGTCTGGCAGGAAAAGACAGCGGTCGAAGCGTTTGCCAGGCACGCGCTGCCCACGATCCTTTCCGCAACGGGGATGAGCTACGCCGACCCGGAAGGCAACCTCCTGTACGTGCGCCAAATGGACGACGGTAGCGTGGAGGACAAGCTCATCGACCGCCGCAACGGCGCTCACCGAGTGACAGTGACCAGGAAGAGTCTCGGCGGAGATGTGCTCGCGACCGAAGAAATTTCGAACGACACTTACGATCCGCGGGAGCGGCCCTGGTATATCGATGCCGTCAAGGCCGGCAAACCGATATGGACCAACGCGTACCAGAATTTGTCACTGCAGCGGCCAGTGATCAGCTACGTCATCCCGCGTTTCGACAAGGCGGGGAAATTGCTCACCGTCATTGGTATCGATGTCGAGCTCGACGACCTCTGCGTTTTTCTCAGCCGACTGAAAATCGGCCTTACCGGAAAGGCTTACATCGTCGACCGCTCCGACCGGATCGTCGCCTTTCCCAGCACAGACTGGAAGCCGGCCAACAGCGAGGGGGAAAAGACGCCCCGGTTGGACGAGATCGGCGATCCGGTCCTGGCCGCGGCTTACCTCCACCTGCTCGTCGAGGGCTCCAGGAGACGCGTCCTGGACATCGGCGGCCGGCGCGTGATCGCCGCCTCGGAGTCGGTGAAGATGTTCGCCAACTACGACTGGCTGGTCCTGATCGTGGTCCCGGAATCGGACTTTCTGGGATTCGTCACCGACAGCAGCCTCGTGGCGCTGGCAGCATCCATCGTGATCGTGGTGCTGATCATCGGCCTCGCCGGGCTGTTGGGCTGGCGAAACCTGGTCGCTGGTCGCCGGGTGGCAATCGCCGCCTTGCGTCAGCAAACGTTGGAGGAGCGCACGCATGCGCTGATCGAGGTCGGCCGCAAGTTGGCCGACAAGACGGCACTCCAGGCCGATCTCAAGACGGCCACGGAAACGGCAGCCGACGCCTGTGACGCAAAGCGCGTGGGTATTTGGCTGCTGAGCGACGATCGTCTCGTCCTGACCTGCCAGGACTACTACGAGCGCGACGCGAGGTACCACTCCGCCCGACTGGCAATCCGCCGCGACGAAGTTCCAGTCCTGTTCGAAGCCCTCGACGAGGCAGCGGTCATCGATACGATCTCGGCACCCGGCGACGAACGAGCTGCTGCGCTGCGGGGCAGCAATCTGCGCTCCGGCGCGATCAACGACATCTACGTGGCGCCGATCGTGCTGGGAGGCCAGGCGATCGGCATGCTCTCCGTCGAGGACCCGCAAGGCGGCGAGCGGGCCGCCGGACTGGCCGCGTTCTGCGACGCGCTGGCCGTCCTCCTGGCCCTCAAGTTCGCCGGCGTCGCGCAGGTTGGCGCAGTGTAGAGGGGATGCCCCGCCCTCCGGCGGGTGAGAATTTACCGTCCGCCCATCGCGCTGCCGGCGACGTAGCCCGCCGCGCCGCCGATAAGCCCCGCCCCGACGACCTGGCCGAAGCTGCCGCCCGCCACCATGCCGATGCCGCTGCCCAGCGCGGCGCCAGTGACAGCGCCCTGCTGGCCCGGCGACATGTTCTCGCAGGCCGCCAGCGGCAGAGCGACGAGGATCAGCAGCACGGCGAGCGAGCGCTTCATGGCATGCCTCCTGGGAGCACGGCGATGCGTACGGTAACGCGCGAACGGTTTCTTGACGAGGTTCTTGACGACGCATCCCTTCGGGGGGGATCAACGCGTCGCCATCTGCGGCGCTCGACCTGATATGCGTGGGGCAATCTTGCCGCCGTCCGCGCCGCGTCCTAGCCTCCGTGCCTGGCAGTGGACGCCCGAGTGTAACTAGTGTCCGCGCGTCTCCTGTGCGACTTCGGAGAGGAGACACCCATGAGACGGCAAGAAACTGCGTTTGCAAAAGCATGCCTTGTCGGCGCCGTCGCAGCCGTGTTCGGCTGCGCTTCGCTTACGGTGCAGGCCCAGGACCTGAAGAAGTACGAATCGAACAACAAGGACTTCTGGCTACATCCACCGGCCGACTGGTTCCTGGGCGACGAGACCAACGACCAGAAAGGCCAGGTGCCCAATCCCGGGCAGCCTACGCCGACACCCAAGGCGGAACTCGACAATATCATCAAGAAGGTCCAGCTGCCGCCGGGCTTCAAGATCGAGGTCTGGGCGGCGGGCGTTCCTCAGGCGCGCCAGATGGCGTTGGGCGACAAGGGCACGGTGTTCGTCGGAACGTTCGACAAGGGCACGGTGAGCGCCGTCACCGACCAGGGCGGCCAGAAGGTGGTGAAACCGTTCATCACCGGTCTGCGTATGCCGACCGGCGTCGCCTTCATGGACGGCGACCTTTACGTAATCGATATCGACAAGCTCTATCGCTACGAGAAGGCCGAGGACAATCTCGACAAGGCGCCCCAGGGCAAGGTTACGTACGACGACATGCCGCCGTACGTGCCGCATGGCTGGAAGTATCTGGTGCCCGACGGCAAGGGCTGGTTCTACGTTCCGTTCGGTCCGCCGTGTAATGTCTGCATGCCGCCCACAAGCCTGTCGCAGTATCGCCGTGTGAACCCCAAGACCGGCAGCGCCGAACTGGTGGCGGTGGGAATTCGCAATAGCGTCGGCGGCGCGGTCGATCCCAGGACCGGCGATCTCTGGTTCAGCGAAAATGCCCGCGACTGGTTGGGCAACGACCTGCCCAGCGACAAGCTCAATCACGTGAGCCGGCTGGGCGAGCATTTCGGCTACCCCTACTGCCACCAGGGCGACACGCCCGATCCCAAGTTCGCCATGGGGCACAAGTGCTCCGAGTTCACGCCGCCGGTGGTCAAGCTCGGTCCGCACGTCGCGCCGCTCGGCATGAAGTTCTACACCGGCAACATGTTCCCGGCCGAATACAAGAACGGCATCTTCATCGCCGAGCACGGTTCGTGGAACCGCGCCAAGAAGAACGGCTATCGCATCGTGTTCATTTCCGTCGACCCCGACGGCAAGAACCCGAAGGAGCAGGTGTTCGCCAGCGGCGGCTGGCTCGACGACCAGAAGATCCTGGGTCGGCCGGACGACATCCTGCAAATGCCCGACGGCTCGCTGCTGGTCGCCGACGACCAGGCCGGCGCCATCTATCGCATCAGCTACAACAAGTAGCTGAACGCACGCCCACTGCCGCCCGCGGCACCCGCCGCGGGCGGAAGTTCATGCAAGGTGTCGATGCTCATCCGACCGCGTATCCTGGCGTCCTTCCTGGCGTCCGTCCTGCTTTTGGCGGGGACCGCGGCGCAGGCCGAGAGCCTGCAGGAGCTGATCGAGACCTGCGACGCCTGCCACGGCAAGAAGGGTGTGTCGGAGGTCGAGGGCATGCCTTCGATCGCGGCCCAGCCGGATATCTTCTTGCAGTACCAGCTGGTGTTCATCCGCGACGGCGCGCGCAAGGTCGAGGCCATGGAGGACATCGCCAAGAAGCTCAGCGACGAGGACATCAGGGCGCTCGGCGCCTACTACGCCAGGCAGCGTCCCCCGCCAGCGCTCCGTGGCGGCCCCAAGGTCGACGTCGCCAAGGTGAAGCAATTGATCGAGCCGCGTAAGTGCAACAGCTGCCACAAGGAGGACTATTCCGGCCAGGGCGAGACGGCGCGCCTGGCCGGCCAGCGGCCGGAGTATCTCGTGAAGGCCCTGTCGGACTTCCGCGCCGGAGTGCGCCGTGGACGCGGGATGGGCGCCATGATGGAAGTTTCAATCACGCTGCACGACCAGGACATGGAAATGATCGCAGCCTACCTGGCGGCCAAGCCTTGACAGCGCTTTGCATTCGTCCACATCATTATCGCTCCATTTCAAGGGAGAACGCCCATGGCCTGGAAAACACCGCGCATCATCGAAATCGCTGTCGGCCTGGAGATCAACTCCTACGCCTGCGCCGACCTCTAGTCGTCGCTTCCCGCCCTCGGCGGGATGATCGGGTGCGACCGTCAAGGGGGCGGTCGCGATGAGGGCCGTCGTGCTGGGTGCTGCCGCCGGTGGTGGCTTCCCTCAGTGGAATTCCAACGCAGAAGCCTGCCGTCGTGCACGCCGCGGTGATCCAGCGGCGCGCTCGCGCACGCAGGCCTCGCTTGCGGTGAGCGGCGACGGCGAGCGCTGGTTCCTGATCAACGCCTCGCCCGACCTGCGTCAGCAGATCGAAGCGAGGCCGTGCCTGCATCCCCGCGTCGGTCTGCGCTCTTCGCCGATCGAGGGCGTAATCCTGACGGGTGCCGATGTCGACGCCGTCGGCGGTCTGCTGCACATGCGCGAGCGGCAGGCTTTTGCGCTCTACGCGACACAGCGCATGCTCGATGTGCTCGAGGCCAATCCGATCTTCGAGGTGCTGTCGCCCGAGTGTGTCCGTCGGTACGCGGTGCCGCTCGGCGAGTCGTTCCAACCGCGTCACGTCGATGAGAGCGGCAGCGGGCTCGAGGTCGAGCTGTTCGACGTGCCGGGCAAGGTCGCGCTGTGGCTCGAAGCCGGGCGTCCGCTGGACGAGCTCGCCGGAGCGCCCGGCGATACGGTCGGCGTGGAAGTGCGGTCCAACGGCAAGCGCCTCCTCTACATTCCCGGCTGCGCAGCCATCAACGAAGCGTTGAGGCATCGCCTGAGGGAGGCGTCGGTGGTCCTGTTCGACGGCACGTTGTGGCAGGACGACGAGATGATCCGTCAGGGACTGGGTCCTAAAAGCGGTCGTCGCATGGGCCACATGAGCGTGAGCGGCCCCGACGGCACGCTGGCGGCGTTCCGCGACATTCCGGTCGGCCGCAAGATCCTGATCCACATCAACAACTCCAACCCCATCCTGCTCGACGATTCGCGCGAGCGGGCCGGCGTCGAGAAGGAAGGCTGGGAAGTGGCCTACGACGGCATGGAGGTGCAGCCATGAGCGATCGCCTGCTGGCGGCGGACGAGCTCGAAGCGAAGCTGCGGGCAATCGGCGCCGAGCGCTATCACCACCTGCATCCATTCCACAAGCTTCTGCACGCCGGCAAGCTCGACCGCGGGCAGGTCCAGGCGTGGGCGCTCAACCGCTACTATTACCAGGCGATGATCCCCATCAAGGACGCCTACGCGCTGGCGCGGCTGCCGACCTCCGAGCTGCGCCGCGAATGGCGGCGTCGCATCATCGATCACGACGGCGATGGACCCGGAACCGGCGGTATCGAGCGCTGGCTGAAGCTCGCCGAAGGCGTCGGGCTCGACCGCGCCTACGTGCAATCGACCCGGGGGATCCTGCCCGGCACGCGCTTCGCGGTCGAAGCCTACGTCAACTTCGTGCACCACCGGCCGATCCTCGAAGGCATCGCCTCGTCCCTGACCGAGATGTTCTCGCCCGACATCATCGCCGACCGCGTGCGTGGCATGCTCGCGGGTTACGCCTTCATCACCGAGGAGACGCTGGCCTACTTCACTCCGCGGCTCACCCAGGCACCGCAGGACGTGAACTTCGCGCTGACTTACGTGAAGGAGCATGCGCGCACGCGCGCCGAGCAGGAGCTCGTGCTCGACGCGCTGCGCTTCAAGTGCGACGTGCTGTGGTCGCAGCTCGACGCGCTCTATCTCGCCTATGTCGAACCGCGCCTGGTCCCGCCCGGCGCCTTCGCTCCGGAGCGCTAGCCATGGAGCGGCTGATCGTCTCGAACGAGACCGTGCTGGGCCTGGCGCCGCACATCGTGTTCCGCTTCGAAGAGCAGCGCCAGCGCTGGGTCATCCTGGCGCCCGAGCGGCTGCTGCTGCCCGACGAGCAGGCTGTCGAGATCCTGAAGCTTTTGGACGGCAAGGCGGGCGTCGGCGCCATCATCGACGTGCTGGCCGAGCGCTACAGCGGGGCACCGCGCGAGCTGATCGCGCGCGACGTCACGGCAATGCTGCAGGACCTCGCCGACAAGGGATGCCTCGCCCGTGTCGACGCGCATTGATCGGCCGGCCATCGATCCGCCATTGGCGCTGCTCGCCGAGCTCACGCACCGCTGCCCGCTGCGCTGTCCCTACTGCTCCAACCCCGTGGCGCTGGCGCGCGCCTCGGAGGAGCTTTCCGCTGCGGAGTGGATCGGTGTGCTGCGGGAGGCCGCAGCGCTCGGCGTGCTGCAGGTGCATTTCTCCGGCGGCGAGCCGATGGCGCGGCGCGATCTGGCGCAGCTGATTGCCGCGGCGAGCGAGCACGGCCTGTACGGCAACCTCATCACGTCGGGCACGCTGGGCGGCTCGGCGGAAATCGAGGTCTTCGCCAAGGCCGGCCTGAAGCACGTGCAGCTGAGCTTTCAGGATGTGGCGCCCGACAATGCCGATCGCATCGCAGGCCTCGCCGGTGCGCACGGCCGGAAGACGGCATTTGCGGCCGCGGTCCGTGCAGCAGGCTTGCCCCTCACCTTGAACATGGTCGTGCATCGCCAGAACCTCCGCGGTCTGCCCGACATGATCGACATGGCGCTGGCGCTGGGTGCGCGACGCCTGGAAGTGGCGCACGTGCAGTATTACGCCTGGGCGCTCGTTAACCGCGCTGCCTTCCTGCCGAGCCGCGCCGAGCTCGACGAGGCGACCGCGGTCGTGAAGGCGGCGCGCGAGCGCCTGAAGGGCGTGCTGACGATCGACTACGTGATCCCCGACTATCACGCGCGGCGCCCCAAATCCTGCATGAACGGCTGGGGACGGCAGTTCATCAACATCATGCCGACCGGCAAGGCCGTGCCGTGCCACGCGGCAGAAACCCTGCCGGGACTGGATTTCCCCTCGGTTCGCGACAGCAGCCTGGCCGACATCTGGTACCGGTCAGCGGCCTTCAATCGCTTCCGCGGCACCGATTGGATGGCCGAACCCTGCCGCAGCTGCGAGCGGCGCGAGATCGACTGGGGCGGCTGCCGCTGCCAGGCCTTCCAGCTCGCCGGCGACGCCTCGCGCACCGACCCAGTGTGCGCCCTCTCTCCCGATCACGAGCTCGTTGGCGCGGCTCTGGCCGGCGCGGCCGCATCGCCGCCGGCGTTCGTGTACCGCCAGTATCGGTAGGCCCGTCATCCCGACCGGAGCCTTGCCCCTCGACTTCGCTCGGGGCAGGCTCCGCAGGGCGAGCGGAGGGACCTGTTTTGTTGCTGCATCAACAAAACAGGTTCCTCGACTACGCCACCCTTCGAGTGGCTCCGCTCGGAATGACCGGGAAATTGGCCATATGCGATTGCCCTGCCCTAGCGGGGGGAGAGGAACACCAAAAGAGGTCAGGGTTTCAGCGACGTCAGCGCGGGTTCCTCGCGGAGGCGACGCTCGATCTCGTCCTGGCCGGCGGTGCCTGACTTGAATGCCGCCTGGAGATGCTGCATGTACTGCTCGCGGCGCTTGGGCGGCAGCATGGGCTCGTTGGCGTCGACCACCAGGTCGACCAGCGCCGGGCCATCGTGGGCCAACGCCTGCTCGATTAAGAGGCCGACGCGCGCTGGATCGTCGGTGCGCAACCCCAGCATACCCATGCCCACCGCCACTTTGGCGAAATCGATTGGCGCCAGCGCGCAGCCGAATTCGGGATTGCCGAGGAACAGCATCTGCTCCCACTTGATCTGGCCCAGCACGCCGTTGTTGATGACAAAAACCTTGATCGGCAGCTTGTAGTGCACGGCGGTCGCAAGCTCGCCGAGCGACATCGCGAGCCCACCGTCGCCCACCACCGCCACTACCGGCCGCCGCGGAAAGGCGATCGCTGCGGCGTTGGCGTAAGGCAGGCCGCAGCCCATCGAGGCGAGCGTGCCCGAGACGCCGAACGCCTGGCGGTCGCGGATCATGAGGTATTGCGCGGCGAGACCGGTGTTGTGGCCGCTGTCGACGGCGATCACCGCATCGGCCGGCAAGCGGCGGTTCAGCTCGTGCACGACGCGCTGCGGCTTCATCGGCTTGCCGGGGCGCTCGGCGCCTTCGGCCAGCGCCTGCAGCCATTCCTGCTTCCATGCCTGGGCCCGCTGCAGGAAGGAGCGATCGGTCTTGCGCGTGACCTTCTCGTTCAGGGCCCGAAGGCTGGCGGCGGCGTCGCCGACGACCGGCGCTTCCACGGGATAGCGTAGCCCGATGCGTCGCGGATCGAGGTCGATCTGGACCGCGCGAACCTGATCGGGCTTGGGATAGTACTCGATGTAGGGAAAGCTCGAGCCCACGATGAGCAGCGTGTCGCAGTCGGCGAACGCTTGCTGCGAGGGCCGCGCGCCGAGATAGCCGACACCGCCGGTGACGTGTGGGTGGGCGTCGGGCAGCACCGCCTTGCCCAGCAGCGCCTTGGCGATCGGCGCTGCCAACAGTTCAGCCGTCTGCTCCAGCTCCCGCCGGGCGTGCAGGGCGCCCTGACCTGCGAGGATTGCGACTTTCTTGCCGGCGTTCAGCACGTCGGCCGCGTCAGCGATGGCCTGGGCCTCGGGCGGCTGCGGGTTGCTTTGGAACTGCGTAAGAGGGTCGGCCTTGTGCCGCGGCGACGCCGGGTCCCTATCCACTTCCTGCTCCTGGACATCGGCCGGAATGGCCAGATGCGCCACGCCGCGCTCGGCGAGCGCCGTCCGACAGGCCAGCATCGTCGCCGGCCGTACGTGCTGAGCGCCGTACAGCGCCGTGGTGTAGGCCGCGACGTCCTGGAACACCTTGGTATGGTCGATGTCCTGCTGCGTGTAGGTCTGGATCAGGTCGTGATACGGCAGGCCGGTGATTGCCAGCACCGGTGCACGGTCGAACTTGGCGTCGTACAGGCCAGTCAGCAGATTGGTGCCCCCGGGACCGGTGGTGGCGAAGCAGACGCCGAGCTTGCCGGTCCACTTGGCGTAGGCGCAGGCCATGAAGGCGGCAGCCGCCTCATGGCGCACCTGCACAAAGCGGACCTGGTCCTGGCGCGTGCGCAACGCCTCGACGACACCGTTGATGCCGTCGCCCGGCAGTCCGAAGACGACCTTGACGCCCAATTCGATCAACGTCTCGACCAGTACATCGGAAGCGGTGTCGGCCACGGCGATCCTCCAGCCTTTGTGCTTCTGCGGCAATGGAGGGCGCAACGGGCGGTTCCTGTGCGGGAAGGAACCAGCCCGCCGGCTCCGCCGTTTTTCCATCCGATCGACCCTGCTGGAGAGTGATGGAGCGATGCGGCGCGCGCTGCGCATTCTCGCCTGGACGGCTGGCGTTGTGGTCGGCCTGATCGTCGTCGCCGTTGCTGCCGGCTACTTCTTCGTCACGTCCGACAATTTCCGCGGCCGTGTCGAAAGCAGCGCCAGCGCCTATTCGGGGCGCAAGACCAAGATCGCCAAGATCGCCATCGATTGGGGCGCCACCGCGCACGTGCGTCTGGACGGCGTGGAGGTCGCCAATCCCGACTGGGCCAAGGAACCGGCCATGCTGAAGGCCGACGCGATCGATTTCGACATCCGCCTGTGGCCACTCATCAAGGGCGATTTCGTCCTGCCGCGCCTGCTGCTCAACAAGCCCGTGGTCGACGTCGAGATGGGCGACAAGGAGCAGCTCAACTGGAGCTCGGGCGAGGCGCCCGCGACCACCACGGCCGCCCAGGCCGTGACGCCCAAGAACCGCTTCGAGACTCCGTTGATCGGCCGCCTCGAGATCGACGACGGCCGCATCGCGTACCACGACAACAAGCGCAACCTCGAGCTCGAGGGGACGATCGCGACGGCCACCGGCAAAGCGGGGGCGCAGCCGACGGCCGAGCTGCAGCTCAAGGGCAAGCTCGCGAACGAGCCGCTGGTCGTGCACTTCGTCGGCGGCTCGGCCCTGATGCTGCGCAACACGGATCAACCCTATCCGATCGATCTCGACGTGGCTTACGGCGCAACCAAGCTCACCGCCAAGGGCACGCTGGAGGATCCCATCCAGTGGAAAGGCGCCGACGTCGACCTCACGCTGGCCGGGCCGGATCTCGCCGACATCTACCCTCTGCTCGGCATTCCCGGCCCGCCGACGCCGCCCTACCGCATCAGCGGCAAGCTCGATCGCGAACCTGGCGTATGGAAGTTCGTCAACACCAAGTGGCACGCCGGCGACAGCGATCTTTCAGGCGACATCCTGGTCGACGAGCGTAAGAAACCGTCGTCCCTGACCGCGAAGCTGGTGTCGCAGCACCTCGCTTTCGCCGATCTCGCGCCGCTGGTCGGCGCGCCGCCGGGCAAGCGCGGCAACGTCTCGCCGCAACAGCGCGCGACGGAACAGCGGCTCGAGGCCACCGGCGATCTCTTCCCCAACGTGCCGCTGCATGTCGAGAAGCTGCGCGCCATGAACATGGACGTCACGCTCGATGCGCGACGCGTCGTGGCGCCTGATTACTTGCCGGTGCAGGCGCTGTCGTTCCGCGTGCTGGTCGAGAGCGGCCGCGCCACCGTGAAGCCGTTCAACCTGGCGCTGATCGGCGGCGGCACCGTCGCTGGCGACCTCGGCGTCGATGCGGCGGGTGAAGTGCCCAAGGTGCATGCCGCCCTGCGCGGCACGAACATGGAATTGGGCATGTTCTTCCGCAATTCGAAGTACTTCGACACCACGCGCGGACGCATCGAGGGCCAGGTCATGCTCACAGGCTATGGCCGCTCGCTCGCCCAGGTGATGAGCGTCGCCGACGGCCATGTCGACGTGGCGCTGGGCGGCGGCTCGGTGAGCAGCCTGATGGTGAGCCTCGCCGGCCTGCAGATCTTCGACGCGCTGATCCTCTACGTCACCGGCGACAACCGCATCCCGATCCTGTGTGCCCTCGGTCGGCTGGATTTCCGGCACGGCGTCGTGACTTTCGACAGGACGCTGCTCGACACCCAGAAGTCGGTGCTGCGCGTCGACGGCACGGTCGCCCTGCCGACCCAGCTGGTGAACGTCGCGGTCCGGGCCTATCCCAAGTCGTTCGACCTCCTCGACCTGCATGGTCCCGTGGTCGTGCAGGGCAAGATCCGACAACCGGCGATCCGCATTGCCCGAGCGATCCCGATCCCGACCCCGGTATTCGGCGACGCCAAGACCGTCGCCTGCCCGCAGCTCACCCGCCAGCTTTTCACGGGGCAGTAGGGAATAGCTCGCCCTCGTTGGAGCGTTACCCTCGCGCGACCCTAAGCTCCTCGGAGCGGTCGGTGGCAGGGGCCGGGGTGCGCGATAGCTCGGCGATCGCTGCGCGCAGCTCGGGCCGCATGTCGACGTCGACCGCAGCAAGCGAAGCCTTGAGCTGATCGACGTTGCGTGCGCCGATGATCGGCGCGGTGACCGCCGGGTGCGCAGCCACCCAGGCGATCGCCGTGCTCACCGGGTTGAGACCGCTCTGCCGGCAGAAGGCGACGTACTTCTCGGCCACGTCGAACATCCAGTCGTCACCGTAGCGCGCCTCGTACATCTTGTTGGTCTTGAGCCGGCCGGTCGCCTCGCCGAGATACTTGCCGGAAAGCAGCCCGGCGGCGGCCGGGCTGTAGGGAATGACGCCGATGCCGTTGGCGAGCGCCATCGGCAGGATCTCGACCTCGGCTTGGCGCTTCACCAAGTTGTACATCGGCTGCGTCACCTGCAGGCGCGCCCAGCCGTGCTGTTCCTGCACGTCGATCGCGCGCTGCGTCTGCCACGCCGACCAGTTGCTGACAGCGGGATAGATCACCTTGCCGGAGCGCACGAGATCCTCGAGCGCGCGCATCATCTCGTCGATCGGTGTCAGGGGATCGAAACGGTGCAGGAACAGAACGTCGATCCGATCGGTCTGCAGCCGCTTCAGGCTCGCTTCGACGGCGCGCGTGACGTGCCGCCGCGAGGCACCGCGCGCATTGATGTCGGCGCTGATCGGATTGAAGCACTTGGTCGTGATCACCAGGTCGTCGCGGTGGTCCTTGGCGAGCCGCCCGAGGATCTCCTCTGCGCGTCCCTTGTTGTACTCGTTGGCGGAGTCGAAGAAGTTGATGCCGGCGTCGCGGCACGCCTTGTACATCGCGGCGGCAGTCGCCTCGTCGGCATCGCCGCCGAACGACATGGTACCGAAACACAGTTCGGAAACGGAGACGCCGGTGCGGCCAAGCAGTTTGGTCTTCATGCGGCCGCGAGGATGTCACGGACCGGTCGATGCCGACAAGCGGACCATGGCCCTGCGAGCGCAGGGACCCTGCTGCTCCCGCCGACAGTTGCCTCACCAACAGCTGCCTCACCAATAGTTGAACGTGCGCTGCGTGCATTGGCGGTCTGCACAAATCGATAGCATGCAAGCCCTGCGGAAATAGCGAGTGCGCATGCCGCGGCGGCGGCGATTCTCTGCGCACATGCGCATGCGTACCGCTCCCGAGTTGGTTCCGTTGTTTGCCACGCCGCTCGTCATCTACGAGGTTCCGGAAGCGGAAGCGCTCAATGCGGACCTACGGCGCGTCATCGAGGCGCGCGAGCAATCTCAGGCCACCACCGAGCATTCCAATCGCGGCGGCTGGCAGTCGAGCTGGGACATGGATCGGTGGGGCGGCGCGGCGGCGGTGAAGCTGCTCGCGATCGCGCGCAACGTCGCCAACCGCATGACCACGGACCGCGCCGGCAACTCGGGCACCGGGCCACACCCGGGTTACTTCGCCGTCACCTGGCGCGGCAACATGTGGGCCAACGTCAACCGCTCGGGTGATGCCAACGAGTTCCATTCCCATCCCGGCGCATTCTGGTCCGGCGTCTACTACGTCGACGACGGCGGCATCGATGCCGATCCCGATCTCGGCGGCGAGCTCGAGCTGATGGATCCGCGCGGCCCCTTGCCGGCCATGAATGCGCCCCACCTCGGGTTCGCCATGCCGGGCGGCCTGACCGGCGGCGCGACCGAGCGCGTGCGGCCCAAGGCCGGGCGCATGGTGCTGTTCCCGGCCTGGATGATGCACCAGGTGCGGCCCTACCGCGGCACCTCCACGCGGGTCTCCGTGGCCTTCAACCTGACGCTGTAGCGCTTTCCTCCCCATCGCGGAGTCCGCGAAGGGGTGGTGGCGCGAAGCGCCGGAGGGGTCGTGCCCTCTTCGCCATAACCATGACCCCTCCGTCGCGGTATGACCGCGACACCTCCCCATCGCTGGCTCCGCGATGGGGAGGAGAAGGCACGATCCTGCAACCCAGCTTTGCCAGCCGAGCCCGAGCCCGACTTCTGCTCGCCCGGGTCGCCGCGACCGAGTAGCCTCGGAACATTCCCGGGAGGCATGCATGGGCTACGACCTGCTGATCAAGAACGGCACCGTGATCGATGGGACCGGTGCGGCGCGCTATCAGGCCGATGTCGCCGTGGCGGACGGCAAGGTCGCCGAGATCGGCAAGGTGAGCGACAGCGCCAAGCGCACCATCGATGCCGACGGGCTGGTCGTGGCGCCGGGCTTCGTCGATCCGCACACCCATTACGACGCACAGATCTGCTGGGACGGCGCCGTCACGCCGTCGTCGTGGCATGGCGTCACCTCGGTGGTGATGGGCAATTGCGGGGTCGGGATTGCGCCCTGCAAGCCCGCGACCCGCGAGATCGCCATGCGCGACCTGGTGAACGTCGAAGGCATCCCGTTCGACGTGCTGCAGAAGGGCATCACCTGGGATTGGGAGACCTTCCCGCAGTTCATGGATGCGGCGGCCGCCCGCCAGCCCTCGCTCAATCTCGCCTTCATCGCGCCGCTTACACCGTTCCGGCACTACGTGATGGGCGAGGCGTCGATCGAGCGCTCGGCGACGCCTGAGGAGACTGCCAAGATCGCCAAGCTTATCGGCGAGGCGATGGATGCGGGCGCGCTCGGCTT
>JAFAKN010000679.1 GCA_019235415.1 Alphaproteobacteria bacterium
GCCCGATGCCGGCACCTACGCCGGTACCACCGTCAATCCCAATCCGCGGCCGCCGCGCAGCGGCATCAATGCCGACCCCATGAACCCCAGCGGCGCGCCGGGAACCCGCTAGCAACCTTGCGAAGGAAGCGGCCGGTCGCTAAATGGTGCCGCATCCAAGGCCGCGACCCACGACCAAGCGCGCTTGGGGGATAGTTTAACGGTAGAACAACCGGCTCTGACCCGGTTAGTCTAGGTTCGAATCCTGGTCCCCCAGCCAGTGCTTCGGCGCTTCCACGAGACCGTGTCCGGCATTGTCGGCGGCGACAGCTGGTGGTGCCATCTCCTGCCATTCGCTCGGCCCCAGCTTCTGCTCTCGTAGCAAGAGCATCCATGACATCATGCACATTGGGAGCAACATCGAAAACCGCTTCGCGAGAAGCATACGCAAGAGCTTGGCCCGCCCTCGATGGCAGGCGCCGCACCTCAGTATCGAGTGCACGGTCGATCTATCACCTCTTCAGCGTGTGCAGCGAAAATTGCCGGTTCTCGTTCCTTTCGGGAAAGAAACGGGTTCCAAAGCGACGGACCGCCGAATATCTTGCTCCCCGGAGTACAGATGCCCGACAGTTCGACTTTCAACAGCGGCGCCTCCGTGGCTGGCCGGAAGGCCCGTGCGCGAGATGACGGCACACCCAACCTGAATGTGCCGAGCGCAGACCGTATCGCCTTCACCACCTGCTACATGTGCGCCTGCCGATGCGGCATCAAAGTCCATCTCAAGGATGGCCGCATCCGCTACATCGAGGGCAACCGCAACCACCCCGTCAACAAGGGCGTGCTGTGCGCCAAGGGCTCGGCCGGCCTGATGAACCACTACTCGCCGGCCCGCCTGCAGAAGCCTCTCAAGCGTATAGGGCCGCGGGGCAGCGGCGAATACCAGGAGATCGAATGGGACGAAGCGCTCGCCACTGCGACGGAGTGGCTGGCGGCGATCCGCAACAGCGATCCGCGCAAACTCGCCTTCTTCACCGGCCGGGATCAAAGCCAAGCGCTGACCGGTTGGTGGGCCACTCAGTTCGGCACGCCCAACTATGCAGCGCACGGCGGCTTCTGCTCGGTCAACATGGCGGCGGCGGGGCTCTACACGATCGGCGGCTCGTTCTGGGAATTCGGCGAGCCCGATTGGGAGCACACGCGTTACTTCATGATGTTCGGCGTTGCCGAAGACCATGATTCCAATCCGATCAAGATCGGGCTGGGCAAGCTCAAGACGCGCGGGGCGGCCAAGTTCGTCTCCGTCAATCCGGTGCGCACGGGCTACTCCGCGATCGCCGACGAATGGATCGGCATCCGGCCCGGCACCGACGGCCTATTCGTGCTGGCGCTGATCCAAGAGCTATTGCGCGCCGGCAAGATCGACGAGCACTACCTGTGCACCTACACCAACGCCGCCTGGCTCGTCATTCAGCATGAGGGAGCGGCCGACGACGGTCTGTTCGCCCGCGACGATGCCGGCCAGCCGCTGGTGTTCGACGAGACGACGGCTAGTCTGCGTCCGGCGCTGCTGCCCGATGTCAAGGCCAGTCTGGCCGGGCGCGTCACGCTACCCGACGGGCGTATGGCGATACCGGCGTTCCACTTGGTGGCCAAGCGCTGTCTCGATCCGCGCTATTCGGTCGACGCGGTGGCGGAAGAGACCGGCGTTGCGGCCGATACGATCCGCCGCCTCGCCGCCGAGCTCGCGCACGCGGCGTTCGCGCAGACGGTGACGATCGAGCAGCCTTGGACCGACTGGCTCGGCCGACGGCACGAGCGCATGGTGGGACGGCCAGTGTCGTTCCATGCCATGCGCGGCATCTCGGCCCATTCCAACGGCTTTCACACCTGCCGCGCCATCCACATCCTGCAAATGATGCTGGGCGCCATCGACACACCCGGCAGCTTCCGCTTCAAGCCGCCCTACCCGCGACCCATCCCGCCTGGTAACAAGCCCGCCGGCAAGCTCGGTCAGGTGCAGGCCGGCAAGCCGCTGAGCGGCGGCGCGCCGCTCGGCTTCACCACCGGTCCGCAGGACCTTCTGGTCGAGGCCGACGGCACCCCCTGCCGCCTCGACAAGGCCTACTCGTGGGAAGCGCCGATCGCCGCGCACGGGCTGATGCACCAAGTGATCCTCAATGCATGGAAGGGGGATCCCTACAAGATCGATACGCTCTTTATGTACATGGCCAACATGAGCTGGAACTCGTCGATGAACACGGCGGGCACCATCGGGATGTTGACCGACAAGGATCCCGAGACCGGCGAATATAAGATCCCGCACATCATCTATTCTGATGCATTTGCCAGCGAAATGGTGGCCTACGCCGACTTGGTGCTGCCCGACACCACGTATCTCGAGCGCTGGGACTGCATCTCGCTGATGGACCGCCCGATCTGCGACGCCGACGGCGTGGCCGATTCGATCCGCCAACCAGTGGTGGCGCCTGACCGCGACGTGCGGCCGTTCCAGGACGTGCTGATCGATCTCGGTGCCAGGCTAGGCCTGCCCGGCCTCGTCAAGGAGGACGGCAACCCGCGCTATCCGGGGGGCTATCCCGACTATCTCGTGCACCACGAACGCAGGCCCGGTATCGGCAGCCTGGCCGGGTGGCGCGGTCCGCTCGGCAGCCTGCAGGGCATCGGGGCGCCCAACGAGCAGCAGCTCGAAGCCTATGTCGCGCACCAGTGCTTCTGGCGCGCCGAAATTCCCGCCAGCGGCCGTTACTTCAAGCACGTCAACCGCGACTATCTCAAGTGGTCGACCCACATGGGGCTGATCGATAAGCCCGCGCCGATCATCCTGCAGCTCTACAGCGAGGCGCTGCAGCGTTTTCGGCTCGCCGCGCACGGCCATGGCGACGCGCAGCCTCCCGAGGAGCATCGCCAACGCATTGCGACCTACTTCGATCCACTGCCCCTCTGGTACATGCCGTTCGAGGAAGCTGCGGTCGATCGCGGCGCATTCCCGCTGCATGCCATCACCCAGCGTCCGATGGCGATGTACCATTCGTGGGGATCGCAGAACGCCTGGCTGCGTCAGATCCACGGTGAGAACCGCCTGCACATCCACCGCGCCACGGCGGCGACGCTCGGCATCACCGACGGCGACTGGGTGCGGGTTACCAGCCATCACGGTTCGATCAAGGCCCAGGCCAAGCTGATGGACGGCGTCAACCGGCACACTGTCTGGACTTGGAACGCCATCGGCAAGCGAGCCGGCGCGTGGAACCTCGACCCGCGGGCCGGCGAGTCCAGGCGCGGCTTCCTGCTCAACCACATCATTTCCGAGACGCTGCCACAGCCGCCATCGGGCCCGCTATACGGCAACAGCGACCCGGTGACCGGCCAGGCGGCTTGGTACGACCTGCGCGTCAAGATCGAGAAGGTCGAGGCCGGAGACGAGCTGGCCCAACCGCAGTTTCCCGCGCTCCCCGCGCCGCCCCATCTGCCCCAGCGGCCTGCCGTGCTGCGCTACGGCGAGGCTTTCCGGCGCGCCTTCGAGCGAGGTCGATCTTGACGAGCCTTCCGGACCATCCATCGGCCAAGCGGCTGGGCCTCGTCATCGACCTCGACATCTGCGTCGGGTGCCACGCTTGCGCGGTAAACTGCAAAGAGTGGAACAGCGGCGGAGCTGCAGCGCCGCTCACCGATCTCGCGCCCTACGACGCCAATCCCGACGGCGTCTGGTTCAACCGCGTGCACACCTTCGAGGTGGGAGAAGGCGGCGACGGCCGCACGGTCCACTTCCCGCGTTCCTGCCTGCATTGCGCCGAGCCCGCCTGCGTTACGGTCTGCCCGACCGGCGCGTCGTTCAAACGGGCCGAGGACGGCATCGTGCTGGTGAACGAGGATCTATGCATTGGCTGCAAGCTCTGCTCGTGGGCCTGCCCCTACGGGGCACGCGAGTTCGACCAGGATGCCGGCGTCATGAAGAAGTGCACGCTGTGCATCGACCGCATCTACAACGAGAGCTTCGCTGCCGAAGATCGACAGCCCGCCTGCGTCGCTACGTGTCCCGCCTCGGCGCGGCATTTCGGGGATCTCGGCGACCCCGGTTCCAAGGTATCGCAGTTGGTCGCTGAGCGCGACGGATATGACCTGATGCCCGAGATGGGCTACCGGCCGACCAACAAATAT
>JAFAKN010000002.1 GCA_019235415.1 Alphaproteobacteria bacterium
GGATTGTCGGAGATATGGCTGACGTCGAGCGACTGCGGCAGGTCGGCCGGCAGCTTCAGCCCGCCACGCAGCTTGTCGGCGAGTTCCATAATGGACACGCCACGGTCGGTACCGGCGATGACGAAGCGGCCGCGCGCGAACTCGATGGCGGCCGTCGCTGCCTCGAGCACATGGGCGGCGATCTGCTTGCCCTGCTCGATCAGCTTGTCACCGGCCTCGAGGAAGGCCTGGCTGGCGACCAGCGCCGACTTGGAGCCGCCGGTGCCGCCGCCGACCTTGAGCTGGTCGGAATCGCCCTGCAGCAGGCGTAGGCGCTCGAAGGGAAGGCCGGTCTGCTCGCTCAGCACCTGCGCGAACGGCGTGGCGTGGCCCTGGCCGTAGTCGAGCGTGCCGCTCAGCATGGTGATGGTGCCGTCGGCCTCGAAGCGGATACCGCCATATTCCTTGGCGGGCGGTCCGGTCACCTCCAGGTACTGGCCGATGCCGCGGCCGCGCAGCTTGTTGCGCTTGGCGCTCTCGTGCTTGCGCTTGTCGAAGCCCTGCCAGTCGGCGGCGGCGAGCGCCTTGTCGAGGACGGCGGTGAACTCGCCCGAATCGTAGTTCATGCCCGACGGCGCCTTGTAGGGCAGCTGCGGCGGCCTGATGTGATTGCGCCGGCGCAGCTCGGCGCGGTCGATGCCCATCTCGCGCGCCGCGGTGTCGATCAGGCGCTCCATGAAATAGTTGGCCTCGGGCCGGCCCGCGCCGCGATAGGCGCCGACCGGCGTGGTGTTGGTGAACACGATCTTGGAGTTCACCTCCATTGCCGGCGTGGCGTAGACGTCGATGACGTTCTTCACCGCGTTGGTCGTGGCCTGCAGCGGCGGATAGATGTAGGCGCCGGCATTGCCGTAGCCGGTTAGCCGCACGGCGAGGAACCGGCCGTCCTTGTCGAGCGCCAGCTCGGCGATGCGTTGGTGGTCGCGGCCGTGATGGTCGCTCAAGAAGCTTTCGGTTCGATCGTCGGTCCATTTGACCGGCCGGCCGAGCCGCTTGCTGGCCAGCAGCAGCGGGCCGTACTCGGGATAGACCTGCGACTTCATGCCGAACGAGCCGCCGACATTGCCGGTCAGGACCCGGACCTTGTCGGCCGGCACCTGCAGCACGTCGCGCGCCAGGCCGCCGCGCAGCCCCATCACGCCCTGGCAGCCGACGCGCAAGGTCCAGCGCTCGCTCTCGGAATCGTACGAGCCGATCGCCGAGCGCGGCTCCATCGCGCTGACGACGATGCGGTTGGACTCGATCTCCAGCCGCGTGACGTGCGCCGCTTCGGCGAACGCCTTCTTCACCGCCGCGGCATCGCCGTAGTGGAAGTCGAGCGCGACGTTGCCCGGCGCGTCGCCATGAAGCTGCGGCGCACCCTCCTTAACCGCGTCGGCCGGCCGGGTGACGGCGGGCAGCTCCTCGATGTCGAGCCCGACGGCTTCGGCGGCATCCTTGGCCTGCGACCGCGTCTCGGCGACGACGCAGGCCACTGCCTCGCCGACGAAGCGCACGCGATCGATGGCGAGGTTGGGCCTGGGCGGCGTCTTCATGGGTGAGCCGTCGCGCTGCGGGATGTTGACCGCGCATTTCAGCGGGCCGAAGCCCGCCGCGGCGAGATCGGCGTGCGTCAGGATCGCGAGCACGCCCGGCATCGCCGATGCCGCCGTGGTGTCGATGCCCTTCAGGATGCCGTGCGCGACCGGGCTGCGCACCATCACGGCCCAGGCCTGGCCGGGCAGGTTGATGTCGTCGGTGTAGCGGCCTTCTCCGCGCAGCAGCGTCGGATCTTCCTTACGCGACACCGGCTGGCCGACACCGAACTTCATCAGGGCGAGATGGGTGTCGTCGAACGAATCCATGGCAATCGTCTCCACACACACGGTGTCACCGCGAGCCGCGCGTCTCTGTCATCCCGAGGCCAACGGCCGAGGGATCCTTCCTGTTGCCGAAGGATCCCTCGCTGCGCTCGGGATGACAGCTACGCTGTCACTTCAGCGGCGAATAGTTCGTCGGGATCAGCAAGGTCGAATGCATCTCGGCCAAGAGCTGCGGGCCCTTGGCGAGATAGGCCTGCCACTCGGGATCCTTCATGGCGGCGGCGCGCGCCTCGAAGCGCTCCTGCAGGCTCTTGTAGCGCCACAGATGGATCCATTCGTTGGGCTGCGGGAGCTCGCCGGTCCAGGCGCCCCAGATCGGCGAATACTTGTCGCGCGCCTTGCGCACGGCCTTGAAGTTTTCGGCGTAGTGGGCCGCGCCGCCCAGCACGGTGCGATAGATGCGCAACTCGTAGAGGTTGCCGGTGGTTCCGTCCGACGGGAGGATGTCGACCACCGGGTTCATCACCCGCAGGTCCTGGCGCAGGATCCACGGCCGGATGGTCGGCACGTACTTCTCGACCCAGTCCTTGTTCTTCATCAGCTCGCCGCGCAGCCGCTCGCGGTCGTTCAGGCTGTCGTAGTGCCACAGATGCCAGATC
>JAFAKN010000105.1 GCA_019235415.1 Alphaproteobacteria bacterium
ATTTTCATCGCGTGGTTTCTCCCTCTGCGGGGCCACTGTAGGCTGATCCGGCATGACCACGCACGCCCTGCCCGCGGCCATCGAGCCCGTTCGACTCACCACAATGCTGCGCGCGGCGGGTCTCTTGCCCGACGGCCGGGTGAGCTCGGTCCAGTCCGTCCATAGCTTTCCGACGGTGCTGTCGCGCCTCCACCGCCTGAAGCTCGACTACGAAGACGCCGGCGAGGGCGCACCACGCAGTCTTTACCTAAAGACCGGCCTACCAGGCAGTGCGGGCGCGGCGATGGACAGCGGCCGCCGCGAGGTCGCTTTCTACGCCACAGTGGCCCCGGCAACACCGCGGGGCCTGCTGCCGCGTTGCTTCGATGCCGACGCCGCATCCGACGGCTCGAGCTGGCATCTGCTGCTCGAGGACCTGACTGACACGCACTTCATCGCGACCCAATGGCCGCTGCCGCCGACGGTAGCCGAGACCGAGAGCATCATGCGCTGCCGGGCGCGCTTCCAGGCCGCGTGGTGGGACCATCCGCGGCTGGGCGACGGGGTCGGGCATCGCCCGTCGGACGACGAGATCGACCAATGGCGGCTGTGGCTCGCCAAGCAGTACGAGGGCTTTGCCGACGCCCTCGGCGAGCGCCTGTCGCGCGAGCGCCGGGTGCTGTACGAAAAGCTTCTAGCCGAGGCGCCGCGGCTGGTGCAGCGCACGCGCGGCTGGCGTCACATGACGGTGATCCAAGGCGACGCCCATGTCTGGAACTGCTTCCTGCCCAAGGACGGCAGCACCGAGACGCCGCGCCTGTTCGACTGGGACGGCTGGCGAGTCGCGGTCGGCACCGAGGATCTCGCCTACATGATCGCCATGCACTGGTATCCCGACCTGCGCCGGCGCGCCGAGCGCCCGCTGCTCGACGCCTTCTATGACGAGCTTTTAGCCCATGGTGTCACCGGCTACGACCGGCGCGCCCTGCAGGAGGACTATCGCCTGTCGGTGCTGTGGCAGACGACGCGCCCGCTCTGGATGCGCAGCGTCGGCATCCCGCCCAGCATCTGGTGGAACAACCTCGAGCGCATCCACCTCGCGGTCGACGATCTCGATTGCCGAGAGCTGCTGGGCTAGCTGCCGCGCGGCCGAGCGGGTCGCCATGTCTCGAACAGCGGCGTATACTTCTACGACGCAAATGGGAGCCGGATCACGAAGAACGGGCTCAAGGTTTGGGATGCCGACACCCATGTCGAGCCGTCGGCCGAGGTGATCGACAAATACCTCGATCCCGGGTTTCGCAACCGCGTCCCCGAATTGGCGCAGTTCCGGGTGCCGATTGCGCCGACGACGCCCGGCGGCTCGCCTGGCCGACACGTCTATCGCTTCGGCCAGATTTCGTACAAGCGCATTCTTGGTGAAGGGGAACAGCGCCCGGAGCACACAGGCCGCGCTTCGGTGTGGATGGGGTCGAAGCAGCCGCGCCAGGGTGTGCAGGACGATGCTGCGGACGCGCGCATTGCCGACATGGACGAGGAAGGCGTTGACGCACACTTCCTGATCCCGACTGCTTGGACCAGCCTTGTCGGCCATGACGACGTGGCATTGGAGACCAATGTCGTTCGCGCCTATCACCGGCATATGGAAGATTTCTGCGCCGGCCATCCGGAGCGGCTCGGCAGCATGATCGTCGCGTCGGCGCGCGACGTCGACGCCGCGGTGCAGGAGATCCGTACTTGGGGCAAGTCGAAGTGGGCGGTAGCGGTGATGCCGCTGGTCACCAGAGACGTGCCGGCCGATCACCCCTCGCTCGAGCCGATCTGGAACGAATGCGTCGCGCACGATCTGCCGGTCGCGCATCACAGCTTCACCTGGACGCCGCCTTATTTTCCCGGCGTGTTCGATCTGTGGGACAACGTCTTCCTCGGCCGGCTAGCCTCGCACCCTTGGGGCGCCATGCGGTTCATCGCCTCGGTGATCGGCGGCGGCATCATGGACCGCCATCCCACCCTGCGCGTCGGCATCCTCGAATGCGGCTTCGGCTGGCTGCCGTTCTGGGGCCGGCGGATGAACGAGCAATACGACTATGTCGGCAGCTGCGCCAAACTGAAACACCGCCCCGAGGACTATCTCAAGAGCGGGCGGTTCTTCTGCTCGATCGAGCGCCACGAAGGCGAGGACATGTTCGACAGCGTCACGCGCTTCCTGGGCGACGACGTGCTGATGTTCGCCTCCGACTATCCCCATTCGGGATGCCAGTTCCCGGACACCGTGTCGAACATCCTCGCCTGGAAGAGCCTCAAGCCCGTGACGCAGCAGAAGCTCCTGTGGGACAACGCCCGCCGCTTCTTCAAGCAGACGTAAGCGGCGGAAGCGCCCGAAGTCCCCGCTCTATCCGTCCGCCCGTTCCAGCAATTCGACGCCGAACTGCCGCGCCGCGTTGCCGCCCATCATCTCCGCCAGCATCTCCTCCGGCACCCCGGCCCGCGTCAGCATCGCGATCGCGTCGTGCGCCGACGTCGTGTCGTGGTGCGGATAGCGCGAGCCCCACACCACCTTCTCGGCAAAGTCGCCCGGCAGCTTCCGGATCAGCCGCTCCTCGGCGTCGAAGCCCAGCATGACGTTGCCTTCCTCCCACATCTCCTCGGTGTCGGTGCGCACCGGATATTTGTGCAGCAACGGAATGACCCGCACCGACGCTTCCATCTTCTCCAGCACCTCCTCCATCCACGACGCCTTGCCGTGCGCCATCACGACCTTCATGCGGGGGAAGCGCTGCATGACCGTGAAGCCGATCAGCACCGATGCGACGAACATGTGATTGTC
>JAFAKN010000488.1 GCA_019235415.1 Alphaproteobacteria bacterium
GGCGTCCTCGACATCACCACCACCGAGATCGCCGACGAGCTGGTGGGCGGCGTGCTGACGGCCGGGCCGGAGCGCTTGGACGCGATCGTCCGCTCGCGCGTGCCTTACGTCGGCTCGTGCGGCGCCCTGGACATGGTGAACTTCTGGGCCATGGGCACCGTCCCGGCGCCCTTGCGCGGCCGCACGCTCTACAGGCACAACGACAACGTCACCTTGATGCGCACCACGCCCGACGAGTGCGAACGGATCGGACGGTTCATTGTCGACAAGCTCAACCGCATGGAGGGACCGGTGCGCTTCCTGATCCCGGAAGGCGGCGTCTCGGGCATCGACGCGCCGGGCAAGCCGTTCTGGGATCCGGCGGCGGACAAGGCGCTGTTCGACGCCATCGCCCGCGGCTTCCGGTCGGTTGCCAATCGCCGGCTGATCCGCCTGCCGCACCACATCAACGATCCAGCCTTCGCCGACGCGGCGGTGGCGGCCTTCAACGAGATCGCCCAGCGTCCGGCCACCGGCCGCGCGCAGCGGCTTTAATCCCACCAGAGCCCCCCATGCCTCGCATCGCGCGCAAGACCATCCTCGAAAAGTTCCACGGCATGATCGCCGCAGGGCTGCCCATCGTCGGTGGCGGCGCCGGCACCGGGCTATCCGCCAAGTGCGAGGAGGCGGGCGGCATCGACCTGATCGTGATCTACAATTCAGGCCGCTACCGCATGGCCGGGCGCGGATCGCTGGCGGGGCTGCTGGCCTATGGCAACGCCAACGACGTGGTCGTCGACATGGCCAAGGAAGTGCTGCCCGTGGTCCGCGCCACGCCCGTGCTGGCCGGCGTCAACGGCACCGACCCTTTCATGATCCGCGACCACTTCCTGCGCCAGCTCGCCGAGCTCGGCTTCTCGGGCATCCAGAACTTCCCCAGCGTCGGCCTGATCGATGGCGTGTTCCGCGCGAACCTGGAAGAGACCGGCATGGGCTATGGGCCCGAGATCGATTTGGTGCGCGCCGCCCACGAGCTCGACCTCTTGACCACGCCCTATGTCTTCGACGCCGAGCAGGCACGGGACATGACCCGGGCGGGCGCCGACATCATCGTCTGCCACATGGGCCTCACCACCGGCGGCTCGATCGGCGCGGAGACGGCGCTCTCGCTCGACGACTGCGTGGGCCGCATCAATGCCTGGGCCGAGGCCGCTCGTGGGATACGCAAGGACGTGATCGTGCTGTGCCATGGCGGGCCGATCGCCCAGCCGGCCGACGCGGCCTATGTCATCGATCGCTGCGCGGGCTGCCACGGCTTCTACGGGGCATCCAGCATGGAGCGGCTGCCTACCGAGGCGGCGATCGCCGAGCAGACGCGGCAATTCAAACGAATCGAGCGGCGGCGGCAAGCCGCCCACGCTTAAGGGGACGGACATGACCGGCGCAGACTTTGGCGGCTTCATCCTCGGCCTGGTGGTGGTGGCGATCGTCGCAGCGATCGTCGTCTGGCTGTTCCACTGGCTCTATCTGCGCTCCAGCAAGGAGCGCGCCTTCGTGCGCACCGGCATGGGCGGCGAGAAAGTGGTGCTGAACGGCGGCGCCTTCGTTCTGCCGATCCTGCACGACGTCATCCCCGTCAACATGAACACGCTCAGGCTGGAGGTCTCGCGCGGCCGCGATCGGGCGCTGATCACCCGCGATCGCATGCGCGTCGACGTCGTGGCCGAGTTCTATGTCCGAGTGCGCGCTGCGGCCGAGGCGATCGCCAATGCCGCCCAGACGCTCGGCCAGCGTACCACCCAGCCCGAGGCGCTCGCCGAGCTCCTGGAAGGCAAGTTCGTCGACGCGCTACGCACCGTGGCCGCCGAGATGACCATGGAGGAGCTGCACGAAAAGCGCGGCGAGTACGTGCGTCGCGTGCGCTCCGGCGTCGCCGAGGACCTCTTGCAGAACGGGCTCGAGCTCGAGTCCGCCTCGCTCACCCAGCTCGACCAGACCGCGATGGAGTTCTTCAATCCGTCGAACGCCTTCGACGCCGAGGGCTTGACACGCCTCACCGAGGAGATCGAGCGGCGCAAGAAGATCAGGAACGACATCGAGCAGGACACCATGATCCAGATTCGCAACAAGAACCTGGAGACCGAGAAGCTGTCGCTCGACATCGACCTCGAAGCGGAGAGTGCCCGCCTGCAGCAGGAACGCGAGATCGAGATCGCCCGTGCCGCGCAGCGCGCCGAGCTGGCGCGCGAGCGGGCCGAGAAGCAGCAGCTCGCCGAGCGGGCGGAGATCGCCGCCCGCGAGCGCATCGAGCGGGCGCGGCTCGAGACCGACCGCGTGCTGGAAGGCGAGCGCATCGCCAAGGAGCGCGAGGTCGAGGCGGCCGAGATCGAGCGACGGCGCCTGCTGGAGATCGCCGACCAGCAGCGCTCGATCGCCATCGCCGAGCAGTCGCGCGCCCAGTCGGAGGCGCAGGCCGCGGCCGACCGGGCCCGCGCGCTGGCCGTTGCGGAGGAGGAGAGGGTCTTCACCGTGCGCGAGACGGAGATGGCCAACCGGCGCAAGGCGATCGAGCTCATAGCCGCCGCCCAGGACGCCGAGCGCGAGGCGCTCAGCCTGCGCATTGCCGCCGAAGCGGAGAAGGCCGCCGCCGAGGATCGCGGCCTGGCGATGCGCGCCCAGGCCGAGGCCGAAGCGGATGCCGAGAAGATCAAGACCCTGGCGGCGCGCCTGCGGCACGAAGTCGAGGCCGAGGGCGTCCGCGCCATGAACGAAGCGCAGAACGTGCTGAGCCTCGAGGCGCGCGGCTCGGCGGCGCGGCTGCGCCTGATCGACAAGCTCGACGCCATCATCCGCGAGCAGGTGAAGCCCCTGGAGAACATCGAGGGCATCAAGATCCTGCACGTCGACGGGCTGGGCGGCGGCGGACACGGCGCCGGAGACTTCGCATCGGCCGGCGGCGGCGGCTTCGCCGACCAGCTGGTGAACTCGGCGCTGCGCTATCGCGCGCAGGCGCCGATCGTCGATGAGCTCCTGAAGGAGATCGGCCTCGACACCGGCAAGAGCGGGCAGGGCATGGCCGGCGGCCTGCTGAACGCGCTCGCCAAACCGACCAAGGTCGAGGGCAGCGGCTCGTGATCAAGGTCTACACGTCGAGCGTGATCGATGCGTCGGCGGACGCCGTGTGGGCGCACATCCGGGACTTCAACGGCCTGCCCAAGTGGCATCCGGCGATCGCCGAATCGCGCATCGAGCAGAGCTGGCCGGCCGATCGCGTCGGCTGCATCCGCAACTTCCGCCTGCGCGACGGCGGGCTGATCCGCGAGCAGCTGCTGACGCTGTCGGACTACGACTACCAGTGCAGCTACTCGATCCTCGAATCGCCGATGGGCGTCGACAACTACATCGCGACCTTGAAGCTGACGCCGATCACCGACGGCAACCGGACATTCGCCGAATGGTCGGCCGAGTTCGACACGCCCGCGGGCCAGGAGCGTCGGCTCGCCGACCAGATCGGGCAGGGCGTGTTCCAGGCGGGGTTCGACGCGCTGAAGAGCTATTTCGGGCATCGCTGAGAGATGCTGCGCGTGACGCGGTCGACCGTGATCGACGCCCCGATCGAGCGCGTCTGGGAGGTGCTGCGCGACTTCAACAGCCACGACCGCTGGCATCCCGCCGTCGCCCGCTCGCACATCGAGGGCGGCGAGCCGCCGGATCAGGTCGGCTGCGTGCGCAACTTCCATCTCGCCGACGGCAACCATATCCGCGAGCAGCTGATCGCGCTTTCCGACACCGATCGCATCTCGACCTACTGCATCCTCGATGCCACGGTTCCCCTGCAGCGCTACGTCGCGACCTTGCAGCTCAAGCCGGTGACCGACGGCGACCGCACCTTCTGGCACTGGCAGTCGACGTTCGACACACCGCCGGGCCGTGAGGCCGAGCTTGCCGACATGGTCGGCCGCGCCGTCTACGAAGCAGGCTTCGAGGCCTTGCGACGTTATTTGCGGTCGGGCGGCGAGCGGCGATCTCGACCGGCGGCCGCGGGCGCGGCGCGCGGCGGGGACATGACCGGGCAGGCGGTGGTCTTGAAGGCATTCGGCGGCGCAGACCAGCTCTCGTTCGAGAACGTCACCGTGCCGCCACCCGGACATCGCGAGGTGCGCATTCGTCAGAGCGCGGCCGGCGTCAACTATATCGACGTCTACATCGCCGAGGGCGAGTACCGCATGGTCGAGCCGCCGGCGGCCATCGGCATGGAGGCGGCGGGGACCGTTATCGATGTCGGGTCCGACGTGCACGACCTTTTGCCGGGCGACTCCGTGGCCTACGCCTATGGCGTGCCAGGTGCGTTCGCGACGCTGCGCACCTTGCCGTCCGATCAGGTCGTGCGCGTGCCGGCCGGCATCGAGGCCGAGACCGCCGCGGCCGTGCTGTTCAAGGGATTGACGGCCGAATACCTGGTGCACCGCGTGCACACGGTTCGAGCCGGCGAGACCATTCTCGTGCACGCGGCCGCAGGCGGCGTCGGCACTTTCCTCTGCCAATGGGCCAAGCATCTCGGCGCGCGCGTCATCGGCACCGTGAGCTCGGAGGAGAAGGCGAGGATCGCCCGCGAGAATGGCTGCGACCTGCCGATCGTCAGCACCGACTATCGCTTTGCCGAGGCGATCAAGGCGGCCACCGGCGGCCGCGGAGTCGATGTCGTGTACGACGGCCTCGGCCGGCTGGCCGAACGGGAGAACTACGACGCGCTCGCTCCCACCGGCCATTGGGTCGCCTACGGCCATGCCAGCGGCGCGCTGCCGCCGCTGGACCCGGCGCTGCAATCGGCCAAGTCGCTGCGCGTCTCGCGGCCGGTCCTCTTCCACTACACCGACGAACCGGCCCGCCTGCGTGCCATGGCGACCAATGTCTTCGCCATGCTCGAACGCGGCGTGCTCAAGGTCACGCTGCGCCATCGCTATCCTTTATCGGCCGCGGCTTTCGCCTTGCAGGCACTGCAATCGCGGCAGACGATAGGTCCGTTGGTCTTGTTGGCGTAACGTCAGCGGCTAGTGCGGAGCTTCGCGGTCGCCGCCGCGTCGACGATACCCTTGGCCGAAATCACCACCCCGTAGTCGCGCCTCGCGGTCTCGACCGAGATCACGCCGTCGAGCACGTCGTCGGCAACCTTGGCGGGATCGCGCTCGAGCGCATTGCCGTAGCCGCCGCCTGCCGGGCCGTAGCAGACGAAGCGGCCGTCCTTGCTGACGTTCATGTGCGGCACCTTGGAGGGCAGCGCGCGGGCGGTGTTGTCGCCGGCCAGCATCAGGTCGAGCTTGGCCGGCATGCCTTCGCCGCCGCCTAAAAAGCCCCACGGCCGGTAGCGGTGGCCTTCGCCCTCGACCGACGCGCCGCCGTCGCTCAGGAACGCGAACTCGCGCACCGAGCCCAGGCCGCCGCGCCACTTGCCAGCGCCCGCCACGTCCTCGCGCAGCTCGTAGCGCAGCACGCGCAAGGGCAGGTGGGTCTCGATGTCCTCGATCGGGTTGTTGCGCGTGTTGGCGTAGAGCGTGTCGACGGCGTCCATGCCGTCCTTGCCCAGCCGCCCGCCATAGGAGCCCTCGAAGATCTCCATATGCACCCAGTGCGTCTCGTCCTTCAGGCCCGAGAAGGCAATGACCTTGAGGTTGCCGATGCCGGCCGAGACGTTGCCCGGCATGGCCTGAGCCAGCGCCTTCATCACCGTATCGGCCAGCTGGTTGCCGGGGCAGAAGCGGGCGATGGTGGGCGCGGGGAAGGTTGGATTGGCGAGGCAGCCCTTGGGTGCCACGATGGTGATCGGACGAATGAGGCCGGCGTTGACCGGGATGTGGCCGTGCACCGCGGTGTCGAGCAGCACCGATCGAATGGTGAGCCAGATCGCGATGTCGGCGGTACCTTCGAGCGGCATGTTGATCGGCCGGTCGGGTACCTGTGGCGCGGTGCCGGTGAGATCGACGGTGAGGCTGTCGTCCTGCTTGGTGATGGTGACGACGATCGGCAGCTCCTTCTTGGCCGGATCGTCGCTGTCGAGATAGCCGTCGATGGCGGTCTCGGCGCGATAGACGCCGTCGGGCAGCTTGGCGATCGCCTGCCGCATCAGCCGCTCGGCATGGTCCATCAACGCCTCGCAGGCGAGGTCGAACGTCTCCAGCCCGTAGCGCTCGACCAGCTCGGCCATGCGCTCCGCGCCGATACGGGCGGCAGCGACCTGGGCATCCATGTCGCCGACCACGAGGTCGGAGGCGCGGATGTTGTCGCGCACGATCTGCCACACCATGTCGTTCTTCACGCCGCGGTCGTAGACCTTGATCGCCTTGAACTGCAGGCCTTCGGCGTAGGCGTCGATCGCCTCGACGATGCCGCACGAGCCCGGCGACAGCGCGCCGATGTCGAGGTGGTGCGCGGTGGTCGCGGCAAAGGCGATCAAGCGGCCCTGCACGAACACCGGGACGATGAACGCCACGTCCGGCCCGTGACTCGCGCCCGAATAGGCGTCGTTGTGCATGACGACGTCGCCCGGCCGGAACACATCGCCGCGCTCGGCCAATATCTTCTGGACGCCGCGCACGTAGCCCGGAATCGGCCCCGACTGCAGCGGCGTCGATTGCGCCGATTCGGCAAGCCCGCGGCCTTCGGCATCGACCAGAGCGGCCCCGAAATCCTCCGACTCGCGGATGATCGAGGAGTAGCTCATGCGCATCAGCTTGTAGCCCATCTCGATCGCGATGTTCTCCAGCGCGCCCTGGATCACGCTGGTGGTGATGGGATCGATGCGGTCGGGCTTCAGCGCCGGCTGGCGGCGGGCGGCGGTGGTCATGGCTGGCTCCTCCATTCACTTTCCTCCCCAGCAAAGCTGGGGAGGTGTCGGCGTCCCACGCCGACGGAGGGGTCATGAAGCTTGACCCCTCCGCCCACTACGTGGGCACCTCCCCACGCAAGAACGTGGGGAGGAAATTTAAGCATCGGACCTCCGGACGATCAGGTTGCCGGCGGCGTCGGCCTGGAAACTATGCTGCGGCGGCACGACGGTCGTCGAATCCATTTGCAGCACGATGGCGGGGCCGGCGACGGTCTCGCCGGCGGGCAGGAGATCGCGGCGATAGAAGGTGGTCGGATAGTCGCCGAGCTTGCCGTCGACGCGGAACGTGCAGGTGCCGCTGCGCATCTTCGCCGTCTCGAGCGACTTGGCCGTCCCGGCGGTCGGCTTGGCGATGGTCGCGGCGCTGGCGGCGCCGATCAGGCGCAGGTTCACGATCTCGATCGCGGAGTCGGGGAAATGATGGCCGTACTCCTTGCGATGGATCTCGTGGAAGGCCTCGAACACCTTGGCGAGCGCCGCAGCGTCGATCGTGCCGTCCGGGAACGGCACCTTGAGCTCGTAGCCCTGGCCGACATAGCGCAGGTCACCGCGCCGCTCGAAGGTTACCCGCTCGAGCGCGATGCCGTCGGCGGTGAAGTCGTCGCTCAGCTCCTTCTTCATGGCGACGAAGTCGGCATTGATACGCGCGAGGTCGGCCGCACCGGACACCTGGAACGAGGTGCGGATAGCGTCGTAGCGCAGATCGCTGATCAAAAGGCCGACCGCCGAGGTGATGCCGGGATGCGGCGGCACGATGACCTCGGGAATGCCCAGCATGTCGGCCACCTCGGCGCCGTGCAATGGGCCGGCGCCGCCGAACGCGACGAGCGCATAGTCGCGCGGATCGATGCCCTTCTGGACGGTGCGCGAGCGGATGGCGTTGGCCATGTTGGCGTTGATTAGAGTGATCACGCCCTCGGCCGCCTCGCGGTCCGACAAGCTAAGCTCGCGCGCCAGCTCGCCGATCACGCGGCGGGCGGCGACCTCGTCGAGCGACATCCCGCCGCCCAAAAAGTTGCCGCTGTCGAGCCGGCCCAGCACGAGGTTGGCGTCGGTGACGGTGGGGCGCGTGCCGCCCTGACCGTAGGCGGCGGGTCCGGGCACGGCGCCGGCCGAGCGCGGCCCGACCTTGAAGGCGCCGGCCTGGTCGACGAAGGCGATCGAGCCGCCGCCGGCGCCGATCGTGTGCACGTCGATCATCGGCACCAGCACCGGGAAACCCGCGATCCAGGTGTCGCGCGCCGTGGCTTCGCCGAAGCCGCCTTCGGTGACGATCCCGATGTCGGCCGAGGTGCCGCCGACATCGAAGGTGATGAGATTGCGCTTGCCCGACAGGCCGCCGGCCCAGTCGCCGCCGATCACGCCGGCCGCCGGTCCCGACAGCAGGGTCAGCACCGGCCGCTCGGCGACCATCGGCGGCGTCGCCACGCCGCCGTTGGACGCCATGATGCGCAGCTCGGCCTTGAAGCCGGAGGCCTCGATCTCCGATTCGAGCCTGGTGACATAATTGCGCACCTTGGGTCCCACGAAGGCGTTCATCGCCGTGGTCGTGAAGCGCTCGAACTCGCGGAACTGCGGCGATACCGACGACGAGGTCGTGGCGAAGCACTCGGGATATTCCTCGCGCACGATTGCCATGGCCCGCGCCTCGTGCGCCGGGTCGAGATAGGAGAACAGGAAGCAGATGGCGATCGACTGTACGCCGGCCTCCTTCAGCTCGCGCACCGCCTGGCGCACGCCCGCCTCGTCGAGCGGCTCGAGCACCTCGCCCTTGGGAGGCACCAGCCGCTCGCGCACCGTCTTGCGATGCCGCCGCTTGACCAGCGGCCGGTCCTGCCAGGGGATGTCCTGCATGATCGAGTAGTGCTGCGGCCGCTGATGGCGGCCGATGTGCAGGATGTCGCGATAGCCGCCCGTGGTGATCATGCCGGTGACGGCGCCGTCGTGCTCGAGGATCGAGTTGGTGGCGATGGTCGTGCCGTGGAACACCACGTCGATCGTCTCGCGCGGGATGGCGTACTTGTCGCAAAGCGCCATAAGGCCCTGCACCACGCCGCGCGAGGGATCGTCCGGCGTGGTCGAGACCTTGTGGACTGCCGTCCGGCCGGCATCGGTATCGGCATAGACCAGGTCCGTGAAAGTGCCGCCCACGTCGACGCCGATCAGCCGCATTCGTCTCCCCTTCCGATGGTGGTGGCGCCAGGCTGCAAGTCCTGCGCCAAGGGATGACTCATAGCATGGCGCGCGGACCTCCAAAGGCGCATGTGAATGCGCCGAGTCCGCATCTGTCATCCCGAGCGGAGCGAGGGACCTTTGAGGCCACGGGAAAGGTCCCTCGGCCTGCGGCCTCGGGATGACAGAGGCGGACCGGGAGGTCCGCGGTCCAATGAGGCCGATTTCTACCCCCAGCCCAATTTTACAGTTCTGGCATGGGGCTTGCTTTCGAAGGGGACCATGGCGAAGAAGCCTGACATCGAACTGGTGGCCCTGACCAAGCGGTTCGGCGACACCGTCGCGGTGGATGCGGTCAACCTGCGCATCCCGGCGGGCTCGTATTGCTGCCTGCTGGGGCCATCGGGCTGCGGCAAGACCACCACCTTGCGCATGGTCGCGGGCCACGAGGAGGCGACCGAGGGCGACGTCATCCTGGGCGCGGAGAACATCACCCACCTGCCGCCGGCGGCGCGCGGCACGGCGATGATGTTCCAGAGCTACGCGCTGTTTCCGCACCTCGATTGCACTGACAACGTCGCCTTCAGCCTGCGCATGCGCGGCGTCGACAAGGAGACCCGCCGCAAGCGCGCGTTGGAGATGCTGAAGCGGGTGCAGATGGACGGCTTCGCCGGCCGCCTGCCGGCGCAACTGAGCGGCGGCCAACAGCAGCGCGTGGCCTTGGCCCGGGCGCTGATCACCGACCCGCAGGTGCTGCTGCTCGACGAGCCGCTCTCGGCACTCGATCCGTTCCTGCGGGTGCGCATGCGCGAGGAGCTGAAGGCGCTGCAGACGCGGCTCGGCATCAGCTTCATCCATGTCACGCACAGCCAGGACGAGGCGATGGCGCTCGCCGACCTCGTGGTGGTGATG
Organism: Alphaproteobacteria bacterium; assembly: GCA_019235415.1. Taxonomy (GTDB): domain Bacteria; phylum Pseudomonadota; class Alphaproteobacteria; order Reyranellales; family Reyranellaceae; genus Reyranella. The sequence goes on from JAFAKN010000488.1 coordinate 9,947, forward strand.
AACCACGGCAAGATCGAGCAGGCCGCGACCGCCCGCGACGTCTTCAACCGGCCGGCCTCGGCCTTCGTGGCGCGCTTCATCGGCGGGCACAACGTGCTGCCGGCCGCCGTGGCGCGCGCCAAGGGCGACGCGCCGCTGGTGGCGATCCGGGCCGACCGCATGTCGGTCCGGGCGACGGCGTCGGGTGAGGTCGGCGCGTCGTCGATCTCGGGCGTCGCCCGCTCGGTCGAGTATCTCGGCTCGACCGTGCAGGTCGGCATCGAGGTGGTCGGCCTGGAGCCGCTGTCGGCGGTCCTGCCGGAGGCGAGCTTCGACGCCTCGCCGGTGCGGCCGGGCGAGGCGGTGGTTCTGTCGTGGAAACCCGAGGACGTGCATGTCCTCGGTCGCTGAAGGGGAGACGGCCGCCATGGCCGTACCTGCATGAAGGAGGAACAGGAGATGGCTCGCAAGTTCAAGGGCGGCTTTAGTCGTCGCAAGGTTCTCAAGGGGGCGGCGGGTCTCGCCGGCGCATCGCTGGGCAGCGGCGCCGTCACCGGCTTCCCGATGGTCTGGGCGCAGAACAACAAGAACATTGTGCTGCGCCAGTGCGGCACCGGCGTGTCGGCGATCAACGAGATCGCCGAGAAGTGCAAGGCCGAACTCGGCATCACGCTGCAGATGACGGCGCTCGATTCCGACGCCGTGGTGCAGCGCGTCGTCACCCAGCCGAACTCGTTCGACATCGGCGATATCGAGTACTGGATGTGCAAGAAGGTGTTTCCAGCCGGCAATCTTCAGGCGATGAACGTCAAGAAGATCAAGTACTTCGACAAGATCGTGCCGATCTTCACCACCGGCAAGCTGAAGCCCGACAGCGTGATCGCGCAAGGCACCGCGCCCAACACGGTGAGCTTCGTCGAGGGCGCGGGCTCGAACAAGTTCGCCAAGGGCCAGACCGACTGGTTCACCATGATCCCGACGATCTACAACGCCGACACGCTCGGCATCCGGCCCGACCTGGTCGGCCGCAAGATCGAGAACTGGAAGGACATCCTCGACCCCAAGTTCAAGGGCAAGACGTCGATCCTGAACATCCCGTCGATCGGCATCATGGATGCGGCGATGATCTGCGAATCGGCCGGCATCATGAAGTACGGCGACAAGGGCAACATGACCAAGGTGGAGATCGACAAGACCATCTATTTCGTG
>JAFAKN010000542.1 GCA_019235415.1 Alphaproteobacteria bacterium
GATCATCAAGGTGCACATGCGCAAGGTGCCGCTGGCGCCCGACGTCGATCCGCGTGTGCTGGCGCGCGGCACGCCGGGCTTCTCCGGCGCCGACCTCGCCAACCTCGTGAACGAGGCCGCGCTGCGCGCCGCGCGCGTCGGCAAGCGCCTCGTCACCATGGCCGACTTCGAGTACGCCAAGGACAAGGTGCTGATGGGCACCGAGCGCCGCTCGATGGCCATGACCGACGAGGAGAAGAAGCTCACCGCCTACCACGAGGCGGGCCACGCGCTGGTCGCGCTGCATGTCCCCAAGAGCGATCCGCTGCACAAGGTCACGATCATTCCGCGCGGCCGCGCGCTCGGCGTCACCATGCAGCTGCCCGAGCGTGACCATCTCAGCCACACCAAGCTGTTCCTCGAATCGCGCCTGGCCATCCTGTTCGGCGGCCGCACCGCCGAGGAGCTTATATTCGGCGAGGAGAGCGTGACCACCGGTGCCGCCAACGACATCCAGGTCGCGACTCAGATGGCGCGCGCCATGATCACGGCCTACGGCATGTCCGACAAGCTCGGCCGCGTCCGCTACCAGGCCAACGAGCAGGAGGTCTTCCTGGGCCACGCCGTCACCCAGACCCAGAACGTCTCGGAGGCGACGGCGCAGCTGATCGACCAGGAGGTCCGCCGCCTGATCGAGGAGGCCGAGGGCAAGGCGCGCCAGATCCTCACCGACCATCTCGAGGATCTGCACATGATCGCCAAGGCGCTGCTCGAGTACGAGACACTGAGCAACGACGAGATCGGCCAGATCATGCGCGGCGAGAAGATCGTGCGCGACGACACCGGCGGCGCCGGCTCCGGCCCCGACCGCCGCCGCCGCGCCTCGGTCCCGAGCAGCTCCCCGGGGAGCTCCGGCCAAGGCAGCCCCGGCCCCGGCGCCAACCCCGAGCCCCAGCCCGGGGTTTAGGCTAATCCCGTCATCCCGACCGGAGCCGAGCGAAGCGAGGCGTAGTGGAGGGACCTCTCTTGCTGTCGCGCGCCATATGAAAGGTCCCTCCACTTCGCGCTTCGCGCTCCGGTCGGGATGACGGATGGATTTGACTTCGCCGGCCTGACGCTCGACCGCGTCAGGCTGATGGCGATCCTGAACGTCACCCCCGACTCCTTCTCCGACGGCGGCCAGCATTTCGACCCGGCGCAGGCCATCGACGACGGCCTGCGCTTCGTTTCCGAGGGCGCCGACATCGTCGATGTCGGCGGCGAGTCCACGCGCCCGGGCTCGCGGCCGACAGAGGCCGAGGAGGAGCTGCGCCGCGTCCTGCCAGTGGTCGAAGGCCTCGCCAAGCAAGGCACGCTCGTCTCGACCGACACGCGCCGCGCCGCCGTCGCCCGCGTCTGTCTCGATGCCGGGGCGCGCATCGTCAACGACATCTCCGCCGGCCGCGACGATCCTGAGACGTTGCCTCTGGTCGCCCGCAGCGGCGTGGCCCTGGTGCTGATGCACCGCCGCGGCCATTCCGAGGACAAGTACGACGGACCCGCTTATGCCGACGTCGTGGAAGACGTCCGCCGCTTCCTGCTCGAGCGCGCCGCGGTCGCTGAGGCCGCCGGCGTCGACCGCGCGCGCATTGCCCTCGATCCCGGTATCGGCTTCGGCAAGAGCGTCGAAGAGAACGTCGCATTGATTGCGCGCACGGCACGCCTGGTCGAGACCGGCTATCCGATCCTCGTCGGCTCCTCGCGCAAAGGCTTTATCGGCAAGCTGACCGGCATCGCCGAGCCGCGGCGGCGCGATCCGGCCTCGGTCTGGCTGGCGGTCGAGGCAGCCCGGCGCGGTGCCGCGATCGTGCGCGTCCACGATGTTGCAGCGACGCGTCAGGCGCTCGCCGTCTCGGACGCGATGCGATAACCTCGTCTGGAAATGTCTCGCTCTCTCTTCGGTACGGACGGCGTGCGCGGCCGCGCCAACAGCAAGCCCATGACCGCCGAGATCGCCATGCGCATCGGCATGGCCGCCGGCCAGGTTTTTAACCGCGGCGGCCATCGCCATCGCGTCGTGATCGGCAAGGATACGCGCTTGTCGGGCTACATGCTGGAGCAGGCGCTGGGCGCGGGCTTCCTCTCGGTCGGCATGGACGTGCTGCTGCTGGGTCCGGTGCCGACGCCGGCCGTCGGCTTTTTGACGCGCTCGATGCGCGCCGACGTCGGCGTCATGATCTCGGCCTCGCACAACCCGTTCGAGGACAACGGCATAAAGCTGTTCGGCCCCGACGGCTTCAAGCTGTCGGACGCGGTCGAGGACCAGATCGAGGAGCTGGTGGCGTCGGGCTGCGATGGCGCCCTGGCGGCGGCGGGCCTGATCGGCCGCGCCAAGCGGCTCGACGATGCCGACGGCCGCTACATCGAGGCGGTCAAGGCCTCCGCGGCGCGCGGCCTCGATCTCAGCGGGCTGAAGATCGTGGTCGATTGCGCCAACGGCGCCGCCTACAAGGTCGCCCCGACCGTGCTGTGGGAGCTGGGCGCCGAGGTGATCCCCATGGCGGTGTCGCCCGACGGCTTCAACATCAACGGCAAGTGCGGCTCGACCCATCCGCAGGCGTTGCAGGAGCACGTCGTGATGCACCATGCCGACATCGGCATCGCGCTCGACGGCGACGCCGATCGCGTCGTGCTGGTCTGCGAGCACGGCAAGCTTATAGACGGCGACCAGCTGATGGCGACCATCGCCGACCATTGGCAGAGCGACGGCCGCCTGGTCGGCGGCGGCGTGGTGGCGACGGTGATGTCCAATCTTGGCCTGGAACGCTATCTCGACGCCCGCCGGCTCGGCCTGGTGCGCACCCCGGTCGGCGACCGCTACGTGCTCGAGCGCATGCGCGCCGACGGCTACAACTTGGGCGGCGAGCAGTCCGGCCACATCATCATGATCGACCACGCCACCACCGGCGACGGCCTGATGGCCGCCTTGCAGGCGCTGACGGCGATGGTCCAGTCCGGGAAGCCCGCCAGCGAGACCTTCCACTGCTTCGAGCCCGTGCCGCAGCTTTTGAAGAACGTCCGCGTCGGCGACGCCTCCGCCGCGCTGGCCGAGAAGGCCGTCGCGCAAGCCATCGCCGCCGCCGAGGCCCGCCTCGGCAAGACCGGCCGCATCCTGGTCCGCAAGTCCGGCACCGAGCCGCTGATCCGCGTCATGGCCGAAGGCGACGACTCCGACCTCGTCCGCGCCGTCGTCGACGACATCATCCAAGCCATCCCCCA
>JAFAKN010000293.1 GCA_019235415.1 Alphaproteobacteria bacterium
CCTGTCAGGAGAACATCTGGCGGCCCTGCGGCGTCATCACGGCCGTGAATCACGTCCTTTGAGGATGTGCGCGTCGGCTCCAGCCAGCACTGATGCCGCCGCATCTTCCTCAACCGCCTCGCAACGGCTGCCAAGATTAGCTACTGCGGGCGGCAGCAGGCGGTGCCAGAGTGCCACAAATATCAGAAGCCCATCACCGTCGGCGGCACGCAAGTGCAAGCCGACTTTGTCGCCTGCCGTCAAGCGGACGACAGTTGGCGCATCACACAAACGACGCCGGGGTTGCCCACCCAAATCTATGTGATCCCGCCACAATGATGTTGGCTCGTTCGGGCGCCTCAAGCCGGGTCGCAGGCCAGCCTGGACGGCGATCGAATTGGTTCCATCGGAACATCATCCAGGAGTTCGCATATGGAGATCCACGCGCGTCGCCCTTTTTGACTGTCGCGACAGCGCTGGCCATTGCGGCATGCGTGACGCTGCCGTCCACGGCCAACGCGTCCAACGCTCCGCCGGGGCCGGTCGTGTCGCAACCCGTGCCGGAGCAGGCCTCGCCCAACTGTCATGACTTCACCATCCCGGTAATGGTCGAAGGACAGCAACGGCAGGCGGTCGGACAGATGTGTCAGCAGCCGGACGGCTCCTGGCGGGTCTCTCAATACACGCCCGGTTTACCGGCGCAGGTCTATACCCTGCCTGCACAAGCGATCTACGTCACTCCGTACCCCTACGAATACTATTGGGCAGATTTCTGGGGCGTCGGCCCTCCCGTTTTCGCCGGAGGATCCTTCTTCGTCGGCCATCGTATTTGCCACTTCCGGCCGGCAAGCTTCATCCAACGGCGGGTTTCATGGCGGTGGGTTCCATGGAGGATCGCACGGAGGATCGCACGGAGGATCGCACGGAGGGTCGCATGGTGGTTCGCATGGTGGCGGCCATCACTGACGCGCGCCGACTGCCCCGCCGTGCCAGGCAATCATGGCCAGGGTTGAAGCCCCGCTAGGGGCGGAGGAAGCCAACCGACCTAGGGTCGAAGCTCATAAAATGTATCGTGAGGGCTGGTCTTCAGCGCGTAGACGATGCCCTGCCTATCCATGATGCTGCGCACGCGTTCGGGACTTTTTAGGACACCACCATGAGCATTCGCGTCGGCATTGTCGGGATCAGCGGTTTTGGCGGCGGCGAGGCGATGCGCCTGGTCGCGAGCCATCCGTCTTTCGAGCTGGTCTACGCCGCGGGCGAGGGCAGCGCCGGCAGCCGGCTGGTGGACCGCTTCCCCGGCGTGCCGGCCAAGCTGGCCAAGCTGGTGATCGAGAAGTGGGACCCCGCGACCCTGCCGAAGCTCGACGTGCTGCTCGCGTCGCTGCCCACGGGCGCCTCGGCCGAGGTGCTGGCGCGCGTGCCCAGGGAGGTGAAGATCGTCGACATCGGCGGCGACCACCGCTACGTCGAGGGTTGGACGTACGGCCTGGCCGACGTCTGGCCAGCCGAGATCGCGGGTCAGACCCGCGTCGCCAACCCCGGCTGCTACCCCGCCGCGACGCTCGGCGCGCTGGCGCCGCTGCTGGTCGACAAGCTGATCGAGCCCGGCAACATCGTGATCGACGTCAAGACCGGCATCTCCGGCGCCGGCCGGGGCGGCGCCGACAGCAAGTTCGGCTACGCCGAGAGCAACGAGAACCTGGTGCCCTACGGTCTGCTGAAGCACGTCCACATGCCCGAGATCGCCAAGACGATCGAGCGGCTGAGCGGCGGCAGCGCGGCCGGGCTGGTGTTCACGCCCCACCTGGTGCCGATGACCCGCGGCGTGCTCGCCACCATCTACTGCCGCGGCCGCGCCACCACGGGCCCCACCACGGGCCAGTGCCTGGATGCGGCCCGGCGCTTCTACGCCGGGCGGGCGTTCGTGCGCGTGACCGACAAGCCGCCGCAGACCAAATGGGCGACCGGCTCGAACCTCGCGTTCGTGAGCTACGCGGCCGATCCGGAGCGCAACCTGGTGATCGCGATGGGCGTGGTGGACAATCTCGGCAAGGGAGCGGCCGGCCAGGCGGTGCAGAATGCCAACCTGATCTGCGGCCTGCCGGAAACCGCGGGGCTGGACGGCGTGCCCGTTTGGCCATGAGATCTTTTGCGAGTCCTGCGTCACGCGCTAGTGTCCCGCCCCTGAAATTCGTCAGCGAATTTCAGGGATAAGCGGGCCACTAAACTATTGAATCTAGTGTGATTCAGATTCCGAAGTTCGGTGACGAACTTCGGAATCATCACACTAGCGGCGAGCCTTCGACTTGTTCAGCGCGACGGCGGCACGGACGAGCGCCTTCAACGCATTCTCGTCCAGCGTCGCGCCTTGGTGGATGTCGATGGCGCGCCGCGTGTTGCCCTCCAGGCTGGCGTTGAACAGGCGAGACGGATCGTCCAATGCGGCGCCCTTGGCGAAGGTCAGCTTCACGACGCTCTTGTAGGTCTCGCCGGTGCAGATGATGCCGCCGTCCGACCACACTGGAACGCCGCGCCACTTCCACTCCTCGACGACCTCCGGATCGGCCTGCTTGATCAAGGCCCGCACTCGGCCGAGCACCTCGCCCCGCCAGTCGCCCAGCTCCGCGATCCGCGCGTCGATCGACTCGGAAGCAGACCTGCTCGCTTGCGGCCCGGGCTTCTTCATGCCTGCTCCTCCTCCTGGCGATAAATTCTGGCGGGAGATCTCGATCGCATGCAAGACGCCCGAGGCCTGATATGAGGGCTGATGTTAAACTGCCTCGTACGGCGGCCGGGCCGCGCGGGGGAGATTTTTGGACGTGAGCGATGCGGAGCGGCCTCTGCCGGGGGCATGGGGCATCACCTTTCTCGTCTTCCTGTTCATGCTGATCAACTTTGCCGACAAGGCCGTGGTCGGGCTCGCGGCAACCCCGATGATGCACGAGCTGAAGCTGACGCCCGAGCAGTTCGGCCTGCTGGGAGCGGCCTTCTACCTGCTGTTTCCCGTCTCGGCGGTCCTGGCCGGCGTGGTCGCAGACCGGCGCTCGGCGAAACCGATGCTGCTCGCGATGGCGCTCCTCTGGTCGGTCGTGCAGTTTCCCATGATCGGCGCGGCGACGCTGCCGTTGCTGATCGGCAACCGCATCCCGCTCGGCGTGGCCGAAGGACCGGCCTACCCCGTGGCCATGCACGCGCTGTACAAATGGTTCCCCGACGCCTTGCGCGCCCTGCCGACCGCGATCGTCGCCCAAGGCGCTTCGGCCGGCGTGATCCTGGCCGTGCCCGCCCTGAACTGGGTCATCGTCGACTACACGTGGCACTGGGCTTTCGGCGCGCTGGGACTGGCCGGCCTCGCTTGGGCGGCGCTCTGGCTGGCGCTGGGCCGCGAAGGAACGCTGGTCGATCCGCCAATCGCCAAGGCGCAGCCGGCTGACGCGTCCAAGGGCGGCGCCGTTCCCTACCATCTCCTGCTGCGCTGTCCAACGCTCGCGGCGACGTGCCTTGTCGGCTTGGCAAGCGGCTGGGGCCTCAGCCTCGTCCTGACCTGGTTCGCCGCCTACATGACTGATGGGCTGGGTTTCAGCCAGACCTTGGGCGGCGACCTCACCGTCCTGCCCTGGGTTGCCGGCAGCGCGGTGATCCTGCTCGGCGGCTGGATATCGCAAACGCTCTCGGAGCGCGGTTGGTCCAGTCGAGTGAGTCGCGGCATCTTTCCCTGCAGCACCATGGTGCTGGGCGGATGCATATTGCTGCTGGTCGGCGCGCCGCAGGCGACGTGGTTGAAGCTCGTCCTGCTTGTCTTCGGCATGTCGATCGGCAGCACGATTTTCGTCGTCGTGCCCATCATCGTCAGCGAAGTCGTGCCCCAGGCGCAGCGGGCGGCGGTGCTGGCCATCGTCAACTCGGTCACGACCCTCGCTGCCATCGCAGCACCCCTGGTCATGGGGGTCGTGCTCGAGAACGCCGCGACCAGGCTCGCCGGTTACGACCGCGGCTTCCTGCTGCTGGGTGGGCTGATGACGGTGGGCGGCGTCGCCGGCTTGCTCTTCATCCGGCCGGAGATCGATCGCCGCAAGCTCGCCGCTGCCATCCGCCAGCCGTCGTCGCCGCGAGGCCAGCCTTGATTGCACGCACCCGTTCCTGTCTCATGCCGGCAAAGCCCGAGACAACGGGCGGGATGGAGTGAAACCGACGTGACCGCCCACGACCGGCCCCCCAAGGGCGCCTGGGGAATGACTGCCCTGTTGTTCCTTTTCATGCTGATCAACTTCGCCGACAAGGTCGTGGTCGGCCTCGCCGCCCAGCCGATCATGGCCGACCTGAAGCTGACGCCCGAGCAGTTCGGCCTGATCGGCTCGTCGTTCTTCTTCCTGTTCGCCATTTCGGCGGTGGTCGTGGGCTTCATCACCAACCGGGTGCAGACCCGGGTCACGCTGCTGGTCATGGCGCTCATCTGGTCGATCGTGCAGTTCCCCATGCTGGGGACGGTGAGCCTCGAAGTGCTGATCGCCTGCCGCATCGTGCTGGGAGCGGGCGAAGGGCCGGCGGCGCCGGTCGCGACTCATGCGATCTACAAGTGGTTCCCCGATTCGCTGCGCGGCATGCCGACGGCGATCATCGCCCAGGGCTCCGCGCTGGGCGTGATCGTCGCGGTGCCGCTCCTCAACCAGATCATCGTGCGCTACTCCTGGCACTGGGCGTTCGGCGCGCTGGGCATCGCCGGGCTCGCCTGGACCGCCCTTTGGCTGGCGTTCGGCAAGGAAGGCACCCTGGTCGACCCGCCTGTGGCCGGCGGCGCAGGCGGCGAGCACGTGCCCTATCGCTATCTCCTGACATGCCCCAGCATCCTGGCCTGCTGCTGCGCCGGCTTTGCGAGCTACTGGGGGCTGGCGCTGGGGCTCACGTGGTTCACGTCGTACCTGGTGAGCGGGCTGGGCTTCAGCCAAGAAGTCGGCGGCAACCTCACCATCCTGCCGTGGATCGTCGGCATGTGCGTCGTGCTGACCGGCGGCTGGATCTCGCAGCGCCTGAAGAAGGCCGGCGTGTCGAGCCGGATTTCCCGCGGCGCCTTTGCCGCCAGCACCGTCATCCTGGGCGGCATCATCCTGCTGGGCGTCAGCAGCATGCCGACGCCCAACTTGAAGCTCGTGCTGGTGGTGGTGGGCGGCGCCATCGGCAGCACCATCTATGTCGTGACACCGATGGTCGTGAGCGAGCTCACGCCGCAGCCGCAGCGCGCGGCGATGCTCGCGATCACCACGTCGCTCGTGACCCTGGCCGGCGTCGCGGCGCCGCTCGCGATGGGAGCCGTGGTGCAGACCGCCGCCACCCCGATGGCGGGCTACGAGCGCGGCTACACCATCCTGGGCTGCCTGCTGATTGCCGGCGGGCTGATCGGCGTGCTGTTCATCCGCCCGGAAGCCGACCGCAAGCGCCTGGCCGCCCACGCCGTCGAAATGCGGCCCCTGCAAGCGGCGCGCGCTTAAACGAACCCTTTTGCCTGTGATGAACGACGTCCCTCCCCAGCTCGTCGCCCCATGGCGCGTCGGCATCGATGTTGGCGGCACCTTTACCGACATGGTGTTGCGCGATTCGGCGGGCGCGGTGCGCATCTTCAAGGCGCCGTCGGTGCCCGCCGATCCCAGCCAGGGCGTTTTAGACGTGCTGCGGTTGGCGGCGCGCGAGCTCGATCTGCCGCTCTCCGCCCTGCTGCGCAATTGTGCGCTGCTGGTGCACGGCTCGACCGTCGCCACCAACACCATCCTGGAGAAAAAGGGCGCCAAGGTCGGGATGCTGACCACGGAAGGCTTCCGCGATTCGCTGGAGATCCGCCGCGGCATTCGCGAGAACCAGTGGGATCATCGCGCGCCCTTCCCGCCCGTGCTGGCGCCGCGCTATTTGCGCCTGCCGGTGCGCGGGCGGATCGCCGCCGACGGCAGCGAGCTCGCACCGCTGGTGTCCGAGGACGTCGCCAAGGCCGGCGCGATCTTCGCCGCGGAGGGCGTCGAATCGGTCGCGATCTGCCTCTTCAACAGTTTCCTCGACGGCAAGCACGAACGCCAGGCGAGCGAAGCCCTGGGCAAGACCTGGGCAGGGCGATGGACGTCGCTGTCGAGCGACATCGTGCCGATCATGGGTGAGTACGAACGCGGCTCCACGGCGGTGGTAAACGCCTACATCGCGCCCAAGGTCACGAGCTATCTCGCGGCCCTCGACGAGCAGCTGCGCCAGCTTGGCCTGCCGCGGTCGCTCCTGCTCCTGCAAAGCAACGGTGGCGCGGTGTCCGTCGACGAGGTCGCCAACCGCCCGGTGATGCTGGTCCTGTCCGGACCGGCCGCCGGCGTGGGCGCGCTCAAGGGATGTGCGGCTTCGCCGGACGACGCCAACTTCATATCGATGGAAATTGGTGGGACGAGCTGCGACGTCATGGTGATGGCCAAGGGCGACGTGCCGGTGACCGACCAGCTGGTCATCGAAGGCTACCACCTCGCGACGCCATCGGTCGAGATCCACACCGTCGGCGCCGGCGGCGGCACCATCGCCTGGGTCGATTCCGCCGGCCTGTTGCATGTCGGGCCGCAAGGCGCCGGTGCGTGGCCGGGGCCTGCTGCCTATGGCTTGGGCGGCGAAAACCCGACCGTGACGGATGCCCAGCTGGTGCTGGGACGCCTTCGCCCCGGCCCCCTGGCGGGCGGCGCGGTTACGCTCGACCACGGCCTCGCGCGCGGGGCGATCGAGACCAAGCTCGCGCAGCCCCTCGGCCTCTCCGTCGAGGACGCAGCCGCCGGCGTGATCCGCCTGCTGGAGCAGAACCTGCTGCATGCCGTCGAACGGCTCAGCATCGAGCGCGGACACAACCCGATCCATTTCACGCTGGTCGCGGCCGGCGGCGCCGGGCCGATGCACGGCACCGCCGTGGCCCGGGCATTGGGCTGCAAGCGCGTGCTGCTGCCGCGGGCCGCCGGCGCGTTCTGCGCCATGGGGATGCTGCAGTCGGACGTCCGGCAGGACTATATGCAGGTCTTCATCGCCGAGCTGGACAAGGTCGACCGCGCGGCGTTCGAGGCAGGTTTCGCCGAGCTCGAGACCAAAGCCCACGCGGCGCTGGTGCGCCAAGGCTTTGCCGATTCAGGGACGATCCAGCGCGAGCTCGACCTGCGCTACGAGGGCCAGCAATGGTCGCTGCGCGTCGCGCTGCACGCCAACCTGTTCGACCCGGTCGCCATACGGCGCTCGTTCGAGGCCGAGCACCAGCGCCTGTTCGGCCATATTCAGCCCGGCGGCCGCCTCGACATCACCGCCCTGCGCGTCGTCGGCTGCGGCCGCCTCGACTGGTCTCCAGCCGCCTCCCGCCCGCCGCAGCCAAAGCCGCCCGCTCCGCGCCAGCGGCGGCCGGTCTGGATCGACCCGAGGCACGGCTGGCAGAACGTACCGGTCTACGACGGCGGCGACCTGCGCCCGGGTTGCAAGCTTGCCGGGCCGTTGCTGGTCGAGGAGCGCACGACCACCGCCTTCGTCGGACCCAACGATCACTTGGAAATCGACGCCGCCGACGACTTCCTCGTCCACCTCGGAGCTGTCGCATGAACGCCGCCTTGGATCCGGTCACGCTGGCGCTGGTCCAGAACCGGCTGGACCACATTTCGCATCAGATGGGCTGGGTGATGACGCGCACCGCGCGGTCGCCGATCTTCAGCCAGAGTCACGACTTCTCCTGCTTCATCGCCGACGCCCGCGGAGTCCTGATCAGCCAGGCCGACGGCATCCCGATACACACCGGCGGCGGCGGCTTCGCCGTGCGCGCCATCCTGCGCGACTTTGCAGGCGCGATTGCGCCAGAAGACGTGTTCCTGCTGAACGACCCCTACACCGCCGGCGGCAACCATCTGCCCGACTGGGTGATCGCGCGGCCTGTGTTCATCGCGGGCCGGCTCGTAGCCTTCGCCTGTAACCGTGCCCATCAGGCCGACATCGGCGGTGGCGCCGCTGGCACTTATAACTCGGCCGCCACCGAGATCTTCCATGAGGGCATCCGCCTGCCGGTGCTGAAGCTGATCGAAGCCGGCCGCACCCGCGAGGATCTGTGGCGCCTGCTGCTCCTCAACACGCGCTTGCCCGAAGCGCTCGACGGCGACCTGCGGGCCATGATCGGCTCGACGCGGATCGGCGCCGAGCGCCTGGCGCTGCTGGTCGAGGAGCTGGGACCCGAGCGCGCCGCCGAGTTCTTCGAAGGCGTGCTTGCCCACGCCGACCGGCGCTTCCAGGGGTGCATCGCGCGGCTGGCCAAAGGCGTGTGGCGCTCGGAGGAACCCGTCGACAGCGACTGCTTCGAGCCCATCGACGCCCGGATCGCCGTGACGCTCACCGTCGGCGAGGCGCACCTCATCGTCGATTTCGCCGGCACCTCGGACCAGGTGCGCGGCTTCAAGAACAGCTCGATCGCCAACAGCACGTCGGCAGTGTTCATGGCGCTCGCTTCGTTCTTCGAGCCGGACCTGCCCAAGAACGAAGGCGCCTTCCGCAGCGTCGACATCCGGCTGCCCGAAGGCACGCTGGTGAACGCGCGGCCGCCGGCACCCATGACCATGAATACCGTGTTCGTGGCGCACGAGATCGTGCACGCGGTGTGGAAGGCGCTCGGCCAGGCGCTGCCCGAGCGCGCCTCCGCCGGCTGGTCCAAGGCGGTGCATGCGGTGACCGCGGGCCTGCGCTCCGACGGAAACCGCTACGTCATGTACCAATGGGCCGGCGCGCCCGCCGGCGGCGGCGTCGAAGGCCGCGACGGCTTCCATCTCATCGGCCATCTCATCACCTTGGGCGGACTGACGCTGCCCAATCTCGAAACCTACGAACATCTCTATCCGGTGCGGTTCCGCCGCCAGGAGCTGCGCTGCGACAGCGCCGGTCCCGGCCGCTATCGCGGCGGCAGCGGCTGCGACTACGAGGTCGAGGTCTTCACGCCGGCCGACTATGCCTTCCGCGGCGAAGGCGTAGGATCGCCGTCGAGCTTCGGCGCGGCCGGAGGCAAGGCGGGTGCCGGCGGCGAGGTCACCCTCACGCTGGACGACGGCAAGATCATTCACGCGTCGAAATACGGCGTGGCGCGCTATGGGCCGGCGACCTATCGCGCCTTGTCGCCGGGCGGCGGCGGGTACGGCGATCCGCGCACCCGCGATCCGTCAAGCGTCCTGCGCGACGTGCGCGACGGAATCGTAAGCGTCGAGGCGGCCGCGCGCGACTACGGCGTCGCCATTGCCGTGGACGGGCGCAGCGTCGACGAAGCGCGGACGGCCGCCCTGCGCGCGACCTGACGGTGCGATCGATGTCTGCCGCCAGCGCCGCGCTCGAGATTTCCGGTCTTGCTTTTGCCTACGACGGCGCGCTCGCCGTGCGAGACGTTTCGCTCAGCGTCCAGCCCGGCGAGATCGTCGCCCTGCTGGGCGCCAACGGTGCCGGAAAGTCGACCACGGTGCGCATGATCGCCGGAGTCCTGCGCCCGCAGCGCGGCACCATCCGCTTTGGCGCCGAGACGCTGACCGGTGCGCCGAGCCATCTCGTGGTGCGGCGCGGCATCACCCTGGTTCCCGAAGGCCGGCTCGTGTTCCCGCAGATGACGGTGATGGAGAACCTTCAGCTCGGCGCGCACATCAAGCGGCGCGGCGAGATCGATGCCTTGATCGACCATGCCTTCAGGCTGTTCCCGCGCCTCGCCGATCGGCGCGCCCAGCTCGCCGGTTCGATGAGCGGCGGCGAGCAGCAGATGCTGGCCATCGCGCGCGGGCTGATGGCTGAGCCGCGGCTCATCATCCTCGACGAGCCGTCGCTCGGCCTGATGCCGATCGTTACCCAGGAGGTGTTCCGGCTGGTCGAGGCCGTCAACAGGACCGGCATCGGCGTGCTGCTGGTCGAGCAGAACCTGCATCATTCG
>JAFAKN010000383.1 GCA_019235415.1 Alphaproteobacteria bacterium
CGGCACCATCGTCGAATTGCCGCTGCTCAAGGTGAAGCTGAAGCGCGGCCCGGTGCTGGGCGAGGTCGAGGAGACCTTCATCCAGGGCCTGGTGCGCGGCGACACGTTCGTCTTCGCCGGCCGCCTGCTGCGCTTCGAGGGCGTGAAAGAGCTTGTAGCGCAGTGCTCGCTGGCAAGCGGCGGCGGCGATCCCAAGGTGCCGGCCTATGGCGGTGGCCGCCTGCCGCTCTCGACATTCCTCGCCGCGCGCGTGCGCGGCATCCTGCAGGATCCCTCGCGCCATCCCAAGCTGCCGGCCGAGGTGCGCGAATGGCTGCGCGTGCAGCGCATCCGCTCGACCTTGCCCAAGGACAACCGGCTGCTGATCGAAGGCTTTCCGCGCGGCGCCAAGCAGTTCATCGTCGCCTACTGCTTCGAGGGCCGGAACGCGCACCAGACGCTCGGCATGCTGCTGACTCGGCGCATGGAGCGCATGGGGCTGAAGCCCCTGGGCTTCGTCGCCACCGACTACGTGCTCGGCCTGTGGGGGCTGCGGCCGCCCACCCAGCAGCAGCTCGACCTGTTGTTCGACGAGGACATGCTGGGTGACGACCTCGAGGCCTGGATGGACGAATCGAGCATGCTGCGCCGCTCGTTCCGCAACGTCGCGGTGATCGCCGGCCTGATCGAGCGCCGCTTTCCCGGCGAGGAGAAGTCGCGCCGCCAGGTCACGTTCAGCTCCGACCTGATCTATGACGCCCTGCGAAAGCACGAGCCCGACCACATCCTGCTGCGTGCCACCCGGCAGGATGCCGCCTGGCAGCTCGCGGACTTGCGCCGGCTGGGCGACCTGTTGCGCCGAGCCAAGGGTCGCATCGACTACCGCAGGCTGGAGCGCATCTCGCCGCTCGCCGTGCCGATCCTGCTCGAGATCGGCAAGGAGCGGGTGCTCGACGGCACCGCCGAGGACGAGCTTCTGGACATCGCCGCCCAGGAGCTGATCGAGGAGGCGACGCGACTTTCGTAGGGCGTGATGCGTTGAAATCCACCCGTCATCCCGACCGGAGCCGAGCGAAGCGAGGCGTAGTGGAGGGACCTGTTTTGGTGTCGCCAGACGCTTGAAGGGTCCCTCCACTACGCGCTTCGCGCTCCTGTCGGGATGACGGCAATGGGAGTCGTCACCTTCTAGGCGAAGCATGGCATGACGTCCGAGACGAGGAGCTCGCGCGACTCGACGTCGTCGTTGCGCAGGTTGCTCACGATCAGCAAGTCGATGCCAGCGTCCTGGTATTGCCCTAGAAGGTCGATCGCCTCGGACACCGTGCCGCTGAAGCCGCTCAGCGGTCCGAATGCGCCGAGCCGCTCGCGCTGCGCCGCGACGGCGGCGTCGGTGCGGCCGAGTATCCAGCGCTGGACGTGGGTCTTCTCGATCGTGTCGTAGTCGCGGCCCAGCGCCTCGCAATGCCAGCGCAGCACGGCGAGCTTGTGCCGAGGCTCGGCGATGTCGGTCCGCGTCAGGTTGCAGGCATCGGCAAGACGGGCGACTGCGCGCAGGGTCAGCTGCTCGCCGCCGCCCGCGATCATCACCGGCGGCCGTGGCTTCTGCACCGGCTTGGGCTCGAGGATCGCGTCTTCGACGCGGAAATAGCGGCCGTGGAATGTCGTCCGCGGCTTGGTCCACATTTCCAGGATCAGCTCGACCGCTTCCTCCATCTGGCGGATGCGCGTCGCGGGACGCGGCGGAAAGTCCCAACCGTATTGCCGGTACTCGTCCTCGAAGAAGCCAGCGCCGATGCCGAGGGTCAACCGCCCGCGGCTGATCAGGTCGACGCTCGCCGCGATCTTCGCGAGATGCGCGGGATTGCGATAGCTGACCGCCGTCACCAAAGTGGCGAGGCGGATGCGGGTTGTCACGGCGGCGAGTGCGGCCAGCACCGTCCAGCCCTCCAGCAGCGGCTCGTCGGGCGCACCGACATTTGGGATCTGGATCATGTGATCCATGACCGAGAACCAGACGAAGCCGTGCTCCTCCGCCCACTGCGCCTTCGCCTTCGCCGTCTCGAAAATCTCGGCCGGATCGGGATTGTCGAGCCAGGACGAGTGGTGGATGCCGAACTTCATGGTTCGCTCCGCGCAGACCTTGCGGGCTGCTGCTCAGTCATTATATCATTAATGACATCATTAGCAGGGGCGACGATGGCCACGGTAGTAACGATCAACAGACCGGACGTGGTGGCCCTGATAGAGAAGGCCGCCAACCAGATCACCGGGGGAAACAAGACCGAGTTGGTGGCAACTGCCGTCCGGTGTCTTCTGGAGCAGAGATCTCGGCAGAAGCCTTTGTTTGGGGCCCATCGTGGTTCGGTCCGTATTCGCGAAGGCGTCGATCTCACGCAGCCGGTTCTCGATGACGAGATGGATGCGGAAACCGGCCGCGAAATCGACCGGTGACCGACCTCCTGCTTGACACGCATGTCCTGCTCTGGCTCGACAACGGCGATCGGAGGCTGAGTGAACGCAGTCGCGGGGCGATCGAACAGGCGCGAGGAGAGGGTGGCCGTATCTTCTTGAGCGCCGTCAGTGTTTGGGAAATCGCGATGCTTGTCGCGAAAGGCGCCATCGAACTCGATTTGGCCGTCGAGGGATGGGTCGAACGTGTCCTCGATCAGTCGGGCCTCGAAGCGGTCCCGCTCGACCACGTTGCCGCCAGTCGTGCATATACGTTGCATCACCTGGAGCATGGCGACCCGGCCGATCGCTTGTTGATTGCGACGGCGATCGGTTTGAGTTGCCCATTGGTGACGTACGACGACCGCATCCGCAGGTTCGCTCGGACCCGCGGCAAGCAGTACGGATTTGCGATCCTCTAATCGTCGGCAGCGTGCGGCTGGTGCTTCAGCCAGTTGCGGTACTTGACGGAGGCGCCGGCCATCACGACGGCGAAGATGCCGAAGGCCGCGCACACCAAGACCAGGAAATAGAACTCGTGGCTGTCCATTGCAGGCTCCCGTTTCGAGGAGCCAATCCTGCAGGATTTGTAGGGGCATTCCTTGATCCACATCAAATCAATGGAAATCGCGCGACGCGATCTTGATGCGCGGCCGGTCGAGAGCGATCAGGTTGCGGTCGTAGCCGCGCTTGCGCACCGGCGGTTTGACCGGCTTCGGCTTGGGTTGGTCGCGTTGATCGGGGCTCGATGAATGCGCTTGGTCGCCGCGGCCGTGGGCCAAGCGGAAGTCGTCGACTTCGGAGATCGAATCGAGGTCGGCCGACCAGTCCCATAGCTCCTCGGCGACGAGATGGATGACCAGCCCCTCGCGCTGGATGCGGCCGCGCACGGCGAGCAGGCGCGCGCCCATCACGACGCGGCGATAGCGTTCGAACACGGCAGGCCACACCACGAGATTGGCGATGCCGTGCTCGTCCTCGATGGTGACGAACACCACGCCCGACGCGGTGCCTGGTCGCTGGCGCACCAGCACCAGGCCGGCGAGGGTGAAGACGTCGCCGTTGCTGCAGGTTTTCAGCACTTCCGTCGGCGCGACGTCGCGCTCGGCGAGGCGGGGACGCAACAACGCCAGCGGATGAGCGCGCAAGGTCATCGAGATCGCGGCATAGTCGTCGACCACCTGCTCGCCCAGGGTCAGCGCCGGCAGGTGGACAGAGGGCTCGAGGTCGCGCAGCGCCTGCGGCCCATCGAGCAATGGGAGGGGGGCATCCGACAGGCTGCGTACCGCCCATAAAACATCGCGGCGCGACAGGCCGAGCGAGGCGAAGGCGTCGGCGCGGGCGAGCGCAATGATCTGCCGCTTGCCGATGCCGCTGCGCCGCCACAGGTCGACCGGATCGCGATAGGGCTGTGCGCCGCGGCGCTCGACCAGGCGCTTCATGTCGTCCTCGGCGACACCGGTCACCTGGCGCAGGCCGAGACGAAGGGCACGGCGCTTCTTGGCCTCCCCCGTCTTACGGGGGAGGTGGCCCGCAGGGCCGGAGGGGGAAGGCTGAAGGGGAGATCTTTCGGCTTTCAGATCATGAGCTTTTGCACCACCCGCTGTGCTGCTTTCCCCCTCCGCCCCGTATGACGGGGCACCTCCCCCGTAAGACGGGAGAGGGGGTTCGAGTGTGCAGTCCCAATCGCTGGCGTTGATGTCGGGGGGGCGCACTTCGACGCCGTGCTCGCGGGCGTCGCGCACCAGCTGGGCGGGGGCGTAGAAGCCCATGGGCTGCGAGTTCAGCAGCGCCGCGCAGAAGACCTCCGGGTAGTAGTGTTTCACCCACGAGGAGTCGTAGACCAGGATCGCGAAGCTCGCGGCGTGGCTCTCGGGGAAGCCGTACTCGCCGAAGCCCTCGATCTGCTTGAAGCAGCGCTCGGCGAACAACGGCTCGTAGCCGTGGTCGATCATGCCCTGGATGAAATCGTCCTTGAGCTTGTGGATGGTGCCGGAGCGCCGGAAAGTCGCCATGGCGCGGCGCAGCTTGTCGGCCTTGGCCGGGCTGAAGCCCGCCGCATCGATGGCGATCTGCATCGCCTGCTCCTGGAACAGGGGAACGCCGCGCGTGCGCTCCAGGATGCTGCGCAAGTTGCCGGGATAGTGGATCTCGGCATGATCCTTTTCCCGGTTCTTGAGATAGGGATGCACCATGCCGCCCTGGATCGGCCCCGGCCGCACGATCGCCACCTCGATCACGAGGTCGTAGTACTGGCGCGGTTTCAGCCTGGGCAGCATCGACATCTGCGCCCGGCTCTCGACCTGGAACACGCCGATCGAATCGGCCTTGCACAGCATGTCGTAGACGGCCGGATCCTTGGGCTCCATGCCGAGATGGGCGTCGGCGCCGTACTGCTGCTTGATGAGGTCGAAGCTCTTGCGCAGGCAGGTCAGCATGCCGAGCCCCAGCACGTCGACCTTGTAGATTTTCAGAACGTCGAGGTCGTCCTTGTCCCATTCGATGACGGTGCGGTCCTCCATGGCGGCGTTCTGGATCGGCACCAGCTCGTCGAGCCGGCCCTCGGTCAGCACGAAGCCGCCGACATGCTGCGACAGATGCCGCGGGAAGCCGCACAACGCAGCCGACAGCTCGAGCGCCAGCCTGAGCCGCGGGTCGAGCGGATCGAGGCCGGCCTCACGCACGTGATCCTCTTCGACGCCGCCCGTGCCGACGCCCCACACCGTGTTGGCCATGGCGCCGACAGTGTCGGGCGAGAGCCCGAGCGCCTTGCCGACCTCGCGGATGGCGCTGCGGCTGCGATAGGCGATCACCGTGGCGGCGAGCGCGGCGCGCGAGCGGCCCTTCTCCCGGTAGATCCACTGGATGATGTCCTCGCGCCGCTCGTGCTCGAAGTCGACGTCGATGTCGGGTGGCTCGTCGCGCTCGTTGGAGAGAAAGCGCTCGAACAGCACCTTGGTCTCGTTGGGATTCACCGAGGTGACGCCGAGGCAATAACAGACCGCCGAGTTGGCCGCCGAGCCGCGCCCCTGGCAGAGGATCCCCATCTTGCGCGCCTGCCAGACGATCTCGTGCACGGTGAGGAAGTAGGGCGCGATCTTCTTGTGCTCGATCAGCTCGAACTCGTGCCGGATGGTGTTTTGGACCTCCTCGGGCACGCCGTCGGGATAGCGCCGCGCGGCGCCCTCCCAGGTGAGCCGCACCAGCTTCTGCATCGGCGTCTCGCCGCCCTCGTACATCACGGGATACTGGTAGCTCAGCTGGTCGAGGCTGAAGCCGATGCGCTCGGCGATCTCCTGCGTGCGCTCGATCGCGCGCGGATGGCGGCGGAACAGGCGCGCCATCTCCTGCGGCGTCTTGAGATGGCGTTCGGCGCTGGCGAAGCGGCGGAAGCCCAGCGCGTCGACGGTGCAGCCCAGCCGAATGGCGGTGACGACGTCCTGCAGCGCGCGCCGCTCGGGTACGTGGTAGTGCACGTCGTTGGTCGCGACCAGGCCGACGCCCATGCGGTCGGCGAGGTCGTCGAGCAGCGCCAGCCGCCGCGCATCGTCGCCGCGGAACAGCATGGTCGCGGCGAGATAGCAGCGGCCGGCGAACAGGCGAGCCAGCGCGCGCAGCCGTTCGCGGAAGGCCGGCTCGTCGGGCCGGCGCGGCGGCAGCACGATCGCCAAAATGCCGTCGGCGTAGGCGGCGAGGTCGTCGAAGGTGAGATCGCACTGGCCCTTGTCAGCGCGGCGATTACCGACGGTCAGCAGGCGCGACAGCCGCTTGTAGGCGTCGAGGTCGGTGGGATAGGCGAGGAACGAATAGCCGTCGCGTGTCTCGATGCGGCTGCCGACCAGCAGCTTTATGCGCTTCTCCGGCGGCGGCGGATCGGGAAGGTCCTCGTAGTACTCCTTGATCTGGGCGTAGGCGCGCACGACGCCGGCCAAGGTGTTGCGGTCGGTGATGCCGATGGCGGTGTGGCCGAGCTCGATCGCCTGCAGCACCAGCTCGCCGGGATGCGAGCCGCCGCGCAGGAAGCTGTAGTTGGTCGTGACCTGCAGCTCGGCGTACATTCTTTTCTCCTCCCTACGCGCAAGCGTGGGGAGGTGTCCGCGCAGCGGACGGAGGGGTCATGAGTTCTTGACCCCTCCGTCGGCGTAAGACGCCGACACCTCCCCAACTTTCGTTGGGGAGGAGAGCTGCTCGAGCTCGTGGATGCGCGACAGTGGGATGCCGCGCACGGCGATGCCTTCGCAACGCAGGGCCTGGAGGAAGGTCTCGTCGGTGCTGACCAGCGGCGCGAAGGCCGCTTCGGCGCAGGCGGCATAGAAGCACTCGTGCACCGGACGGCCGCATTGCAGGGCGAGCGCCAGGGCGCGGTTGCGCAGCCGCGTCGATTCGACGAAGGCCGAGATGAAGGAAGGCAGCCCGATGCAGCGCACGATCGGCTCGGCCTGGTCGGGCGCGATCTCGCCCGCGATCGTCTTCTTCCAGGCCAGCTCGGCGACGCCGGCAACCAGGATGTCGGGCGCGATCAGCTCGTGGCCGTTCTCCAGCAGCAAGCGCGCCTGCGGCCGCATCGGCTCCTCGACGAACCATTTGATGGCCACGCCGGGCTCGACGACGACGATCATGATCCGGTCCCCGTCAGGCGCATCTCGTGCACCGGAGGCGCCTCGCTCACCGGCGGCGTCTCGCTCCCCGGAGGCGTCTCACTTCCCGGAGTCATGGCGGCGATGCGGTCGGCTTCGGCCAACGCGTCGACGATCAGCGGCTGGCGCGCGGCCTGGATCAGGATGTCGCGCAGCTCGGCCTCCAGCGAATGCCCGCGCGTGCGGGCGCGGGCTTTCAGGCGGTCGATCACCAGGTCGTCGAGGCGGCGGATGGTCAGGGTGGTCATGCTCTCCTCCTCAGGCGCAGAATCCATGGAGAAACCAGCGCGCGGTCGGCTGGCCGTTGGCGGCAAGCGCGTAGGGGCCGTCGCGGAACAGCCAGAAGCGGCCGCCGTCGTCGTCCTCGACGCGGTAGTAGTCGCGATAGGGCGGCGTGGTGTTGGCCGGCGGCCGGCTGCCGTCGGGCCGCAGCCGCCACCATTCGTCGGCCAGCCGCTCGGGCCCCTCGGCACGCACGATGCGATGGGTGTGCTGGCGCCATTGGAAATGGCGCGGCGGATCGTCGGGTACGGGCGCCATGACGTTGATCGGTTCGGGCCGCTGCAGGAGTCGCGTCGGCCGTGGCCCCTTGAATGCCGCAAGACGCTGCCAGGAATTGTCAGCAGCAGGTGCGGCCGCCGGTCCGGCCGCCTGTACCCGCTCGGGCAGATGGCTGTCGCGCGGCAGCAGGCGCACCACGTTGTCCGCCCCCAGCCGCAGCGCCAGGCGGTCGGCCAGGTCGATGGTGCCGTCCTCGGCCAGGGAGGCCGGCAGGACACCCGACTCGGGTAGCGTGTCCTGGGTGCCGCTGAAGGCTTCGACTTCGGGCGCGGCCAGGATCATCAGCTCGACGCCGAAGCCGGGGTCGAGCTCGCCCAGCCGCTCCTCGAAGAGCTTCATCAGGCGGGGATTGTCGCGATTGGGCCGGCTGGTGCCGATCGAGGTGCGGTCGACCGCGCCGTCGACGCGATAGAGGGCGATCTCGAGTGCGCGCGCGCCGACGCCGGCCTGCTCGAGCTGACCGCAGAGCGCGGCCAGCAGACGGCTCGTAGCGGCAGCGATGTCCTCGG
>JAFAKN010000506.1 GCA_019235415.1 Alphaproteobacteria bacterium
GGTCAGGGTGATCTCCTTTGCGTTTGTCGTGTACGACAGGGATTCCCCCGGATACGCTGGCCCGATACGCTGGGACGCTCGTGCGCCGACCTCCGGCCCAGAGGCAGTTCGCGGAAATTCAGGGTCTTTGCGAGTGGTGCCTTGCCATCCGCAGTCGGACAGCAAGCCGCGAGGTCGATCGTCCTCGATCCAGTCCTTCATATGGGCGCGCCACGCGGCATCGGCAAGGAGGGCGAATGCGGCAAAGGCATTCCCCAGTTCGGGGCCACCGGCAATATCGACATCGGTCATTGTGTTGCTCCAAATTGGCCAATACATCGGCGGGACTTCCGACCGCACGACAAGTGTTCACTTTGTGCATGGCCGCTTACGACCGTCGCGATAGCGTGCCGCGTTCTCCGTCACCCTCCGGCAGAGTGTTCCATCACTGCGTGAGGATCAGGGATACCCGTCTCGCTCGTGTCTCCGGTCAATCGGTCGAAATCATCATCGAGCACGGCTGCAATCAGGCGGTTGATCCGCGCATCACCGCCAGCAATGGAAGGGCGAGTTTACGACTGACAAACCTACACGCCACTAGTCGTCTTCTGGATCTTCCGCCGACTGCTGTTGGACTTGCATCTGCTGGTGGACAACGGGTTGCGCCTTGGGCGTGGGTGCCTCTAGCGCATCGGCTTGCCGCTCCAGTTCCTCGGCATAGGCGATGATCCGTAGGCGGTCGTCCCTTTGGGTAAAGCCAGCCGCGATGTATCGGGCTCGCGCGGCGCGTTGGCGTAGTTCGCGCACGTGGTCGTCACTGTGTCCCATGAGCCTGCCTCGGCCACCCCCAAACCGCAGCAATGACACAGGCAGGAGATAGTTGCGGACTGCCTAACGCGATGTTTGTCTTTGTGCGCTTTGTGGCCTTACGACGGGGCTCGCGGGCATGAGCCGCCAGCCGCTTCACGGAAGCCGGTTCATTGAACTAGCTGAGGAGATCGGCGCGGATGCCGATGAGGAAGCCGTAGAGGCGGGGCCTTTTGACGACGCGGTCCGCGAATGCCAAGCGATTGCGCTGGACATCACCAGGGTTGGCGCGCACCAAGCCAAGTAGCGTGCGGCCCCGGGCCGGAGTGCAGCGGGCAATGGCAAGAGGTTGTTCGCTGCGGCCCTGAACGGCCCAGACGCGGTGTCTCCAAGGGCAGCTCATGACATTGCGACCGGAATATCGACTTGGCCACTCCGAGTACAACCGGTTCCTGCACGCTTCAGTCGGGGTGGAAAAGAAGATCGGCGCGGAGCTCACGGTGCTCAGTGCCTTCGTGCGCTTGGGCATCGACCCTTGGCAGGAAGCAGCTCGGCTGTCCGACTTTCCACGGAAGGCCGCGGCGCAAGCCCTGGCCGAGACCCTGGCGGCCCTTCCCGACGGGATTTGGGACGCGTCCCAATCGGAGGCGACGGCCGCTCGCCTTGTGAGCTGGCTGCCGGAGCGCAGCACCTTGGCAATCCCTTTGCCGGGCGGCAGCGCCCGTCAGCAACTCCGCACAGGTAAAAACATGAAGTCGTCCGCCAGGGCATGGTTGGCGTGGGGTGTCCTTGCCCTCGCACTCTTCTTTCTGATTCAGTATTTCGCCACGGACATGAATCTGGAACCCGCAAGGGGAAAGGACCCGTCCACGCAAGAGTAGGCCCGTCCACGCAAGAGTAGGAACGAGCAAGTCTCGTTCTTCCGATCCTGCTTGCTGCAAGCGGATCGAAATCGTTACGACGCGATTGAGGCCGCCGCCGTGGAGCGCCTGACGCCGAGAGAGCCGGTGATGGTTCTCGTGCCGCTTCCGAGATGATCGTGTCCGGTGCAGCGCCGGGCCTGGCAGCCGATTCAGGCGACTGGGCTTGCGGCCAGAGTCCGGCGTTCGCCGGCCAGATCGCCGATCTCGGTTACCCGCCTCGTCAAGGTCCTGCGGTCGAGCGAGGCAAACGGCAGGTTGACGAACGTCTCCAACCGCCGCCGCACCATGCCCAAAAGCTCGTCGACCAGCACCCCGCGCTCCGCAGCCGTGCCCTTGTAGCCGTTGGGGTCGGGCAGGGGCCATGCCGTCACGATCGCCTTGTCGCCGAAGTCCGGTCCTCCGCGCCGGCCCCCTGGGGCTTTTCGCGGCGCCTCGCCCAGCACGAAGACGAAATCGAGGCGTGGCCCGTCGCGGGCGGTGAAGGTGTCGAGGGGCTTGCAGCGCAATGGGCCGACGTCGCAGCCGAGGCGCTTCAGCCGGCCTAGGACCTCGGGCATCGGCTGGCGCGCCGGCTGCGTGCCGGCCGACCAGGCGGTGAAGCGGGTGCCGGCCATCTTGCGCAAAAGCGCCTCGGCGATGATCGAGCGGGCGGCGTTGCGCGTGCCGAGGAACAGCACGCTGAAGGTCGGCTGGAGGCGGCGCTGCGCCGGCGTGCCGGCCGGCTCGTCCTCCAGCTTGGCGGCCATGCCGGCCAGGCTGCCTAAAAGGTCGCGCCGGTCGCCGCAGCAGTCGCGGGCCAGGAAGGCCATCAGCTGGCGCACCGCCCCGGCGTCGGCCTGGTAGTTCATCGTGGTGCCGGCGCGCTCGGCGTGGACCAGGCCGGCGTGGGCCAGGATCGCGAGATGCTGCGACAGGGCGCTGGGCTGCAGCCCGCAGGCCTCCGCCAGCTCGCCGGCGCGCAGCGTTCCGGGCCAGGCGACAAGCAGGCGGCGGACGGCCGCCAGCCGGCTGGGCTGGCCGAGGGCGGACAGGACGGCGATGGCGGTCGAGGACTCCATTTCAGTACTTCAGCATATACTAAAATGTCATTTCGACAAAATCCATATATTTCAATGGCTTAGCTCTGCGGCGCCGGAAAGCCCAACCCCGGCCCCGGAGCCCAGAAATCGACCCTCCAACGACTCACATAACTCCCAATGGCGGACCGTCGCATTGTTCTATATTTGTTCTTGACGGCTACTAAAGAGTGTCTTACATAGTTCTTTAGCAACATTGAGAGGTTCGCCATGGACGGCCAGAACAAGACCCAGAGTGGACGCCCGACCCTGTACAAGCCGGAATATGCCGAGATGGCCCACAACTACTGCCTGCTCGGCGCCACCAATGACGAGCTGGCCGGCTTCTTCAACGTGTCGCCGAGCACGGTCGACAACTGGCTGAGCGTGCATTCGGAGTTCGCCACGGCGGTCGGCAACGGTCGCGCGGCGGCCGACGCCTCGATCGCGCGCAAGCTCTTCCAGCGCGCCCTGGGTTACGACTACGACACCAGGAAAATCTTCATGTATCGCGGCACGGCCGTGGAGGTGCCGTGCACGATGCACATGCCGGCCGACGTCGGCGCCTGCATCTTCTGGCTGCGCAACCGGCGCCGCCATCAATGGCTTGAGCGCGCCCGGCCCGACCCGGACGACAGTGGCCTGACCGTGCTCGAGATCGAGGAGGCGGCCGAGCGGGCGCGCCGCATGCGGGAGCAAGCTCATGAGCAATGAGATCGCCACCCAGCTCGAGCGCCAGGTCGCGCGCTACCGCAACGATCCGCTGGGCTATGTCGGGTTCGCCTTCCCCTGGGGACAGCCTGGAACCGTGCTCGAGCACGAGCGCGGGCCCGAGCCGTGGCAGCACGATCTGCTGGAGCAGCTCGGCAAGAACCTGAAGGCTGTCCAGAGTGCAGTCGAAGGGACACCCGACCTGACCTCCGATCCTCCTTCGCTCCAGTCGGAGCTTCGGAGGGTGGACCCGTCTGCCGAAGCCTTGGCGAAGGCGGAAGCCCGTAGGGCGAAGGAGGTCGAAGCGACCCGCATCGCCGTCGCCTCCGGTCACGGTATCGGCAAGTCGGCGCTGGTTGCCTGGATCGTGCTGTGGGCGCTGTCGACCTGCCCGGACACGCGCGGCATCGTGACGGCCAACACCGACGCGCAGCTGCGCACCAAGACCTGGCCCGAGCTTGCCAAGTGGCTGCGGCTGGCCAAGAACGGCAAGTGGTTCACCTATACCGCGACCGCCCTGCATTCGGCGCGGCCCGGGCGCGAGCGCACCTGGCGGGTCGACGCCGTGACCTGGTCGGAGAACAACACCGAGGCGATCGCCGGCCTGCACAACAAGGGCAAGCGCGCCTTCGCGATCTTCGACGAGGCCTCGGCGATTCCCGATCCGGTCTGGGAGACCATCGAAGGCGCGCTGACCGATGCCGGCACCGAGCTGCTCTGGACGGTGTTCGGCAACCCGACGCGCAGCAGCGGCCGCTTCCGCGAATGCTTCGCCGGCGGCCGCTTCGCGCATCGCTGGTCGCCGCGCCAGATCGATTCGCGCGCCGTCGCGATGACCAACAAGAGCCAGATC
>JAFAKN010000518.1 GCA_019235415.1 Alphaproteobacteria bacterium
GCCGAAGTGAAGGAGATCAATGCCTGGGTGCTGATCCAGCCCGACGACAAGGTGGTGATCCGCATCGCCCGTTCCGAGATGGGCCAGGGCACCATCACGGGCCTCGCCCAGCTGGTTGCCGAGGAGCTCGGCTGCGACTGGAACAAGGTCGCCTGGGAATGGCCGACACCGGGCGAGAACCTGAGGCGCGGCCGCGTGTGGAAGAACTTTTCGACCGGCGGCAGCCGCGGCATCCGCGAGAGCCATCAGTACGTGCGCGAAGCGGGCGCCATGGCGCGCGAGATGCTGATCGCCGCAGCGGCGGCCGAGTGGAAGGTGCCGGCGAGCGAATGCACCGCCAAGGACAGCATCATCACCCACACCTCGGGCAAGACCTTGACCTACGGCGCGGTGGCCGCCGCGGCCGCCCAGCTCGAGCCGCCCAAGCAGGTCAAGCTAAAAGACCCCAAGGACTGGACCATCGCCGGCAAGCCGCTGAAGCGCCTCGACACGGTCGACAAGGTCAACGGCAAGATGTTGTACGGCATCGACGTCGTGCTGCCCGGCATGGTGAATGCCGCCGTCCGGGCCTGCCCGGTGTTCGGCGGCAAGCTCAAAAGCTTCGACGCGGCAAAGGTCGAGAAGATGCCCGGCGTGAAGAAGGTCGTGGCGATCGACGGCAACGCCGTCGCGGTGATCGCCGACACCTTCTGGAACGCCAAGAACGCCGTCGCGGCAGTGCCGATCGAATGGGATGCCGGCAAGTTCGGCGACGTCCAGCAGGACACCATCTGGGCGATGCTGAAGGAGGGCCTCGCCGCCAACGAAGCCTTCGTCGGCAACAAGGCGGGCGACGCCAAGGCCGCGATCGCCGGCGCCGCCAAGAAGGTCGAGGCGACCTACAGCTATCCCTTCCAGCATCACGCCACCATGGAGCCGATGAACGCCGTCGTGGTCTACACACCCGACAAGTGTGAGGCGTGGTGTGGCACGCAGAACGGCGAGGCGGTGCTGGCGCAGCTCGCGGAAGCCTCGGGGCTGCCCGTCGAGAAGTGCGACATGCACAAGTTGATGACTGGCGGCGGCTTCGGTCGGCGCGGTCGTACCGACTATGTGCGGCAGGCCGTGCTGATCGCCAAGGAGATACCGGGCACGCCGGTGAAGATGATCTGGACGCGCGAAGAGGACATGACGCACGGCTCGTATCATCCCATCACCATGTGCAAGCTCTCGGGCGGTCTCGACGCCCAGGGCAACCTGGTCGGCCTGCAGATGCGCATCTCCGGCCAATCGATCCGCGCGGCGCTGCTGCCGCAGGCGCTGGAGAACGGCATGGATCCTGGCATATTTCAGGGCCTCAATGCGTCGGGCGCGGAAGGGGCATTCGGCTACGCCGTGCCCAACCTGCTGATCGACCACGCCATGCGCAACCCGCATGTCACGCCGGGCTTCTGGCGTGGCGTCAACACCAACCAGAACGCCTTCTACATGGAATGCTTCATGGACGAGCTGGCCGAAGCCGCCGGCCGGGACCCGCTCGCCTTCCGCTTGAAGATGCTGAAGCCCAAGTGGGCCGCGGTGCTGCAGGCGGCGGCCGACAAGGCGGGCTACGGCAAGCCGCTGCCCGACGGCCACTTCCACGGCATCGCCCAGGTCATGACCTACGGCAGCTATGTAGCGGGCGTGGCCGAGGTGTCGGTCAGCCCCGACGGCGTGCTGAAGATCCACAAGATCACCGCCGCCACCAACCCGGGCCACGTCGTCAACCCGGCGCAGGTCGAGCGCCAGGTCGCGGGCTCGTTCGCCTACGGCCTGTCGGCCGCGCTCTACGGCGAGATCACCATCAAGGACGGCGCCTGCGAGCAGACCAACTTCGACAGCTACAACCTGATGCGCATCGACGAGATGCCCAAGGTCGAGAGCGTGCTGATGCCCAGCGGCGATTTCTGGGGCGGCGTCGGCGAGCCGACCATCGCGGTCGCCACGCCGGCCGTGCTGAACGGCATCGCCAAGGCCACCGGCAAGCGCATCCGCGAGCTTCCGCTGATGAACCACGACCTCAAGAAAGGCGCCTGATGGGGCGCCTGCTGTTGCCGGCGCTGGTCGCGTTGCTGCTGGCCGGGCCGGCGAGGGCAGCCGACGCGCCGCCCGGCGCCAGCTCGTGCACCGGCTGCCACGCCGCGAGTCGGGTGCCCGATTCGACCATCCCGCGCATCGCCGGGCGCAGCGCGGCCGACATCGCCAAGGCGCTGCGCGAGTACCGCAGCGGCGCCTGGACCTCGAGCATCATGGGCCGCATCGCCAAGGGCTTCGACGATCAGCAGATCGACGCGCTCGCGGCCTGGTTCTCATCCCAGCCGGAGTAGGACCATGGCAAGCAGGCGCACCTTGCTGAAGCTCGGCGCGGCGGCCGCGCTGGCGCCTTCGATCGCCCGGGCGCAGACGGCCGGCCGCGTCGTGGTGCTGGGCGGCGGCTTCGCCGGCGCCACCGCGGCGCGCACCTTGAAGAAGCTCGAGCCCAAGCTCGACGTCACCCTGGTCGAGCCCAACCGCACCTTCACCGCCTGTCCGTTCAGCAACGGCGTGCTGGCCGGCATTCGCGAGATCGCCCAGCAGCAGTTCGGCTACGACGGAGTCGCGCGCGCCGGCGTTAGCTTGGCACAGACCTCGGCGACGGCGGTGGACGCGGCCGCCAAGTCGGTCGCGCTCGCCGACGGCAACAGGCTCGCCTACGACCGACTGGTGATGGCGCCCGGCATCGACATCCGCTGGGACGCACTACCCGGCTACAGCGAGGCGGCGGCCGAGAAGATGCCGCATGCCTGGAAGGCCGGACCGCAGACCGTGCTGCTGCGCCAGCA
>JAFAKN010000591.1 GCA_019235415.1 Alphaproteobacteria bacterium
CCCAAGGCCTTCATCGGCCCGGTGTACGGCTACTACTCGACGACCGACGGCAAGCTTCTGTCCATGCCGTTCAACTCGTCCA
Organism: Alphaproteobacteria bacterium; assembly: GCA_019235415.1. Classification (GTDB taxonomy): domain Bacteria; phylum Pseudomonadota; class Alphaproteobacteria; order Reyranellales; family Reyranellaceae; genus Reyranella. The sequence continues at coordinate 83 of JAFAKN010000591.1, forward strand.
CGCCGGTCTTCTACTGGAACAAGGACCTGTTCAAGAAAGCCGGTCTCGATCCCGAGAAGCCACCCAAGACCTGGAAGGAAGTGGGCGAGGCTGCGGCCAAGCTGGTCGGCTCGGGCGCCAAATGCGGCCTCGCCGCGGAATGGCAGACCTGGATCCTGATCGAGAACTACGGCGCCTGGCACAACCTGCCGTTCGCCACCAAGGCCAACGGCTTCGGCGGCACCGACATCGAGCTCAAGTTCAACGACGAGCCGCGCGTCAAACTGATCGCCATGCTGGCCGACTGGGCCAAGGACAAGCGCTTCGTCTATGGCGGGCGCGAGGGCCGTCCGTCTTCCCTGATGAGCTCGGGCGACTGCGGCATGGAGCTGGGCTCGACCGGCACGGCCTCGACCCTGTTCGCGTCGCTCAAGCCGGAAAATGTCGGCATCGCCATGATGCCCTACTCGCCCGAGGTCAAGGCTGAGCCGCAGAACTCGATCATCGGCGGTGCCACCTTGTGGGTCCTGCAGGGCCGTCCGAAGGAGGATTACAAGGGCGTCGCCAAGTTCCTCAACTTCCTGTCGAGCCCGGAGGTCCAGGCGCGCTGGCACCAGCAGACCGGCTACGTGCCGGTGACCCTGGCCGCCGCCGAGATCACCGAGAAGTCGGGCTTCTACCAGAAGAACCCCGGCCGCGACGTCGCGGTGAAGGAGCTCACGCTCAATCCGCCGACCGAGAACTCAAAGGGCCTGCGCATCGGCAACTTCATCCAGATCCGCGACGTCGAGGACGAGGAGCTGGAGGCGGTGTGGAGCGGCAAGAAGGACGCCAAGACCGCGCTCGACGACGCAGTCAAGCGCGGCAACGAGCTGCTGCGCAAGTTCGACGCCCAGAACAAGTAGGGCCACCCACCTCCCCTGCCATGCGGGGGAGGTGGCCCGAAGGGCCGGAGGGGGAGAGCCACGTGGGTGAATCTTGAGAGTTTCAGATCTGAAATCGGCTGACACCTTTCCTGCGGCTTTCCCCCTCCGCCCCCTCCGGGGGCACCTCCCCCGTGTGACGGGGGAGGAAAGGCGGGCCTGATGGAAAAGCGCGTCACCTTCAACGAGCGATGGCTGCCCTACCTGCTGGTCGGGCCGCAGATCCTGGTCACCCTGGTGTTCTTCTTCTGGCCGTCGGCGCAGATGATCCAGCAGTCGGTGCTGCTGGAGGACGCCTTCGGCGGCAACACCAAGTTCGTCTGGTTCGAGAACTTCCTCCACCTCTTCAGCGACCCGGCCTACTGGGCATCGGTCCGCGTCACGGTCGTGTTCAGCGCGCTGGTGGCCACGATCGGGCTCGCGGTCTCGCTGCTGCTGGCGGTGATGGCCGACCGCGTCATCCGCGGCGCCACCGCCTACAACGCCTTCCTGGTCTGGCCCTATGCCGTGGCGCCGGCCGTCGCGGGCGTGTTGTGGGGCTTCATGTTCAATCCGTCGGTCGGCATCGTCACCTGGCTGCTGCACGGCATCGGCGTCGAGTTCAACTTCGTCATCAACGGCAACCAGGCCTTGCTCCTGATCGTGATCGCCGCGGTGTGGAACCAGGTGAGCTACAATTTCCTGTTCTTTCTCGCCGGCCTGCAATCGATCCCGCGCTCGCTGATCGAGGCTGCCGCCATCGACGGCGCCGGGCCGACCAAGCGCTTCTGGGACATCATCTTCCCGCTGCTGTCGCCGACCGGCTTCTTCCTGCTGGTGATCAACATCCTCTATGCCTTCTTCGGCACCTTCGGCGTGGTCGACGCACTGACCAAGGGCGGCCCGGCCAACGCAACCGAGATCCTGGTCTACAAGGTCTACGTCGACGGCTTCCGCGGCCAGGACCTGGGCGGCTCGTCGGCGCAGTCGGTGGTGCTGATGGTCGTGGTGGTCCTGCTCACCATCGTGCAGTTCCGGTTCATCGAGCGGCGGGTGCATTACTGATGGTCGAGAACCGCCCCTTCCTCACCGTGCTCAGCCACGTCGTGCTGCTGCTCGGCGTCCTGATCGTCGGCTTCCCGTTGTGGATGACGTTCGTCGCCTCGACCCACGACCAGGCGACCATGCTGCGGCCGCCGTTGCCGCTGCTGCCTGGCCCGCACCTGGTCGACAATTACGTGCAAGTGCTGACCGAAGGGTTCGGCCGCGGCTATGGCGGCGCGGCGATCTGGGTCACTCTCGCCAACAGCCTGGTCATGGCGCTGGGCGTGGCGCTGGGCAAGATCGCCATCTCGATCATCTCGGCTTTCGCCATCGTCTATTTCCGCTTCCCCCTGCGCATGATGTTCTTCTGGGCGATCTTCGTGACGCTCATGCTGCCCGTCGAGGTGCGCATCGTGCCTACCTACGGGGTGGTGGCCAATCTCGGCATGGTCGATAGCTATGGCGGCCTGATCATTCCGGTGATCGCCTCGGCGACCGCCACGTTCCTGTTCCGCCAGTTCTTCTTGAGCGTGCCCGACGAGCTCACCGAGGCGGCGCGCGTCGACGGCGCGGGGCCGTTGCGCTTCTTCCGCGACGTCCTGCTGCCGATGAGCCGCACGTCGATCGCCGCGCTGTTCGTGATCCAGTTCATCTACGGCTGGAACCAGTACCTCTGGCCGCTCCTGATCACGACCAAGGAGAGCTTTTACACCGTCGTCATGGCGGTATCGCGCCAGGCCAACGTGGTCGACGCAACGCCGAGCTGGAACCTCTTAATGGCCATGGCGATGCTCGCCATGCTGCCGCCCGTCGCGGTCGTGATCGTCATGCAGCGCCAGTTCGTGCGCGGCCTGGTCGAGACGGAAAAGTAGCGAGACGGAAAAGTAGCGAGACGGAGAAGCAGGCATGGCGCAGGTCCAGCTCCGCGGCGTGAAGAAGTCCTACGAGAAGCTCGAGGTCATCCACGGCGTCGACATGCAGATCGCCGACGGCGAGTTCATCGTCATCGTCGGCCCGTCGGGCTGCGGCAAGTCCACGCTTTTGCGCATGGTGGCCGGGCTCGAGCGCATCACCGGCGGGCAGATCGCGATCGGCGAGCGCGTGGTCAACGACCTCGAGCCCAAGGACCGCGACATTGCCATGGTGTTCCAGAACTACGCGCTCTATCCGCACATGAGCGTGTACGACAACATGGCCTACGGCTTGCGCATCCGCGGCATGAGCAAGGACGAGATCGACGGCCGCGTGCGCAAGGCGGCCAAGATCCTCGAGCTCGGCACCTTCCTCGAGCGCCGGCCGCGCCAGCTGTCCGGCGGCCAGCGCCAGCGCGTCGCCATGGGGCGCGCCATCGTGCGCGAGCCGGCGGTCTTCCTGTTCGACGAGCCGCTCAGCAACCTCGACGCCAAGCTGCGCGTGCAGATGCGGCTCGAGATCAAGCGCCTGCAGCGCGAGCTCGGCGTCACCTCGAT
>JAFAKN010000682.1 GCA_019235415.1 Alphaproteobacteria bacterium
TCAGCGGCCAACGAAGACGGGGTCGGTCGGACGGCTGAGGCTCTTGGTCGGCCATGTCGGCGATTGGGCTCCGGGCGAGAGCTGCAGTCAATACCGCTGGCGCGGCGGAATTGCGGCGCCGGGAAGGGGTTGCAAGTGACGCCGGCGTGCATAAGTGTATATGCACCTGTCTCCGCTCGACCGGACTGCAGGCACCGTCTAGGCTCGCCGCCAAGGCTCGCAACAGAGGAGAATCCCCATGACCGCCTGCATCGTCGGATGGTCGCACGGCAAGTTCGGCAAGCTCGACGGCGAGACCAGCGAATCGCTGATCGTGAAGGCGGCGACCGAGGCGATCGCGCACGCCGGCATCGAGCCGAGCGACATCGACGTCATCTATGTCGGCAACATGAACGGCGGTTTCGTGCGCCAGGAGTTCCATTCGTCGCTGGCGCTGCAGGCCCATCCCGACCTGCGCTTCAAGCCGAGCACGCGCGTCGAGAATGCCTGCGCCACCGGCTCGGCGGCCATCCACATGGGCCTGAACGCGTTGGCGGCACGCAAAGCGCGCTTCGTGCTGGTGGTTGGCGTCGAGAAGATGACCGAGCTCAATTCGGCGCAGGCGGGCGACGTGCTGATCAAGGCCTCGTACGTCGCCGAGGAGGCCAACATCGAGGCGGGCTTCGCCGGCAGCTTCGGCAAGATCACCTCGGCCTATTTCCAGCGCTACGGCGACAAGTCCGACGCCCTCGCCAGGATCGCCGTCAAGGCGCACAAGAACGGCGCCAGGAATCCCTATGCGCACTTCCAGAAGGAGTTCGCCTACGAGTTCTGCCGCAGTCCCTCGGACAAGAACCCGTTCGTGGCCGGCCCATTGAAGCGCACCGACTGCTCGCCGGTCACCGACGGCGCGGCGGCGGTGGTGCTGACCGACGTCGGTACCGCGCTCGGCATGAAGCAGGCGATCGCCTTCCGCGCAGCCGAGCACGTCAACGACTTCCTGCCCATGAGCAAGCGCGACATCGTAAAGTTCGAGGGCCCGCAGCTGGCCTGGCAGAAGGCGCTGGCCTCGGCCCGGCTCGACCTGCTCGACCTCTCCTTCGTCGAGACGCACGACTGCTTCACGTCGGCCGAGCTGATCGAGTACGAGGCGATGGGCCTGACGGCACCGGGCGAAGGCGAGCGCGCCATCCACGAAGGCTGGGTCGAGCGCGACGGCAAGCTACCGATCAACGTCTCCGGCGGGCTGAAGGCCAAGGGCCATCCGGTCGGTGCGACCGGTGTCAGCATGCATGTCATGTCGGCCATGCAGCTTACCGGCACGGCGCCGCAGGGCATGCAATTGCCCAAGGCCAAGCTCGGCGGCGTGTTCAATATGGGCGGCGCCGCGGTCGCCAACTATGTGAGCATCCTGGAGCCGCTGCGCTAAACCGAGCGCCGTCGCCGCGCCCCACGCTCGGATGCCATAACTGCACCTGCAGAGCACGATTGAGCCGCATGGGAAAAGCAACCTATGCGACAGTGCAACTAGACGGGCTCTGCCCTGCGTGCGACCATGCCGCCTGAAGCGATCGGGGTGTTTCGCTATCGGGGGTCGGATGACGGTGTGTACGGGCTGGAAAGCGATACTCTTGGCCGCCGCCCTGCTGCAACCTGGCTTGGCCGCGGCTGACACCATCGCCGGATCGGTGAGCGAGGTCGGGGCATGGCGCGTGTCTGCCCATACGGGCGGAAAGACCGCAACTTTCGACCATTGCTCCATGTTTCGCGTACAGAGCGAAGGCTTCGGTCTCGCGGTCGGCTATTCCCCGCAGGGCGTTTGGTCGATGGCCGCCCAGGCACCGGACTGGGGCCTGGTGGCCAACGAGCCCTATGTCGGCACCGCCCAGGTCGGCGCGTCGACCTACACCTTCACTGGTCGCGCGCTCGATACGCACGCCATGACCTTCACCGTCGCACCAGAGATATTCGGTCAGTTGAAGTCAGGGCTTCAGGTCGTCGTGAAGGCGAACCAGAAGCGCTATGCGATCAGCCTGGACGGCATCGAGACGGCCGCCCAGCGCGCACGCGAGTGCGTGCGCCAATACGCCGACGCTGCTGGAACTTCAATCCAGGTGCCGGCACAGTCACCTGGCGCGTTGCCCTCGTCGCCCGCTACGTCGTCATCGGCTGCCGGGTCTGAGATGGTAATGGCGATCCAGACCCTGCTGGCGCGGCTCGGCTATGACCCAGGGCCGATCAATGGCGAAGTGGGCTTGAGGACAAACATGGCCATCGCAGCGTTCCAGAAGAGCTTGGGCGAACGCGGCGACGGGCTGCCCTCCGAGGTGGTGCGCGGCAAGCTCGAGAAGGCGGTCGCCGAGCGCGCGGCCGCAAGTGCCCCCAAACCGAAGGACAAGGCGCTGGCCTCGACGGGTACCGGCTTCTTCATCTCCCCGGATACGATCGTGACCAACTTCCACGTCGTGAATGGCTGCGCGGATGTGCGTCTGCACAAGAGCGGCGGCGACTTGGGCAAGGTCCGCGTCGTTGCGACCAGCCGCGCCGACGATCTTGCGGCGCTGCGATCGGAGTCGCCCGCGAAGAGCTTCCTGAAGGTGCGCACCGGTGCGCCGATCAAAGCTGCCGAGCCGGTGCTGGTGTTTGGTTACCCGCTGGCCGAAGCGCTCTCCTCGGCCGGCAATACGACAGTCGGCAACATCACGGCGCTCTCCGGCTTGCAAGACGATTCGCGCTTCATGCAGATCTCGGCCGCGGTGCAACCCGGCAACAGCGGCGGCCCGGTGATCGACGAGGCGGGCCGGCTGATCGGCGTCGTCATGGCGAAGCTGAACGCGCTCGTGATCGCCCGCCTCACGGGCGACATTCCGCAGAACGTGAATTTCGCGATCAAGGTTGGGACGCTGGTGTCCTTCCTCGACTCGCATGGGATCGGTTATACGCCGGCCGACGTCGCGGCTCGCGAGTTGCCCATCACGCAGCGCGCCGAGGTGGCGGAGGCCAGCAGCATCCAGCTCGCATGCTGGAAGTGATGGACGACTCGAGAGCCCGCGCATGCGACCAATCGATCGACGCGAGAGCGACGCCATCCTGGGCGCCATGCGCCAGGTGGCGCTCGCCGGCGGCCGCCCCCTCAGCCACGCCGACACCGCCAGCATCAAATCGGGCGCGCACTACCTGCTGCGGCGGCGGGACCTCACCGACATCGGCACGCTCTCGGCGGTAGCCCCGATCGACCTCGTCGGCGCGCTGAAGGGCGATCGCGACCTGGCCCAAGAAGCAGTGAAATACCTTGCCGTCATGACCCTGGTCGACGGCACGCTCGATCACGCCAAGCTTGCGCGCGTGCTGGAGTACGCCCGCGCGCTCGATGTCGAAGCCGACTATCTCACCGATCTCGTCGAAGCCGCGTCGGGCCATCTGGCCTGGGCGATCGCCGACATGAAGCGCAAGAATCTAGACAGCATCCTCAGCCGGTCATCGGACGGTCTCGACCTGCAGACGTGGGTCAGGCCCTACCTCGGCGACAAAGCCGATCCGTCCCTGGTCGCGCGCTACGAAGCGCTGGGCAAGCTGCCGCAGGACACCTTCGGCAAGGCCCTGTGGGACTTCGACAAACAGAACGGCTACGCCTTTCCCGGCGATCCCACGCGCTCAACGCCACGTTCGGGACACCGCACGATGCAACGCACGTCATCTCGGGCTACGACACCAGTGCGCGCGGCGAGATCCTGGTCTCGACCTTCACGGCCGGCATGCATCCGGTCAATCCCGTCGCGGGTCCATCCTGCTGGCCGTCGATATCTTCGCGCCGGAGTGGAATGTCTGGCAGTGGGTCGAGCACGACCTCGAGCAACTGAGGCGCGACTGGAACGTCACGCCTCCGGGGTACTAACGCTGTCAGCCCGAGCGCAGCGAGGGGCCTTTAAGGCAACAGGAAAGGTCCCTCGCTGCGCTCGGGATGACAGGACCGCTCAAACCACCGGGCTCGCGCCGCCGTCGACGTTGATCGCCACGCCGGTGATGAAAGAGCCGGCGTCGGAGCAGAGGAAACAGGCCATACGCGCGAACTCCTCGGCGCGGCCCATGCGGCCGATCGGGATGCGGCCCTTGGCCATGCCGTCCAAAAACTCCTGGTAGGTCTTGCCGGCACCGGCCGCCGTCTTGTGACGGCGGGCCCACTGGTCGCTTTCGATCAGTCCCACCAGCATGGCGTTCACCAGCACGTTGTGGGCTGCGTTCTCCTTGCTGAGCGCCTTGGTGAGCGCCAGCCCGGCGGCGCGGCTCACGCTGGTCGGCGTGGAATCTGCGCCCGGCGCCTTGGCACCGATGTTCAGCACGTTGACGACGCGGCCCCATTTGCGCTCGCGCATGCCGGGCAGCGCCAGTCTCAGCAGGCGGATCGCCGCGAACAGTTTCAGGTCGAGGTCGCCCTGCCAATCCTCGTCGGTGACCGTCTCGAACGGCTTGGCGTGGCTGATGCCGGCGTTGTTGACCACGATGTCGATCTTGCCGAAGTCGCTCGATACCTTCTGCCACGTGTCGACGATCGGCTGCGCCTTGGCGACGTCGCAGGAATAAGCCTCGATCTTGGCGTTGGTCTTGCCGGCTGCCTTGACGACCTCCGTCTTCGCCGCCGCCAGCACGTCCGGCTTGCGCGCCAGGATCGCCACCGACGCGCCCGAGGCGGCGAACTCCTTGGCCATGGCGAGGCCAAGACCGGTGCTTGCGCCGGTGATGAGGGCCACGCGGCCATCCATGCGTACGTCCATCGTCTCCTCCGTCTATCCCTTCACTGTAGCGATTGCCGCCAGCACGCGCCCCGGGGTCGCCGGCGCATCGAGCCGCACTGCGGTCCTATGATCGCCGACCGCGGCGATGGCGTCCTTCAACGCGGTCCACACCGCGGTCGCCAGCAACAGCGGCGGCTCGCCGATTGCCTTGGAGCGGAAGATGGTCGCCTCGCGCGAGGGGACATTCTCCAGCACCTTGACATTGAGAACCGGCGGCACGTCCCGGCTGCCGGGGATCTTGTAGGTCGAAGGCCCGACCGTGCGCAGCCGGCCCTGGCTGTCCCACCACAGTTCCTCGCAAGTGAGCCAGCCCTGCCCCTGCACGAAGCCGCCCTCGATCTGCCCGAGGTCGATCGCGGGATTGAGCGACGTGCCGCAATCCTGCACGAGGTCGGCGCGCAGCACACGGCTTTCGCCGGTCAAGGTGTCGATCGCGACTTCCGCCGCCGCCGCACCGAACGAGAAATAGAAGAACGGACGGCCACGCATGGCCGCACCATCCCAGTGGATCTTCGGCGTCTTGTAGAAGCCGGTGGCCGACAGCGAGACGCGGCCGAGCCAGCAGAGCTTCGCCAGCTCGCCGAAGCTCAGCACCTGGTTGCTGCCCGGCTTGGCGATGCGCACGTGATTGTCGGCGAAGTCGATGTCGGAGGTGGCGGCGCCGAAATGTTCGGCTGCGAAGGCGATCATGCGCTGCTTGATGGTGTTGGCTGCCTCCCAAGCGGCCCAGCCGTTGAGGTCCGAGCCCGTCGAGGCGGCGGTCGGCGAGGTGTTGGGCACCTCGGCGGTCGAGGTGGCGGAGGGTCGGATGCGGTCGATGTCGACCTTGAACACCTCGGCCACGACCTGGGCCACCTTGACGAACAACCCCTGCCCCATCTCGGTGCCGCCATGATTCAGGCGGATCGAGCCGTCGGTGTAGACATGCACCAGGGCGCCGGCCTGGTTCAGGTACGCGAGGTTGAAGGAGATGCCGAACTTCAGCGGGAACAGGCCGAGCCCGCGCTTCAGCACGCGGTTGCTGCGGTTGAAGGCGTCGATTTCGGCGCGACGTCGCGCGAAATCGGCCAGCTGCTTCACCTCCGCCCAGCAGCGCGGCAGATGGTTCTCCTCGACCTTCTGGCCATAGGGAGTCTCGTCGTGACCGTCGGCGTAGAAATTGGCCGCACGCACCTCGATCGCATCGCGTCCGAGATGGTGCGCGATACGGTCGAGGGCGTCCTCCATGATGAGCACGCCCTGCGGTCCGCCGAAGCCGCGGAAGGCGGTGTTGGACTGGCGATGGAGCCGGCAGGCGTAACCGACGGCGCGCACGTGCGGCAGCCAGTAGGCGTTGTCGACGTGCGTGAGCGCCCGCGATACGACGCCGGGCGTGAGGTCCAGGCTCCAGCCGGCGTCGGCTGCCAGCACGGCGTCCAGCGCCAGCACGCGGCCCTGCCCGTCGAAACCGACCGTGTAGCGGTAGTGGAAGCCATGCCGTTTGCCGGTCGCGATGAAGTCGATCTCGCGCGGCAAGCGGAGCTTGACGGGGCAACCGGTCTTCACGGCGGCGAGCGCCGCGGCAGCGGCCACCCACGTCGCATTGGTCTCCTTGCCGCCGAAGGCGCCGCCCATGCGACGGACTACGGCCGTGACGCGATTGAAGTCGTAGCCCAGGAGCTCGGCGCACACTTGCTGCACGTCGGTGGGATGTTGCGTCGAGGAGTGGACAACGACGTCACCGTCCTCGCCGGGAATGGCGAACGCGATCTGCCCCTCGAGATAAAAATGCTCCTGGCCGCCGACGCTGAACTCGGCCGTGAGACGATGGGGTGCGGCGGCCATCGCCGCATCGGGGTCGCCGCGCAGGATCGTCGATGGCGCCTGGACGTAGCTTTCCCGGGCGAGGGCGGTGGCGATGTCGAGGATGGCTTCTACCGGTTCGATGTCGATGACCGCCTGCTCGACGGCGGCGCGCGCCTCGTCCAGCGTGTGGGCCACGACGACGGCCAGCGGCTGGCCGGCGAACTGCACCTCGTCGGCTGCGAACAGCGGTTCGTGCTTGCCCGGGCCGGCCGTGTTGTTGGCGCCCGGAATATCGGCCGCTGCAAAAGCCCCTACGACGCCCTGGCTGCTCCGAACCTTGCCGAGGTCGAGGCCGCGCAGCCGTCCGTGGGTGATCGGGCTCAGCACCAGGGCGGCGTGCAGCGTGCCGGACGGCTCGGCCATGTCGTCGATGTACAGCGCCCGGCCGGTGACGTGCTTCAGCGCGCTGTCATGGCGCTCGGAGACATGGACTCCGCCTTTCATAGCGCTTCCACCTCGACGGTCGACCCCGGTTCGGCGATCCGCCAGTAGAGCCGCCGAAGCAGGTTCGCAGCCGCTTGTAGCCGATAGGCGGCCGACCCACGCCAGTCGTCGATCGGCTGAAAATCCTCTGCAACCGCGGCGGCTGCAGCTTCGAAGGCTATGGCAGAGAAGACCTCGCCCTTCAGCGCCTGCTCGACCTGACGGGCACGCTTGGACATTGCCGCCATCCCGCCGAATCCCACGCGCACGTCCTCGATCTTTCCATCGCGGAGGCCCAGACGATAGCCCGCCGCGACGGTAGAAATGTCCTGGTCGCGCCGCTTGCTCAGCTTGTCGCAGAAGAAGACCTCGTGCGGCCTTAGCTTGGGCAGCGTGATGCTCGCGATCACCTCGTCGGCGTCCAGCGCGGTCTTGCGATAGCCGACGAAGAACTCCTCCAAGGGTATGCGCCGCGTGCCTCGGCGCGAGGCCAGCGAAAGGCTCGCCTCGAGGGCGATCAGGACCGGCGGCATGTCGCCGATCGGCGAGGCCGTGCCGATGTTGCCGCCCAGCGTGCCCATGGTGCGGATCTGGCGGGAACCCAGGCGCGACAAATAGGATTTTAGCGCCGGAAAGTGAGCCACCAGCAGCGGCAGGGCCTCGGCATAGGGCACGGCGGCGCCGATCGTGACGCTGTTGCTGCCGTCTTGCAGCATGCGGAGCTCCGGAACGTGCGCCACGTGAATCAAAATGGCCGGCGGCTTGCGCGAGCGACTGGCAAGAAGCCCGAGATCGGTCGCACCAGCCAGCAGCAAGGCGTCAGGGTGCGCCTCGCGCAGGGCAAGGAGCTCGGACAACGAGCGCGGCGCATGGAAAGCGCCGAACGACGCGGAGGCGCTACGCGGTTGCGGCCGCGCCGGCGGCTCGATCGGCAGACGGGCGATCGCCGCCATTGCCTGGACGATCGGCCGGTAACCGGTGCAGCGGCAGAGATTGCCAGCGAGCGCGTCATGGATCGTGTCGAGCTCTGGTGCTTCGCCGCCGGCAGCAAAGGCGTAGGCCGACATCACGAAGCCCGGAGTGCAGAAGCCGCACTGCGTGGCGTCGGCCTCGGCCATGGCGAGCTGCACGGGGTGCGGCGCACCCTCCGGTCCGCGCAGCCCCTCCACGGTGCGCACGGCCGCGCCATCGATCTGGCCCAGCAAGGCGATGCAGGCGTTGATCGGCTCGCGCCGGCCGTCGGCGAGCTCCAGCACGACGGTGCAGGCGCCGCAGTCGCCTTCGGCACAGCCCTCCTTGGTGCCTTTCAGTCCGCGATGCTCGCGCAGCCAGTCGAGCAGCGTCGTCATCGGCGAGACGTCGGCCACCGCCACTGGCTGATCGTTCAGGACGAACTGTATGCTGTCCCCCATGGCCTCGACTGTATCGGCGCGAACGTCCGAGGCAAGCCTTCGCCGGCGGGCCTTCGCCTTGCGGGCCTTCGCCAGCGGGCCTCTCACCTTGCGTTCCCGCCGCCCGGCATGATGCACTCGGGATGCCAACAACAGAGTACTCGGGTATGGATCCCTATCGCTTCGGCTATTCGCCCGTGGTCGCGCGCCCCAAGCTCTCTTGGCCCAACTCTGCGCGCGTCGCCGTCTGGGTCTGCCCCAACATCGAGCACTACGAATATCTTCCGGCCGAAGTGCGCATGCGCAATCCCTGGCCGCGCACGCCCCATCCCGACGTGCTGGGCTACGGCGGGCGCGACTACGGCAACCGCGTTGGCCTGTGGCGCATGTTCGAGGTGCTGGACAAGCACAACGTCCGTTGCACGGTGTCGCTGTCGATGTCGGTCATCGAGATGTATCCCGAGATCCTCGCGGCCATGGAGGCGCGCCGCTGGGAGTACATGAGCCACGGCTATTTCAACACGCGCTATCATTGGGGCTACGCGCCCGAGGAGGAGCGCGAGGTCATCGAGCACAGCAAGGCGACGCATCTGCGGCTGACCGGCCGCCGGCTGCGCGGCTGGTTCTCGCCGGCGGTCTCCAACACGCTCAATACGCCCGACCTCGTGAAGGAAGCGGGGCTGGATTACATCTGCGACTTCTATCACGACGACCAGCCGACGCCGCTCGCCACCCGGCACGGCACACTGATCCACGTTCCTTATACGATGGACATCAACGACGCGCTGATCTACCGCCAGCCGGTCGAAGCGGCGGAGTTCGCGCAGATGATCGTCGACCACTTCGACACGGTGTATCGCGAGGGCAGCGACAACGGCCGCGTCATGTGCATTGCGCTGCATCCCTACATGATGGGCGCGCCGCACCGGCTGAAGCATCTCGACCGGGCCTTGGGCTACATCCGCAAGCACAAGGATGCCTGGGTCTGTACCGCCGAAGAGATCTTCGACTGGTACCTGGCCAATGGGCTGAAAGCCTTCCAGGCGCACCTCGGAAAGGAGGCGTGAGATGAACGCGCCGGTTGCCAAAAACCCGCCGCCGCTCCAGCCCGGTATGGACAATCCCTGGTACGACTACGCGCCGTTCCCCAAGCGCCGCAAGCTCGCCTGGCCGCGCAACGCGCGCGTCGCCTTCTCGGTGCTCCTGCATTGCGAATACTGGGAGCTGATGCCGGCCGAGCTGAGCTACCGCGATCCGCGCTTCGTCGGCGAGTTCGGCAGCTACGTCCCGGATTATCGCACCTGGACCCAGCGCGAGTACGGAAACCGGGTCGGCATCTTCCGCGTGCTGGACGTGCTCGACCGCTACCAGATCCGCGCCGGCGTCGCAGTGAACGCGCTGGCCGCCGAACGCTATCCGTTCCTGGTCGAGCAGTTCAAGAAGCGCAAATACGAGTTCATCGCCCACGGCCATTCGGCCAACCGCATGATCACCTCGCGCATGAGCGAGGCCGAGGAGAAGGCGGAGATCGACGAAGCGATCGCCGCCCTCGAGAAGGCCGCGGGCGAGCGGCCGCGCGGCTGGCTGGGCCAGGACTGCGGCGAGAGCGCGCGCACGCCGGGACTCCTGGCGCAAGCCGGGCTGGACTACGTCATGGACTGGCCCAACGACGATCAGCCCTACCCGATGAAGGTCGGCCGCAAGTTCGTCTCTCTGCCCAACCAGCCGGAATGGGACGACGTGCAGCAACTGTGGCTGCGCCGCATTCCGACCACGCGCTATCCCGACCTGGTGGGCGAGGCGTTCGAGCTCCTGCACCAGGAAGGCGCCCAGTCCTTTTGCCTTTCGTTGCATCCCTGGCTGATGGGCACGCCCCACCGCATAAAATATCTCGACGAAGCGCTGCGCCGCGTCGAGCGGTTCGGCAACGTCTGGCACGCGACGCCAGGCGAGATCGCGCGCCACTACATGGACACCATGATGGAGTGAGCGGCACATCAACTTCGAGCACTCTTCGCTGGGGGCGCGCCACTCCAATGGCGCTCATTTTCCTGCAATGAGGGCGCCATCGGAGTAGCGCGCTCCCAGCAATGACGCTATCTCGCGCCGCAGCCGACGTTGTCGCTCGTCACCCGGTACACCGGCGCTTCTGTCTCGCTGTCGCTGAGCGGCACGACGCCCACCCCGACATAGCTGCCGGGAGAATCCGGCTCCAGCGCTGCCGCCGCGATGCCGGCAGCCGCCTGGTTCATGGGCACGAACAGCGCGCCGGCCGGTACGTCGACGATGGCCGGGCGCACCGTGACCTTCACCGACTGATCCGGATTGATCGATTCGCGACCGGCATTCGAGCCCGGCGCAACGCGCTGCATGTCGTACGCCTCGACGGCGACCTGCGACCGCGCGGTCGCGATGCAGCTTGTAACCTCGTTCAGGGCCAGCCGCTCGGCGACCGCGGCCGCGCCGCGCAGCACGAGGTAGCCGCGCGGCCGGCTGCGCTGCTCGATCGCCGTCGGCTTGCGGCTATCGGCCAAGGTGATGGACCTGCTGCTGATCGCGCCGCTTTGCGGATCGATCAGCGGCAAGTCGGCCGGGCGCTGCGCGACCTTGTGCGACACCACCAGCGGACTGCCGTCGTTGGCGGCTGCTTGCCGCGCCGCCGCAATCGCCGTGCGCAGGGCGGGTCCCTGCTCGGCCGCCGCCTCCAGCACCGCCTTGGCGAGCAGGTAATGGGTCGCCACGCGACGCTGGTAGCTCTGCAAGGCGATGCCCACGCCGCGCGTCTCGATCAGATACGAGACGCTGCCGCGCAGGCCGAAGGTGTTTCGGGCGATGCCGGGGGCGTTGCCGCCCAACGACACCAGGCGATCGTCCATCTTGGCGGCGGTTGTGACGTAGTCGTGGCTCGTAAGACCACGCGCGGTCATTGCAGCCTCGATCCTCGGACGATAGAGCGTGAGGGCGACGTCGGTGAGGCCGCGCGGCACACCGGGATGGGTCGCTTCGAGGATCATCACGTCGCTTGCCTGCAGCGCCCCGAACTTTTCCAGCCATCGCCAGGCGACGCTGAATTCGTGGTGGTCGATCACGACGTCCGGCGGCAGATGCTGCATCGCCTGATGCAACGCTCGAACTTCGGGCTGGCTCAGCAGCAGATGGTCGCGGTTGGGATCGGCGCCGCTCGCCAGCACGCGGCGGTCGGCCGCCGCACCATCCGGGTTGCCGCGTGGCACGATCACCACGCTGATGCGCTCGAGCAAGGATTGCAGCTCGCCCGAAGACAGCGCGGCCGCCACGGCGAGCATCGCTTCGCCGCCGGCCGGCTCGTTGCCATGCTGCTGACCGATCAGCCAAATCACCGGCCGCCCGAGGCGCGCGATCGCCGCCGGATCGTCGAGCCCTTCCTGCGTCACATAGAGCAGCGGCAGCTCGCGGCCCTGCTGCGATCGACCCATGCTGGCCAGCCGGACATGCGGCGAGGCCGCAGAGAGCTGCGACACGAATGCCATCAACCTGTCCTGACTGGTGAGCGAAGACGCGCCATCGGCAAAAGCCGGACTGGCCAGCGAGACACCCGATACGGACGGGTAATGGACCAGCACCGCATCGCTCTCGCGGTAGTCTGACGGCGCCCGTTGCGCCGCCGCCGGCAAGGAGAGCAACCATACCGCCGCAAGCCCGGCCGCCAAGCTCAGCCGCAGCCTCGGCCAGCGCGCGACCATTGCGCTCATGCCAGCGCCGTTCGCACGATCCAGAGCCCCAGCACCAGGCCGGCGAGCGCGCCGACCACCGAGCCGCCGACATAGATTGCCGCCAGCAGGTGCTCCTGCCGCTCCCATAGGAGCACCGCATCGAGCGAGAACGCGGAAAAAGTGGTGAAGCCACCCAATATGCCCGTGGTCAGGAAAAGCCGCACCTGGCTCGTCTCCTGGCCGCGCTCGGCAAACCAGCCGGCAATCAGGCCCATGAGCAGTGAGCCCAGGATATTGATGACGAAGGTGTGGGCGGGAAAGTGCGTGCCGAGCCAGCGCGCCACCCAGATGTTCATGCCGTGTCGCACCGCGCCGCCGATCCCGGCGCCGAAAAACACCACGACATAACCCAGCACCTAAAAGCCTCCGGACGCGCGGGTCACGTCAGGAACTCGCCGCCGTTCACATGGATGGTCTGGCCGGTGATGAACGTGCCTTGCGGTCCGACCAGCAGCCGAACCATGGCGGCGATCTCATCGACCGTGCCGAACCGCTTGAGCGGGATTGGCCGGTTCACCCGGTTGGGCGGGGCAGCACCCGCCGAGGCGGCGCGCGTCGTGTCGATGGCACCCGGTGCGATGGCGTTGCAGGTGATCTTGTACGGTGCGAGCTCGACAGCAAGACCGCGCATCAGGCCCTCGAGGCCCGACTTGGACGCCGAAACGTGACAGCGGTTGGGGGTGCCGACATGGGTCGAGACGCCGGACAGCGCGACGAAAGCGCCGCCGCCGCGCGCCATCATCTGCGGCACCACGGCCTTGCCCAGCAGGAAGGCCCCATCGAGCGCCACCGAGAGGATCTCGCGCCATTCTTCGAAGCTCATGTCGAGGAACGAGGTCTGCCGTCGCAGTCCGGCGTTGGAAACCAGAATGTCGACGCCGCCGAACGCCTCGGCCGCCTGCGCCGCCAAGCGGGCAGGCACTGCGGGATCGGAGATGTCGCCCATCGCGGCAATGGCCTTGCCGCCCAGCTGCTCGATCTCGCTCACCACGCCGTCGACCGCGGCGCGATCGCCGCGACCGTTGACGACAATCGCTGCGCCGTCGCGCGCCAACGCCACGGCGATCGCCCGACCGATGTTCCGGCCCGCGCCGCTCACCAGCGCGACCTTGCCGCTCAGCACCGGTTGCGTGGACTGCATGGTCGTTGCCTCGTTATCTGCCGGCACACCGCTCCGGGACCGCGATGACAATCACCGCGGCGCATATTGCCACGAGTTCGCTTGAAGCAGACCGCTCCAGCGCTAGACGGCAAAATCCTCGAGCTTCTTGCCGCCCTTCAGCGCCGCCACCAGCCATCTCGGCCTGATGCCGCGGCCGGCCCAGGTCTGGCTCTTGTCGGACGGATTGCGATATTTCGCCTTGAGCTTCTTGCCCTTGAGCTTGCTGGCACGGCGTGCGCCGCCCTCGCCGAGGGCGAGTTGAACGTCACCGATCGTCAGCCGGTACTTTTTCAACACGCCTTTCAGCTGGCGAATGCCGGGCTTTTCATATCGCTTGATGGCTTCAGCTTTTGCTTGAAGTTCGCGGATTTTCGCTTCGATGGTGGTGAGAGACGCCGTGCGAGGCATATAGTGCTCTTAGAAATATTATCGGTATGACTTCGGATGAGGTCATTCAATTCTTTAGAGTATATTATGGGCGACGGCAACACAGCAGGATTGCAGTCGCCGCGAAAAGACCGCGGCCGCTCACCCGGCGTAATTTGGCAGCGAGGCAGAAAATAGTATTTAGCTGGCGACGATATAGGCTTTCAAAGCCTCGGTTTCGTGTCGCGTTTCCTCGAGCCTCGCCTTCACCACGTCACCGATCGAAACGAGGCCGAGCAGTTGGTCATGACGTACCACCGGTAAATGTCGAAAACGGCCGCGCGTCATCGTTTCCATGACGTGATCGATCGAGTCGTCGGGATCGCAGGTGATAACCTCCGTTGTCATAACGTTCCGCGTCTCCAGTTCCATCGCCTTTGCGCCGAACTGTGCCAAAGCGCGCACCAGATCGCGCTCGGAAACGATACCGGCGATGCGGCTGTCGGCCTCGAGCACCAAGACCGAGCCGATGCGGCGCTCGGTCAGCTGCCGGGCCACGTCGGCCACCGACGTGGTCGACCTCACGCTGAATACGCTAGTGCCCTTCTGCGAAAGGATGTCGGAGACGAACATCGCTCCCTCCCGATTTTGGTCCGGTGTTGCAACGCACGAAGCGCAACGCTGTGGCGCGGCGAGAGAATGAGGGCGATAACCACTCCATGAACGACGATGGAGCCGCCCTCGTCCTGCTCTCCGGCGGACAGGATTCCACCACGTGTCTGGCCTGGGCGCTAGAGCGATTTGCGCATGTCGAGACCATAGCCTTCGACTATGGCCAGCGCCATCGAATCGAGCTGGAGCAGCGACTTGTGGTGCGCGCCGAGATCCGGAAGCGGTTTGCGCCGTGGGCCGAACGGCTGTTCGACGATCACCTCGTCGATCTCGGCGTCCTCGGCCAGTTGAGCGAAACGGCGCTCACCCGCAACGTGGCCTTTCACATGGAGGAGGACGGGCTCCCGAATACCTTCGTGCCGGGCCGCAATCTCCTGTTTTTTACCTTCGCAGCCGCCGTCGCCTGGCGTCGGGGCATCCGCAATCTCGTCGGCGGTATGTGCGAGACCGATTTCTCCGGCTATCCCGACTGCCGCGACGACACCATCAAGGCGTTGCAGGTCGCGCTCAATCTCGGGATGGACCGCCGGTTCGTGCTGCACACGCCATTGATGTGGCTCGACAAGGCGGCGACCTGGGCGCTCGCCCGACAATTGGGGGGCGATGCGCTGGTCGACATCGTGCGAGAGCACACGCACACCTGCTACGAAAGCGTGCGCGGTTCGCACCAGGCCTGGGGTTACGGCTGCGGCACTTGCCCCGCCTGCGCCTTGCGTAAGCGCGGTTATATCGCCTGGAGCGAAGGACGATCGCTCAGTTAGCGCGAGCCCGCGAGCCGCTGGGCGTATTCGAGGAGCATCTTCGACTTGGGCAACATCTGTTGGGCGTAGCGGCGCAGAGGCCCACTGGTGCCATTCTGCGAGTATGCCCCCATTTGATCGACGGCAGCCGTTTGAATCTCGAGTTGCGCGCGCGCAAAGGCGGCATCGAACGCCGGGCCCTGCAGGCCATTCAGGGTCGCGAGCGCGTTGGCCGTCCGTGGCCCCATGGCGCCGTCGGGCGCATACGAGACGCCGGCCTCCGAGCGCGCTTTGCTCAGCATTTGCGCTGCGTCGGTATGTTCGGCGATAGCGCGGGACGCGTAACCGCGCACGTTTTCGTTGGTGGAACGCGACAGCGCGAGCTGGCCTGATTGGATCGCGAAATCGTTGACCGCCTGGGAAAAACCGACAAAGCGCGCATCAGGCAACGCATCGACAGCCAGGGCAGTCGCGGCGTATCCAGAAGCCGTTACCGCAAAAATGACGAACAAGGTACGGCGTGCGAGAAACGTCATGGCGACCTCCGGTTGTTTTAAAGCAATCTCACGCTAGTTGTAGCGGGAGATAGGTTTACTCTCAATAATATCGGTCAGCGCGGCCGCCTGTCCCGTTTCGAACGACCTCGAGACCTGCTAGGCAACTCCGCATGACTGGCAAGAAAATATCTGTCAATGGCAACAAGCTCGTTTCGATCGGCTGCTTTCTCGGATTCATGGGCTGCATTCCGGCTGCCAATTGGATGATCGGAAACATCGGTACGGTTTGCACGTCGCCACACGGCCCATGCCTGGTGCCCGTGGCGCCGTGGGGCCCCGGCGGCCATCCGCTGATGGCGCCATCGGGCGTGCTGATGATCGGGCTCGCGCTGGTTCTGCGCGACCTCGTACAACGCCGTCTGGGCCGCGGCGTTGCGCTCGCCGCCATCGTCGCCGGCGCCGCCTTGTCCGGAGCTGTCGCGCCGCCCCAGCTGGTCTATGCATCGGCTTTGGCGTTCCTGCTCTCGGAGCTTGCGGACTTTGCGGTCTATACCCCGCTGCAGGCGCGCGGCCTCGTGCTCGCGGTGCTGGCGAGCAGTGTCGTCGGCCTGATCGCCGACAGCGTGCTGTTTCTGTGGCTGGCATTCGGCAGCCTCGACTTCCTGGCCGGACAAATCTTGGGCAAGCTCTGGATGGTGCTGCTGACCCTGCCATTCATCCACTGGGTCCGCCGGCACGAGATCGCGCAGCAGTCGGTCACGGAGTAGCATCATGGCAACCACCCCTGTCGCCATCGACGATCGCGTCGCAGTGTGCGGCCAGTTGCAGCCGCGTGACATGAAGGACATCGTTGCGATGGGCTACCGCGCAGTGGTCAACAACCGCCCCGACGGCGAGGCAATGTTCGGCCAACCGCGGACCACGGATCTGAAGACGGCGGCCGAGGCAGCTGGGCTGGTGTTTCTCGACTTGCCGTTTTCCGGTCCGTGCGCGTCGCCGGAGCAGGTGCGCGCGCTCGTCGACCTGTTGGCCGAGCGCCCGGGCAGGATCGTTGCCTTCTGCAAAAGCGGCATGCGCTCCGCCTTGTTATGGGGAGCGGCCGCAATCGCTGCAGGCCGTGCCCCGGACGACGTGCTTGCCGCAGCCGAGCGGGCGGGACAGAACCTGGAGCCGGTGCGGGACATCATGGTCGGCCTCGCGCAAGCGGCCAGACCCTAATCCAGTCCCGCGGAAGTCTCGGCTTGCATGCAGCGCGGGAGCCCTTCTTAATCGCGCTGCCTTGTTTGGGGGGAGCAGTCGATGTTCAAGTCAATCCTCGCCGTGTCCGAAGGTGGGCCCGATGCGGCGATGTCCTTCACCCTGGCCGCGCGCACCGCGGGAATCTTCGACGGCACGGTCGATGCGCTGCACCTGCCGGTCGGGCCCGCCGGCGGCATGATTGGCGGGCTGGCGATGAGCGGCGAAGCCATGCCGCTCATCATGAACCTCGACGACGAGCGGTTGGAAGAGCGCGCCAAGGAAAGCGACCGCGCCTATAGGGAGGTCATCGCTCCCATCAAAGGCGCCACGTTCACGGCGGCGAAGACCGCGACCCTCGACACGCTGGTGGCGATGGGCCGCTGCTCGGACCTGCTGGTCCTGGGGCGCCCCGGCGCCGATCCCGAGAACGTTGCGCCCGCGACCGTCGAAGCGGCCATCTACGAATGTGCGCGGCCGGTGATGATCGCCCCGCCCAAGCTTGGCGCAGGACCCTTCGCTTCGGTGATCGTCGCCTGGAACGGCAGCTTCCAGGCGGCCAGGGCGGTCGAATACTCGCTGCCGTTCCTGGCCAAGGCGAGCGAGATCACCATCCTGGTGGTCGGCAGCAGCGCCGATGACGTCGGCGCGCCCTATCTCGCGCGCAATCTCGGCCGCCAGGGACTGCAGACCAAGATCGACGCCATCGACCCCGGTGCGGTGTCGGGCCGCGCCCGCGGCCGGGCGCTCCTCGACTACACACATGGCAAGGGCTCTGACCTTCTGGTGATGGGCGCCTACGGCCGTGGCCAAGTCATGACCTTCCTGGGGCTCGGCGGTGCGACCGGCAAGGTGATCTCGTCCTGCCGCGTGCCGCTCCTGTTGGCGCATTAGCACCCGCTTTCGCGAATACACTACATCCTCACCGTGAGGAGCGCGCGCAGCGCGCGTCTCGAACGGTGGGAACGCGCACCAGATATGTTGCCCATCCTTCGAGACGCCGCGCTTTGCGCGGCTCCTCAGGATGAGGTAGTTCAGTCACGGACAGGCACCGGCGGCCTGGCTGACGACTTCTGGATCACTGCACGCCGTGCAGGCGTTGCCGTAGGTCTTGCGACTGCCGTCGCGATGCAGGCCGCAGGCCGGCCGATACTCGCGCGTGCACATCTGGGGGCGCGGATCGGCGCACCCGCCGCCGGCCACCGGCAGCGATTCCTCCGCCAACTCCGCCCCCGTCATCACGAGCTTGAACGGTTGCGCGTGATACTCGCTCAAGGTGCCGATGATCGAGATGCTGGCGCCGACGGCGGGCAGCGGCGCCAACGGTCGGGCGAGCACGATGTGCAGGTCGGACTCATTTGCGCGCTGCGCCTGATCGGTCAGCGCCGCTTCGATGACGTCGGGTGTGGCGCTGATCACCTTCACCGGCATCTTCAGCCGGGTGCTGCCGCCCTCCTGCTTGTCGAGGATGGCCGTCCATACCTTGTCGGCGGCGGCCTTGTTGGCGGCCGACGCATCGCGATGGCGCAGCACCAGCGCCCAGTCGGCGAAAGACAGACTGCCGGGATCGTTCTCCTCCACCACCACGACCGCCGCTTCGGCCGGCGTCAGGGCGCGCGGAATCGACTTCGCGAAGTTGGCGGGAGGTTGCGCGTCGGGCGGCGCGGCGCTCGCCACGATTTCCTTCCAGCCCTCCTCGCTGCCTCGGTAAATGCGATAGCGCGAGCGCGCGTAGCGGTCGATCTCGATGGCTGCCGCATCGCTCTTGGCGGTGCGCGCAATGGCGATGGAACGGGCGGCATACCAGAAGCCCAGCGCATCGAGCGGCGAGCCCTCGAGCTGCGCCACCGCGAGCTGATAGACGTCCTGCAGGTTGCCCGGGTCGGCTGCCACCGCTTCCCGCAGGTAGCGCCGCGCTCTTTCGTAGTCCTTGGCCTGCAACGCGAAGTAGCCCAAGGCGCCCTTGAACTGAGCGGTAAAGCGCTGCTTGTCGCGCTGGAAGGCATCGTCGCTGAGTTGCGCGGGTTTCCGCCATTGCGACAACGCGGCAAGGCCCTGCTCGGCGGCGGCGACCATCTGGCCCAGTACCGAGCTGTCGCCTTGAAGCGCGCGCGCCCGTGCGGCGTAGACGCGATAGGCGAGCGCATGCACGTTGCTGGGATCGGACTGCAATAGCTTGCCGGCGATGGCGCCGGCCTTGTCGGGCTGGTTGGCCGCCTGCCAGGCGGCCATGGCCTGCTGCAAGGCCTCGGTGCGCATCACGCTGCTGGGATACCAGGCGAGAAACACTTCCATGGCACTTGCCCGCTTGGCCGGATCGCGGGTATTGAGCGCCGACATGTAGTTGTCGTACTCGGCCGGTATTTGGAACGAGTTGCGGTCCTGGGCCAGCAGGGTGGGAACCGTCAAAGTGACGATCCACAGCGCCATCAGGAGCCAACGCATCACTGCCACTGCAATCCCTTTCCCGGTCCCTGCCAAAAGGCCGTGACCGTGCTGTCGAATTAAGGCAGTGTCTTGAGGTTACTACGAGCAGGAGCGAAGGCAATGCGTGAGCGATGGACCGACGCGCGGGCGGTGGCATTCGCCTGCCTGCTGCTGGCCCTGGCGGGGGGTGCGCCGGCCAGCGCCCAGCAGGGAGGGCCGCCGCCGGCGGTTCTCGTCCAGCCTGCCGAGCTCAAGCCGATCGCAACCCAAGCCGAGTTCATCGGGCGCGCTGCGGCCGCCGACAAGGTCGAGTTGCGGGCGCGGGTCAAAGGCTTCCTCGGTCCGCGACTGTTCAACGATGGCGACCTCGTCAAGAAAGACCAGGTCGTGTTCACCATCGAGCGGGAGACCTACCAAGCCACGGTGGACCAGAAGGTCGCCCAGCGCGACGCGGCGCAAGCCGCCCTCACCAATGCTGAGCTGCAGCTCACGCGCGCGTCCGAGCTCTTGAAGACCAACACGGGAACCAAGCAAACCTACGACCAGCGTCTGTCCGAGCAGTTGCAGGCCAAAGCCCAGCTCGAGGACGCCGCGGCCCAGCTGCGCGACGCGGAAATCCAGTTGTCCTATACCGAGATCCGCTCGCCGATCGACGGCCGGATCGGCCGCGCGGCATTCTCGCCGGGCAATCTCGTGGGGCCGGACAGCGGCGTGCTGGCGACCGTCGTCAAGGAATCGCCGATTCGAGTGCTGTTCCCCGTCACGCAGCGCGAGCTCCTCGAAGCGCGCAAGGACAAGGCGGCGGGAGATCCGATCATTGTTCGAATCCGCCTGGCCGACGGCAGCCTGTGGAGCGAGACCGGCCAGCTCGACTTCATCGACGTCACGGTCGATGCCAAGACAGACAGTCAGATCGTGCGTGCCACCTTCGCCAACAAGGACGGCATGCTGACCGACGGCCAGACCGTGCGCGTGATCCTCGAGCAGGAGAAGCCGCAGACCACGGTCGCGGTGTCCCAACAGGCGATCGCCATCGATCAGACCGGCCCTTACCTGTTCGTCGTCAACGACAAGAACGTGGCCGAGCTGCGTCGCGTCACGACAGGGGTGGCGCGCGAGGGCCTGGTGGCCATCACCGAGGGGTTGAAGGCCGGCGACAAGGTCATCGTGCAAGGCCAGCAGCGTGTGCGGCCGGGCATGACCGTGACGCCGACTTCGGCAAGCCCGTCCAATGTCAACAAGTAGTCCTCAACAAGTGATCCTCAACGAGTAGCGGCGCCATGACCATCTCCTCGCTGTTCATACGCCGGCCGCGGCTCGCGTTCGTCGTCTCGGCCGTGATCACCATCGCGGGCCTGCTCGCGCTCACTGCCCTGCCGGTCGCCCAGTTCCCCGACATCGTGCCGCCGCAGGTCCGAGTCACGGCGACCTATCCCGGCGCCTCGGCCCAGGCCGTCGAGGAGGCCGTGGCGCAGGTCATCGAGGCCCAGGTCAACGGCGTCGAGAACATGATCTACATGAAGTCGACCTCGGGCAGCGACGGCAGCTACACGCTCACCGTCTCGTTCGAGGTCGGCTCCAATCCCGACCTCAACACTGTCAACGTCAACAACCGCGTCAATCAGGCGATGGCGCAGCTGCCGACCGAGGTGCAGCGGCAGGGCGTCAATACCAAGAAGCAGTCGTCCTCGCTCTTGCAGGTGGTGGCGATCTACTCGCCCAAGGGCACGCGGGATGGCCTGTTCCTGTCGAACTTCGCCACCATCACGCTGCTCGACACGCTGAAACGCGTGCCGGGCGTGGGCGATGCGACCCTGTTCGGCCAGCTCGACTACTCGATGCGCGTCTGGCTGAACGTCGACCGCATGTCAAGCCTCGGCATCGCCGCGAGCGACGTGGTCGACGCCGTGCAGGCGCAGAACGTGCAGGCCGCGGTCGGACAGGTCGGCGCCGCGCCTCTGCTCGACGATGTCGGCTTCCAGCTCAACATCACGACCCAGGGGCGCCTCACCACGGTCGAGGAGTTCAAGGACATCGTGGTGCGCGCCCAGGCCGACGGCTCGCTGGTGCGCATCAGGGACATCGCCCGGGTCGAGCTCGGCGCCAAGAGCAGCGATTCGATCGGCCGTTACAACGGCCGCCCGGCGTCCGGCATCCAAATCTACCAGCTGCCGGGGGCCAATGCGCTCGACACCGCCAAGGGGGTGCGCAAGGCGCTGAAGGAACTCGAGTCGCGCTTTCCCGAGGATGTGTCGTACGACGTGATGTACGACACGACAGTGTTCGTGGAGGCGACGATCGAAAGCGTGATCCACACGCTGATCGAGGCCTTCGTGCTGGTCGCCATCGTCGTGTTCGTCTTCCTGGGCAACCTGCGTGCCACGCTCATACCCATCATCGCCGTCCCCGTGGCGCTGATCGGCACCTTCGCCGTGATGCTGGCGCTGGGCTTCTCCGCCAACACGATCTCGCTGCTGGCACTGGTTCTAGCGATCGGCATCGTGGTTGACGACGCGATCGTCGTGGTCGAGGCGGTCGAGCACATCCTGGAGCACGAGCCGGAGCTCACCCCCGCCCAGGCGACCGAGAAGGCGATGGGCCAGGTGACGGCACCCATCATCGCCATCACCCTTGTGCTGCTCTCGGTCTTCATCCCGACCGCCTTCATCCCCGGCATCACCGGCCAGCTCTACAAGCAGTTCGCGGTCGCGGTTTCCGTCTCGATGGTGATCTCGGCCATCAACGCCCTGTCGCTGTCGCCTGCGCTCTGCTCGCTTATCCTGCGCCATCGCAAGAAGCCGCGCGGCCTGATGGCCTGGCTGCAGAACGGTATCGACCGCAGCCGTGACGGCTACGTGTGGCTGGTCACGCCGCTCGCCCGTCGCGGGCTGATCGCGCTCCTCCTGGTGGTCGCCTTCGGCTTCGGCGTCGCTGGAATCGGCAGTTTGGTGCCGAGCGGCTTCCTGCCCGAGGAGGACCAGGGCGCCTTCATGGCCGAGCTGCAGCTGCCCGACGCTGCCTCGACCAACCGCACGCTCGCCTCGCTGGCCGAGGTCGAGAAGGTGATAGAGGGCCGTCCGTGGCTGCAAAGCATATTCACCGTTAGCGGCTACAGCCTGATCGACGGATTGAACCAACCCAACCGCGCCTTGGTCGTGGTCAGCCTGAAGCCGTTCGCCGAGCGCAAGGATCCGAGCCTGTCGGTGTTCCACGCCCTGGAGGAGCTCGACACTGCCTTTACGCAAATCGCCTCGGCCACCGTCTTCGCCTTCAACCTGCCGCCCATCATGGGCCTCGGCAACTCGTCGGGCTTCGAATTCGTGGTGCAATCCCTGACCGGTGCCGCGCCGACCGACCTCGCCGCCGTGGCGCGCGGCCTGGTGCAGTCGGCCCAACAAGTGCCCCAGCTCTTCGGCGTCTACACGACCTACAGCGCCTCGACGCCGCAAGTGAACCTCAAGCTTGATCGCGAGCGCGCACAGGCCTTGGGCGTGTCGATCTCCGACATCTTCTCGGCGATGCAGACCACGCTCGGCGGGACCTACACCAATGACTTCAACCTGTTCGGACGTACCTGGCAGGTGAAGGTCCAAGCCGACGCCCCCGAGCGCGCCAACGTGAACGACATCTTCAGGGTGCGCGTGCGCTCGTCGAGCGGCGAGCTGGTGCCGATCCAGGCAGTCGCCAATATCGAGCCCGTGACGGCGCCCTCCTCCATCGTGCGCTACAACAACCTGCGTTCGGTCGTGGTGAACGGCGCCCCGGCTCCGGGCTTTTCCACGGGCGACGCGATGGCCGCCATGGAGAAGCTCGCGCGAACCACCATGCCCGCGGGCTACGGCTACGAATGGACCGGCACGGCCTTCCAGGAAAAGGCGGCGAGCGGACAAGCATCATCCATCCTGGCGCTTGCCCTCGTGTTCGCCTACCTCTTCCTGGTCGGGCTTTACGAGAGCACGTCGATCCCCATCGCGGCCTTGCTCTCGGTCGTCGTCGGCCTGTTCGGCGCCGTGACGGCGCTCTACCTCGCGGGCCTCGACAACAACATCTATGCCCAGATCGGCATCGTGGTGCTGATCGCGCTCGCCGCGAAGAACGCCATCCTGATCATCGAGTTCGCCATGGAGGAGCGCGCCCAGGGCAAGGACATCGCGACGGCGGCAACGACGGCGGCCGGCCTGCGTTTCCGCGCGGTGATGATGACCTCTTTCGCCTTCATCCTGGGCCTGGTGCCGCTGGTTATCGCCACCGGCGCCGGTGCGGCGACGCAACGCGCCGTCGGCACGGCCGTTTTCGGCGGCATGATCGCCGCCTCGTTCCTCGGCATCTTCGTCATCCCCGGCCTGTATGTCGTCTTCCAGACGTTCAGGGAAAAGGTGAAGAGGATTGGCAAGAAGGGCAAAGCGGTCGACACCCCTCTGTCATCCTGAGCGAACCCCTGCCATCCCGTGCGCCAGCGAGGGATCCTTGCGGAAGCAGTAAGGATCCAGCGACGTGTCTCAGAATTTGACGTTCATGATGAACTCCGCATCGTGCAAGGTCGTGTCTTGACCCGGCGGCGCGATGCGGACGGCGTCTTCCAAAGTCGCGGTCTGGCGCCATTCCTCGGCCGGGCGGGCGCGGCCGTCGTAGCCGACCTGGTCGAGGCCCCAGAACAGCTCCAGGTGATGCCCGTCGGGGTCTAAGAATTCGACCGAGACCTGGCAGCCGGCTCGGCGGCGTCCTTCGTACACGATCTTCGCGCCGTGCTTCTTGAGATGATCGCGAGCGCGGAACACTTCGTCGAGGGTTGCAAGCTCGAAGGCGATGTGGTGCAGCGTTCGTGCTTGACCGTTCGCCGCCGGGGCGCCGCCGATCAGCGCCAGGCAGTGATGATCGCTGTTGCAGCGCATGAACACCATGCCGCCCGGCATCATGCCGTCGGGATAGATGTCGGATATCTTGAAGCCCAGCACCTCGTTGTAGAAGCGCTTGGACTTTTCGAGGTCGGTCACATTGATCACTACGTGACCGAGCTTTTGGACGGCAAAGGGCGGGGTCATGCCTGCAACCTCCTATGGCCAAACCAGCAAATCGCATCTCGAGACGATCGTCGCCCCAGACAGCTCGCTGCCAACCGGGAAAGTCGGCGAACCGAAGATACCAAGCCTGCGCCCCCTTCGCGCGCTACCCTTTCCGCTGCGTGTTCGCCATCATGGCCCGAACGACGCGCAAGGGGGGAAAGAATACGCATGGCAAAAGCGCCCAACAGGCTGTCGGCCAGCCAGGCCGTGCTGCGCATGGCCCGCAAACAGCTCAAGGCCCGCGATCTGGTCGAAGCCTGTCTCGACCGAATCGCCCAGCGCGAAGGCCAGGTGCACGCCTGGGAGGCGCTCGATGCCGAAGGCGCCCGCCGGCGCGCCGATCGGCTCGATGGCCGCAGCCGCCCGGTCGGCCCCCTGCATGGCATTCCGCTGGCGGTCAAGGACATCATCGCCACGCAGCGTTTGCCGACGACCTGCGGCTCGCCGATCTACCGCGACCACGTCGTCGGCCGCGATGCCGCCTGCGTGAGCCAGCTGGTCCAGGCGGGCGCGATCGTGCTGGGCAAATCCGTCACCACCGAGTTTGCCGGCGCGCACGCCAACAAGACGCACAATCCGCACAACCTGCGCCACACGCCGGGCGGATCCTCATCGGGCTCGGCCGCCGCCGTCGCCGACTTCATGGCGCCTGTCGGCTACGGCACGCAGACCGCCGGCTCGGTGATCCGCCCCGGCGCCTTCAACGGCATCGTCGCTTACAAAGGCACCTTCGGCTGGGCCGACATGAGTGGCGTCAAACCTTACGCGCCCGGCCTCGATACGTTGGGGTTCTTTGTCCGCGAAGCCAACGACGTTGCGCTGGTCCGAGCGGCGTACGGCCATGCCGCCGTCGGGCCACCGGGCCAGCCGCCGCGCATCGGCTTCGTTCGCACCCCCTGGTGGGACATGGCCGAGCCCGACAACAAGCGCAATCTCGAGGAGGCGGCGCGAGCGCTGCGTGCGGCCGGAGCCAAGGTGCGGGAGTGGAAGGCGCCGCAAGAATGGGAGGGACTGCTGCAGGCGCAGCATCGCGTGATGACAAAGGAGGCGACGCAGTCCTACGCCCGTGAACGCGCCCGCTCTTCGGCGCTCTTCTCGCCCATCATGCAGGGCGTCATGGTCGAGGGCGACGCCGTCACCCGTGCACAGTACGCCGATGCCGGCCGACGCAAGCGAGCCGCGCTCGCCGATCTCGACGAAGCATGGGAGGAGTTCGACTTCCTGCTGGCACCGGCCGCCCGAGGCGAAGCGCCGTCGGGCCTGGGCTACACCGGCGATCCCGTCTTCAACCGCTTCTGGACGCTTTTAGGCACGCCTTGCATCGCGCTGCCCTTCGGCAGCGGGCCGTTCGGGCTGCCGCTTTCGGTCCAGCTGGTCGGCCGCCATGGGGAGGACGATGGCCTGATCGCATGGGCCGGCTGGGTCGAAAGCAGGTTGGCATGACGCTGCGGCTCGGGCTGATCGGCTACGGCGCCATCGGGAGGCACATCGAGGTGGCGCGCATCGACGATGTCGAGCTGGTCGCGGTCCTCGTGAAACGGGCCCGTCGCGACCAGCGCATCACCCATGAGCCCGATCGATTCTTCGCTGCGCCGATGGATGTTGTGGTGGAATGTGCCGGACACGACGCCGTCCGCTTCTACGGCGAACGGGTGCTCGAGCACGGCGCGGATCTTTTGGTCACCTCCGTCGGCGCGTTCGCCGACGACGCCCTGTTCGACCGCCTGCTGGCCACCGCCAGAGCCAACGGCCGACGGCTGTTCCTGCCTTCGGCCGGCATCGGCGCGCTGGACATCTTGAGCGCCGCCGCGGTGGGCGGCCTCGACAGCGTCACCGTGACGGTGCGCAAGGATCCGTCGGCCTGGAAAGGCACTGCAGCCGAGGAGCTGGTCGACCTTGCGTCACTCAGCGCGCCGCGCATCGTGTTCGACGGGCCGGTGCGCGAGGGCGCGCGACTCTATCCGCAGAACGTCAACATTTCGGCGGCGGCCGCCATCGCGGGCATCGGTCTCGACCGGACCCGACTGGTGATCGTGGCGGACCCGACCATTGCGACGCACATCGTCGAGCTCGAG
This sequence comes from Alphaproteobacteria bacterium, assembly GCA_019235415.1. GTDB lineage: Bacteria > Pseudomonadota > Alphaproteobacteria > Reyranellales > Reyranellaceae > Reyranella. The sequence continues at coordinate 26,422 of JAFAKN010000682.1, forward strand.
GCGACGGGCGCCTTTGGCCGGTTCAGCTTCCGGGAAGACGTGGCCGTCAGCGAGGAGAACCGCAAGACTGGCAAGCTGGTCGCGATGGCCCTGGTGAAATCGGTCCGCCAACTCGCCTCGACGCTGGTCCTTGCCGCATAAAGAGCACGCCACTTCAGCTCACTTCACCCTGAAGTGCGTGTGTCAAAGCGGAACGGGGTTTAGCAACGAAGATTGGGACGCAGCGAACAGTCGCGAGACGGCCCGCCAAGGAAAGGGGGCTGCCGCAGCCCTAGGATGATGCCCCGGAGCGCCGACCCAAGGGCGTTTCGCCGCGATGGAAGCTGATGCCATTCCCTACGGCCCCACTTCGCTCGCTCTATCGGCTGACAGCGCTGCCGACCTTCCTGCTGGCGGCCGCGACCGATCGCCTGTCCGCACAGCATGTCGGCGCGCATAGCGACGGCGAAGACGCGCGGATCGACGCGATGTTCGGCACACCCGGGCGTTATGGCGTGACGCCGCAGGACAACGTGTTCGCGACCGCGCCCGGGCTCGAACAGCAGGCGCGAGTCCAGCGGTTCACCTTCAATGTGCTCGTGCCGATCGGGTTCAACTCCAACCCCGAGGAACTCAATCCCGCCTTCGGCGGCGGCACCAACACGGCGGAGTTCAATCCGGTCGTCGGGATCTCCTTCTCGACACCCGTTTTCGATCTTCCGCTCAGGCTGACCGCCAATGTGCGCTCCGAGCTCGACAGGTTTACCCAGACACCGGCCATCGACTTCGACAAGGTGATCGCCGGGAGCCGCATCCAGTACATCGATCCGGCCAACGATCAGGCCTACTCGCCGTACATCGCCTACCAGGCACGGTGGGATTTTAAGTCGTTCTATCAGGCCTGGCTCGAGACCCGCCAGGATCTGAACGTCGGCGTCAACAAGACGTTCAATTACGACGCGAACTTCCAGCGGGTTGCCTTCTCCGGCAACACGTTGGCGGAGACCATCTGGTCGTTCGGCGTCACCGCTTTCATCCAACGACGGTTCCTAAACCCCGCGCCTTCGTCGTGGGCCTTCTTCGTGATCCCTTCCGCAACCTACGCCTTCTCCGAGCAATGGAACCTGAGCCTCGGCCTCGACTTCATGCGCCGTGGGTTTGATTCCATTCAAGGCGGTTTCGCCGAGGAGGATTGGTTCCTCCAACCGATCGCGACCCTGGAATACGTCCTGCCGAGCGCCTGGTTCGGGTCCGACCGCAATGCCGCGCTGCTCGGCAGGCCGGCACTCGACTTCCAGGTGGCTTACGAGCGCAACTGGTCGAACGTGTCGGCCTTCGACTACAGCGCCTGGTACGTCGGCGCCGCCCTGAAAGTGGGCTGGAGGTTCTGATGACGACGCAAGCAGTCGGCGATACCCCGGTCGCGTCGCAGTCGACCCAGAAGCTCTCCCTGTTCGCCCTCACCATGATGGTGGTGGGCGGCATGGTCGGCGCCGGCATCTTCTCCCTGCCGCGCACCTTCGCGGGCGCAACCGGCCCGGTCGGCGCGGTCATCGCCTGGCTGATCGCCGGCACGGGCATGTACATGCTGGCGCGCGTCTTCCAGGCGCTTGCCGAGCGCAAGCCCGAGCTCGACGCCGGCGTCTTCGCCTACGCCAAGGCGGGCTTCGGCGATTATCCCGGCTTCCTGTCGGCCTTCGGCTATTGGATCGGCAGCTGCATCGGCAACGTATCCTACTGGGTGCTGATCAAGTCGACTCTGGGCGCGTTCTTCCCGGTCTTCGGCGAGGGCAACACAGTGGTGGCGATCATCGTCGCCTCCGTCGGCATCTGGCTGTTCCACTTCATGATCCTGCGCGGCACGCAGCAGGCGGCCTTCATCAACAGCATCGTGACCGTCGCCAAGATCGTGCCCATCCTGGTCTTCATCCTGATCCTGTTCTTCGCTTTCAGGCTCGACCTGTTCAGCTTCAATCTCTACGGCGGCGATCTCACCGGCAGCGTGTTCGAGCAGGTGCGCGCGACCATGCTCGTCACCGTGTTCGTCTTCCTCGGCATCGAAGGTGCCAGCGTCTATTCCCGCTTTGCCCGCGAGCGCGCCGACGTCGGACGCGCGACTATTTTTGGTTTCGTCATCGTCACCTCGCTCATGGTCCTGGTCACGCTGCTGCCCTACGCGGTGCTGCAGCGCGCCGAGATCGCCGGCATGCGGCAACCCTCCATGGCGCAGGTCCTGGAAGCGGTGGTCGGGCATTGGGGCGCGGTGTTCGTCAGCCTCGGCCTCCTGGTGTCGGTGCTTGGCGCCTACCTCGCCTGGTCGCTGATCTGCGCCGAGGTGCTGTTCGTCGCGGCCAAGACCAAGGACATGCCGGCGGTGTTCGCCCGCGAGAATGCCAACAAGGTGCCGTCGGCGGCGTTGTGGGCGACCAACATCGTCGTCCAGATCATCGTCATCACCACCTACTGGTCGCGCGATGCCTTCGCGCTGATGCTCAACCTGACCAGCGCGATGAACCTGATCCCGTTCCTGCTGGTGGCGGCCTACGGCCTGCAACTCACCAATCGCGGCGAAACCTACGACGTGCGGCCCGCCGAACGCCGACGCGACCTGATCATCGCGGGCATCGCCACGGTCTATACGGCCTTCCTGCTCTTTGCCGGTGGCCTGAAGTTCATCCTGCTGGGGGCTGTCCTCTATGCGCCGGGAACCGCCCTCTACTTCTGGGCTCGCCGCGAGCAGGGAAAGCCGGTTTTCACCGGACTGTGGGATTGGGCGATCTTCATCCTGGCGGTCATCGGGGCGGTGATCGGCCTTTACGCGCTGGTGACCGGCTACATCGCGGTCTAACTCACGGAGTCCACCATGGCACAGGCGGCGCAGAGCTCGACTTCGTTCGGTGTCCACTCGGAGGTGGGCCAGCTTCGCAAGGTGATGGTTTGCGCGCCCGGTCGCGCCCATCAGCGGCTGACGCCGTCGAACTGCGACCAGCTCTTGTTCGACGACGTGCTGTGGGTCGACAACGCCAAGCGCGACCATTTCGACTTCGTGCAGAAAATGCGCGATCGGGGGGTCGACGTTGTCGAGATGCACGACCTCTTGACCGAGACGGTCGCCATCCCGGAGGCCCGGAAATGGATCCTCGACAACCAGGTCGTGCCCAATCAGGTCGGGCTCGGGCTGGTCGACGAGGTCAAGAGCTACCTCGAGGGCCTGAAGCCGCGCGATCTTGCGGAAACGCTGATCGGCGGCCTGTCGACGGAGGAGTTTCCCGAAACCCACGGCGGCGAGATGTTGAAGCTCGTCAAGGACGCCGCCGGCGTCACCGAGTATCTGCTGCCGCCGCTCCCCAACACGCTCTACACCCGCGACACGACGTGCTGGATCTACGGCGGCGTCACCATCAACTCGCTGTTCTGGCCTGCGCGGCACGAGGAGCCGATCCTGGCGGCGGCGATCTACAAGTTCCACCCCGACTTCGCCGGCAAGGTCAGGGTCTGGTGGGGCGACCCGAACGCCGACCATGGACTCGCGACGTTCGAAGGCGGCGACGTGATGCCGATCGGCAAAGGCAACGTGCTGATCGGCATGAGCGAGCGCACCTCGCGCCAAGGCATCAGCCAGGTGGCGCAGGCCTTGTTCAAGCAGGGCGCCGCCGAGCGCGTGATCGTCGCGGCTATGCCCAAGCTACGGGCAGCCATGCACCTCGACACGGTGTTCACTTTCGCCGACCGCGACTGCGTGATGCTCTATCCCGATATCGTCTACAACATCCACGCCTACTCCTACCGGCCGGCGAACACGCCGTCCGGCATCGAGCTGCGCAAGGACGAAAAGCCGTTCGTCGAGACCGTAGGCGAGGCACTCGGGCTGAAGAAACTGCGCGTCGTCGAGACCGGCGGCACGGCCTACATGCGCGAACGCACCCAGTGGGACAGCGGCGCCAACCTCGTGTGCGCCTCGCCTGGCGTCGTATTCGCCTACGATCGCAGCACCTACGCCAACACTTTGCTGCGCAAGGAGGGTATCGAGGTCATCACCATCGTCGGCGCCGAGCTCGGCCGCGGCCGCGGCGGCGGCCATTGCATGACCTGCCCGATCGCCCGCGACCCCGTCGATTTCTGACGTCCATGCCCGAGACCGGCGCCCGTCCGCGACTGTCGCTGATCGAGGCGATCATTCCGGTCGCCAGCCTGATCGTGCTGGTCGGCGCCTCATACTACCTGTTCCGCGATGGCGGCGCGAAGGGCCCCAATCAGGTCGCCATGGTCGTCGCCACCATGATCGCCGTGCTCATCGGCTGCTGGCGCGGCCACACGCTGCACGAGATGAGCGATGCGGCGGTTGCCAGCGTGAGCTCAGGCCTGGGCGCGGTCTTCATCCTGTTCGCGGTCGGCGCGCTGATCGGCACCTGGGCGATGAGCGGCACCCTGGTGGCCATGGTCTTCTATGGCCTGCAGATCCTCAGTCCGAGCTCCTTCTACGTAACGGCCGCGGCGATCGCGGCGGTGATCTCGCTCGGCATCGGCAGCTCGTGGACCGTGGCCGGCACGATCGGCATAGGATTGATGGGCATCGCGCAGGCCATGGATCTCGATCCGGCAATCACCGCCGGCGCCATCATCTCGGGCGCCTATTTCGGCGATACCGTCTCGCCCCTCTCGGACTCGGCGAACCTCGCGGCCGGAGTCGGCAACGTCAATCTCTACAGCCATATCAGGCGGACCGGCCTGCTCTCGGCTGGCGCGCTCGGCATCGCGCTCATCGTCTTCTGGCGGCTGGGCGGCGGACGCGACCTCGATCCGTCGTTCAAGCTCGCGATTCTCGACAGCGATTTCCATGTCTCGCTGTGGCTCTTCCTGCCGCTGGTGCTGGTGGTGGCGCTGGCGCTGTTCAAGGTCAGGCCCTTCACCACGATCTTCCTGGGCGCGCTCGCGGGCGGATTGATCGCGGTCATCGTGGCGCCCGGTCGCGTCCAAGCCTTCGCCGATGCCGACCAGCACGTCCCCGACTGGCTTGCGCAGGTGAAAGGCGTGTGGCTGGCGCTGGCCAGCGGCTACGTGTCGACGACCGGCCACGCCATGGTCGACCAGCTCGCCACCCGCGGCGGCATGGAGAGCATGCTGGATACGATCTGGCTCGTCATGGCGGCCTTCGCCTTCGGCGGCGTCGCCGAGAAAATTGGCGTGCTCGACCGGTTGATCGAGCCCATTGTCGCCGCCGCCCGGTCGACCGGCAGCCTGGTCGCGATGCTGGTCGTGTCGATCCTCGCCACCAGCATCGCCACGGCCGATCAGTACCTCGCGATCGTCCTGCCGGGCCGCATGTTCCGGCGCGCCTTCGAGGACCGCGGCCAGCCGCCGGTCCTGTTGACCAGCTCGGTCGGCGCGGCGGCGACGCCGTCGTCGGCCCTCATTCCGTGGAACAGTTGCGGCGCCTACCTGGCGGCCACGCTCGGCGTCGCGACGCTGAGCTACGCGCCGTACGCCATCTTCAACTTTGCCAACCCCTTGCTGGCGATCGGTGCCGCCTACCTCGGCGCCCGGACGCTGCAAGGCAGGAGATTGGGGTCCCAGGGATAGTCAGTGACGACCTACGAACGGAGGGAGCGATGAGCAATCTCGTGATTCTGGGCTTTGACGGTTTCCACACGGCGGACGAGGTCCTGAACAAGCTGCGGTCGCTGCAGAAGGAGTACCTGATCGATCTCGAGGATGCCTGTGTGGTCGAGCGCGACGGCGACGGCAAGGTCCACATCAAGCAGGCCGTCAACCTCACCGCGCTCGGCGCGGCGGCCGGCGGCAGCCGCGGCGCGATCTGGGGCATGCTGTTCGGCCTGCTGTTCCTCAATCCGCTCGCCGGCATGGCGATCGGCGCGGTGGCGGGCGCGGGCGCCGGCGCGTTGTCCGGATCGCTGTCGGACTACGGCATCCGCGACGACTTCATCCAGAAGATTGCCGAGACCATCCCGAAGGGATCGTCGGCGCTCTGCGTGCTGATCCGGAGCGTAACCGAGGACAAGGTCATTCCCGAGATCGAGCCGTACAAGCCTCGGGTGCTGAAGACGTCGCTGTCCAACGAGCAGGAGGCGAAGCTCAAGGCGGCGCTGGGCAGGCTCGAAGCTCAGGCCGCCTGAGTCGCAACCATGTTGCGCCTGGCGTACGGCACGACAAGCGTCCGCGCCGCTGTCATTGTCGTGTTGTGGCTGGCGACGCACAGCGGGGCTGTTGCCGCGGATGAGCCTGCCCCTGCGCAGGGGCCGACTCCGGCCGTGATCGTGGCATCCGCCACGCCCCGCAGCATCACGCGGTCGGCCACGCATGTCGGCCGTGCCCAGGCGATCAAGACGGTCAACCTGGTGGCGCGAGTCTCCGGCTTCCTGCAGAGGCAGGCCTTTGCCGACGGACAGCAGGTCAGGACCGGCGACCTGCTGTTCGCCATCGAGCCGGACAGTTTCAAAGCCGCGGTCGCACAGGCTGAAGCGACCCTGGCCAAGGCGCAGGCGGTCGAGAAGAACGCCGCCCTGACCCTGCAGCGCTCGCAGGAGCTGGTCAGGACCAACGCCGTTCCGCAGTCGACGGTCGACCAGAACGTCGCTGATCGCGATTCGGCGCGAGCCGACGTGCTCGCGGCTCAAGCCTCGCTTGACCAGGCGAAGATCAACCTTGGCTACACCGAGGTCAGAGCGCCGATCGACGGCCGCATCGGCCGAATCCTGGTCTCGGTCGGCAACTACGTGGGGCCGACCGTCGGCACGCTCGCCACCATCGTCACCCAGGATCCGATCTACGTGTTCTTTCCCGTCAGCACGCAGCAATTCATTGAGTACAAGCAGCGCGTCGCCGACCGTTCCGACGGTCCCACGACCGCCGTCGTCCGCCTGAAGCTGCCCAGCGGCCAATACTACCCGCACACCGGGCCGATCGACTTCTATGATATCCAGACCAATCGCGGCACCGACACGCTGACGGTACGCGCGCTGTTGCCCAATCCCGACGGCTGGCTGCTGGACGGCCAGATCGTCGACGTCACGGTCGAAGTCGGCCAGCCCAAGCAGGTGCTGACGATCCCGCAAGCGGCATTGCAGCTCGACCGCTCGGGCTCGTATGTCCTGGTCGTCGACGACGACGACAAGGTGGTGCAGCGCCGCGTCACCTTGGGCGCCACGGAAGGCAGCGAGGTGGTTGTCGAGCAGGGCCTGCAAGCCGGCGAGCGTGTGATCGTCGAAGGCGTCCAGAAGGTGCACGCCGGACAGAAGGTCGTGACCAGTCCCGCGCCGCGGGACCCTCAGGCGGCGCGGGCGCCGCAAGCCACGCCGTGATCTCCGACGTTTTCATCGCGCGGCCGCGCTTTGCCTTCGTGATCTCGATCGTCGTGGTGCTGGCTGGCCTGATCGCCATCACGCAGATCCCGGTGGCGCAATATCCCGACCTTGTGCCGCCGCAGGTCGTTGTCACGACCACCTTCCCCGGCGCCAGTGCCGCGACGGTGGAAGCGAGCGTCGCCCAGCCCATCGAGGCCCAGGTCAACGGCGTCGACAAGATGCTCTACATGACCTCGACCAGCGGCAACGACGGCAGCTACACGCTGACCGTGAGCTTCGCGGTCGGCAGCGACCCGAACATCGATACGGTCAATGTGCAGAACCGCGTAAACCTCGCCGAGACCCAGTTGCCGCCGGAGGTCAATGCGCAGGGCCTCACCATCCGCCAACGCTCCTCGGCGCTGCTGCAGGTCATCGAGTTCTACTCGCCCAACCAGAGCCACGACGGCCTGTTCCTCAACAACTACGTGACGATCAACGTCCTCGACACCATCGCGCGCGTGCCGGGCGTCGGCCAGGCGCAGCTGTTCGCCAAGATGAGCTACAGCATGCGCATCTGGTTCGACACCGATCGCCTGACCGGTCTGGCGATGGTCCCGGGCGACGTGATCAAGGCCGTCCAGCAGCAGAACCTTCAGGCGCCCGTCGGCCGCCTCGGCGCCCAGCCGGCCGCTCCCAACCAGCAGTTCCAGCTGCCATTGCAGACGCTCGGCCGGCTGAGCACGGTGCCGCAGTTCGACGCCATCGTCATTCGCGCTAATCCGGACGGCTCGCTCGTGCGGCTGGGCGACGTGGCGCGCGTCGAGATGGGCGCGCAGTCGTCCGACACGTTCAGCCGCTACAATGGCTCGCCGGCGGCCTCGCTGGCGATCTACCTGGCGCCGGGCGCCAACGCCGTCGCGGCCGCCGGCGCGGTCCAGTCGGCACTGCAGCGGCTCGCGCAGCGCTATCCGGACGACATGCGCCATGTGATCGTGTTCGACAGCACCACCTTCGTCTATGCCACCATCGAGGAGGTGATCCGCACGCTCGCCGAGGCGTTCGCGCTGGTCGTGCTGGTGGTGTTCCTGTTCCTCGGCAGCTGGCGCGCGACCCTGGTGCCGATCGTGGCCGTTCCGGTCTCCCTGATCGGCGCCTTCGCGGTCCTGCTGGCGCTGGGCTACTCGGCCAACACCATCACCCTGCTGGCGCTGGTGTTGTCGATCGGCATCGTGGTCGACGACGCCATCGTCGTGGTCGAAAACGTGCAGCGCGTCATGGAGGAGCGAGCGCTGCCGGCGAAGGAGGCGACGCGCCAGGCGATGGCCGAGATCACCGCGCCGGTCATTGCCATAAGCCTGGTCCTGCTGTCGGTGTTCGTGCCGGTGGGATTCATCCCCGGCATCGCCGGCGTCCTGTTCCGCCAGTTCGCGGTCGCCGTCTCGGCGGCGGTGGTCATCTCGACCATCAATGCGCTCACGCTCAGCCCGGCCCTGTGCTCCCTGCTGCTGCGGCCGGGCGTGCGGCACGGCGTCATGGCAAGGGTGGGCCGAGGCATCGAATGGATCCAGGATCGCTACGCCGAGGTCGTTCGACGGTTGGTGAAGTTCGCCGCGTTCAGCGTGCCGGCAATCGTGCTCGCCGCCGGCATCGTCTTCCTGCTTCTGCGCAGCGTGCCCACCGGCTTTCTTCCTGAGGAGGACCAGGGCGCCTTCTTCACCGAGGTCCAGCTGCCGGCCGGCGCGTCGCTCAATCGCACCGACACCGTCACGGCCGAGGTGGAGAAGATCATCCGGGCGCAGAAGGGCGTTGCCTCCGTCACCGGCATCGTCGGCTTCAGCCAGCTGAACAGCACCGCCTTGTCCAACAGCGCTTTCCTCATTGTCCGCCTGCTGCCGTTCGAGCAGCGCACCGATCCAGAAGAATCGGTAGCCGCCATCATCGCCAACGTCAGGCGCAAAACCCTCTCCCTGCCCGGCGCCAACGTGCTGCCCTTCAATCTACCGCCGATCATCGGGCTGGGGTCGACCGGTGGCTTTCAGTACGAGCTGGAGGCGATCGGCGAGCAGACTCCCGCCGAGCTCGCCGCGAGCATGCGGGCGCTGATGTTCGCGGCCAACCAGCAGCCCGAGCTCGCCGCCGTGTTCAGCACCTACAATGCCGAGACGCCGCAGGTCTATCTCGACATCGACCGCAACCGCGCGCAGATCCTGGGCGTCAGCGTGAGCGACATCTTCCTCGCCCTGCAAGCCACGCTCGGCGGCTACTTCATAAACCAGTTCAACGCCTACGGCCGCATCTGGCAAGTCAACATGCAGGCCGCGTCGGGCGATCGCAGCGGTATCGAGGACATCTATCGCATCAACGTGGCCAACGCGAAGGGCGAGATGGTGCCGTTGCGCTCGCTGCTCAGCGCCGCGCCGATCCTCGGGCCGCAGCAGGTCACGCGCTACAACAACTTGCGCGCCGTGACATTCAACGGCACCCCGGCGCCGGGCTACAGCTCGGGCCAGGCGCTCGACGCGATGGAGCGCGTGTCGCAGCAGGTGCTGCCGGAAGGCGACACCTTCGAATGGACCGGGACCGCTTTGCAGGAGCGGCAGGTCGCCGGCCAGACCGGTTACGTCCTCGCCGTCGCCGTCCTGTTCGCCTACCTGTTCCTGGTCGTGCTGTACGAAAGCTGGGCGATGCCGCTGGCTGTCCTGCTTTCGGTGACCATCGCCCTGGTCGGCGCCTTGCTGGCGCTGCGGCTGAGCGGCCTCAGCAACGACCTGTTCGCGCAGATCGGCATCGTGGTGCTGATTGCGCTCGCCAGCAAGAACGCGATCCTGATCATCGAATTCGCCATGGATCGGCACGCGGCCGGTGCCGCGGTCGAGGAGGCGGCGGTGGCCGGCGCCCGCATGCGCATCCGGCCGGTCCTGATGACCAGCCTCGCCTTCGTGCTCGGTCTCCTGCCCCTGGTCGTCGCGGTCGGCGCCGCCATGCTGACGCGGCGCGACATCGGCACTGCGGTGTTCGGCGGCATGATCGCCGCGACGTCGATAGGCGTGTTCGTCATTCCGCTGCTGTACGTCGTTTTCCAGCGACTTCGGATCCGGCGACGATGAGCCGGTGAGGAGGGTAAAATGTCGCTCTGGTCCAAAAGCCAGGTGACCCTGTCGATCGCTGCCGGCATGGTACTCGCCACGCTTCCCGCCGCCGCGCAGTCGGTCTGGCACCTGATCACGCCGGACGAGGAGGCGCGCGACGACGTCGCGCCCCATGCTCCGGCGCTGCCCGACCGATTCGGCCCACCGACGATCGATCTGCTGCGGCCCGACCTCTCCCGGCCGATCCACAATCCCACCACGATCGAGCTGCGTTTCAGTCCCGGACCGGGCGCGACAATCGACATGGCTTCTTTCAGTGCCACCTATGGATGGCTGGGCATCGACGTCACGCGTCGCCTGCTCCAGCACGCGGTGACGACCGGCAACGGGCTCATCGCCCGGGACGTCGACCTGCCCCTGGGCAATCACCGCATAACGCTGTCGATCGCCGACACGACCGGGAGAGCGTCGTCACGAACCTTCAGTCTCTCGGTCGCCCGGTAGGGCTGGGGCGCTCACCTGCCGAAGAACATCGCTGCGGCCAGCGCGACCGCCACGGCGACGAGCGACGCGCCGGCCGTAGGCCATTGGCGCAGAAGCCGGTCCGCGTCCTCCAGCCACAGGGCGACGCGCCAGGGACGCCGGTTTCCCCGGCGACCCAGCAAGTAGGCGACGGGTACGCCGATCAGGATCGGCCACAGCATCGACCAGAGCGCTGCCAAGCCGAGCGGACCGTGGCCGCTCATGGCCACCGGCAGCGGCAGCCATGGCTGCCAGGGCACCAGGCCGAGCACCAGTGAGCACAGCACGAGCGCCAGGGCCGCCGCTTGTTGAAGACGTGGGATGGCGGCGTGACCTGGTGTTGGCGCACGGCGCATCGGCGCGAGCGCGTGCGCGACGACCAGGATCAGATAGGCGCTGGTCAGAACTCCCCCGACCTGCAGCACGCCGGCCCACCACCATTGCCCGGTGTTGTCGGCCGCGCGCAGCAGCAGGGTCTTCGCCAGATAGACCCCGCTCGACGGCGGCCCGATCAGCGCCAGACCGGCCAACAGGAACGTCAGCGCCGCCAGCGGTGCGGCGCGCGCTATGCCGCCCAGCTCCGAGATGCGATCGTGGCCGAGGCTTGCATAGATCATTCCCGCCGCCATGAACATGCCGGCCTTTGCCGTGGCATGCGAGATCGCCTGCATCATGCCACCGACCAGGGCGGAGCCCTGGACCATCCGTCCCGACCCTTCGTCGAAGGCCAGCGCGAACATCAGGAAGATGTAGCCGATTTGCGCCAGGGTCGAGTAGGCGACGAGAAGCTTCAGCCTGTCCTGGCGCAGCGCCAGCAGGCTCGCGAACACGATGGCCGCCGCCGCAAGCGCGCTCATGACCTGGGTCGCGGCCTCGCCCGGCAACGCCGGCATCACGAAGAACCACAGGCGCACGGCGACGAAGAACGAGCCCTTCACGACCAGCGCCGACAGGACAGCGCTGGCGGCGGGAGGTGCGCCGGCGTGCGCGGCCGGCAGCCAGAGATAGAGCGGGAAGAGCGCGGTCTTGGCGAGTAGGCCGGCCGTCATCAGGCTCGCTGCGACCAGCGTCACGGGCTCGGGTCGCAAGCACGCCGCCAGCAGGTCGATGTCCAGCGTGCCGCAGGCTCCGTACAGAAGACCGGTGCCCACCAAGTACAGCACGGAGCCGAGCAGGGCGAACAGCAGATAGCGCAGCGCTGCCCGCAGGGTCTCCGCTCGCCCATCGAGGCAGACGAGCGGCACGGCGGAGAACACCAGCAGTTCCAGTGCCACGTACAAGGTGAAGAGATCGCCGCTCAGGAACACCAGGTTCAGCGCGCTCCAAAGCGCCAGCAGCAGGATCCAGAAAGCGAATGGCCGGCGCGCTTCGGCGGGTCTTGGCGAAATGAAGTCGCCACAGGCGAATGCAGCGATGCCGCAAATCACCACGGCCGTGATCACCATCATGATCGCCGAGAGCCAGTCCGCGCGCAGGGCCACGCCAAGCGGCGGGCTCCAGCCGCCGATCAGGTAGAGGAGCGGGCCGCTCGACCGGGACAGCGCGGCGGCGATCGCGATCGCGATGGCGAGGCCAATCGGCAGGGTCGCGAGCGCGAACCAATGGACCCGGCGCCCACCGACGACGAACGCCAGCAGTGCACCGCCGATCGGGACCGCGAGCGACCAGACCAGCAGCGATGTCATGCGTCGCTTCGGTCATTGCGCTCGATGGTCGCGTCGGGGCGCAACGTGGCCGATCGGTCGACCGCGAACAGGCGCAGCAGCAGGGCGACGGCAAGGGCGGTCGCGGAAAAGGCGATGACGATGCCCGTGATGACCAAGGCCTGCGGCACGGGGTCGGCGGCAAGTCCCGCCGCGGCGCCTTTGCGCGCGATGATGCCGAACATCAGAAACACTCCGCTGCCCAGGACATTGAAGCTGAGCAGCTTGCGCAGTGGGTGCGGATGGGTGAGCACGCCGTACAGGCCTAGGCCGATCAGCGCCGCGCCGCTCAAGCCGGCGAGCGTCGCGGCGTTCATGACGGCCTGCGGTCCGGCGGCCCGATGACCAGCATCGGCAGGGTCGCCGCGACGGAAAGCGTCATGAAGACCTCGATGAACACGATCACCGGCTTGGCGAAGCCCAGCGGATAGGCCAGGAAGCCGCCGGCCAGGGCAAAGCCCAGCAGGCCGATCGCGAGGAACACGACCGGACCGGAAATCAATGCAACGCGCAGCCAGCGTCGGCCGATCGCCGGCGCCTCGCGCAGCCGCGCCATCAGGACGATCAGCGCCATGGCCGAAAGGAGCGCGCCGCCTTGGAACGCGCCGCCGGGCTCGTTGGCGCCGACCCACACGATGTGCAGCGCGACGATGATGCCGAGCGGCGGCAGCAGTTGGGCGAGAAACGCCAGCGGGCCTTCGGTCCGCTCGAGGCGTGTTGGACCGGCGAGGCCGCCCCAATTCGCATCGGTCGAGAGCGACCACACGCCGATCACCGCCAGGACCAGCACGACCTTCTCGAGCATGGTGTCGAAGGCGCGATAGGCGATCAGCACGGCGGTGATTGCATTGCCGAGGCCGAGCTCGGCGAGAGGCTGGCGCGCCTGCGGCGCCAGGGTCGCGCCCGGATCGGGCATGTCGAGCACGACGGCGGCGAGGGCGGCGGCGGCCACGAGGCAAAGCGCAGCCGCCACCAGCCGTGGCGCGATGCCCAGTCGCTCGTGCATCATCTCGGCTTCGCTGGCGCGCAGCCGCACCGCCGCGCTGATCAGCAGCACGCCGGTAACGCCGCTGCCGATGGCAGCCTCGGTCAGGGCCACGTCGAGGGCGAACAGACGCACCCAGACCAGCGCCAGCAGTAGCCCGTAGACGACGTAGCCGATCACAGCGGTGAAAGCCTCGTGTGCCGCAATCGTCCAGCCGGCCACGCCCAGGACCAGAAAGGCCAGCCCGATATCCAAGGCTTCGATGATGGTCATGGCGGCGGGCCTCGGCGTCGCAGCGCCTCCGCAATGACCTGGGCCACAGTCGCGCCGGCCAGCTGCACGAGCAGCCAGACGGCCACCAGCTTCAGGCCGCCCAGGAAACCGTTTGCTTGGGGCAGCAGGCCGAGCACGACCAAGCCCAGGCCGAGATTGTCGGCCTTGGTGAGAGCATGCAGGCGCGTCAGCGAATCGGGAAAGCGCAGCAGTCCGACGGTGCCGGCGAGAAAGAAGAAGGAGCCGGCGCAGACGGCGACGATGGTGAAGATGTCGGCGACGCTTTTCACGGATCGGCCCGCTCGGCATTGTCGCTTGGTCGCTGCTCCACGCTGTTCACGAAGGCGACCGAGGCGAACGCGGCGAGAAGCGCCAGCCCCAGGGCGACGTCTTCGGCGCCGCGCGCCCCGGTGGCTCCCGCCACCAGCAGGAGTGCGGCGATTCCGCCCGTGCCGAGCAACTGTGCCGCCGCCGTGCGATCGATATTGCCCGGCCCGGCCAGGATCCGCACCAGGCCGACGGTGACGGTCAGCAGGATGAACCCGGCCGCGCCGAGCAGGAACTCAGTCATCGCGAACCATCTGCAGGAACAAGCCTTCCTCTTCGGCGAGGTCGTCCGCCACCGGCTGATCGACGTCGAGACAGTGGATCGAAAGCGAACCATGGTCGTCGGACCCGGCAGGCAACGTCCCCGGCAGCAGGCTCGACAGGGCACAGAAGGCGTTGCGCGCGCCGGCCCACTGCAGCCGGGTGGCATAGGCGATGAAGCCAGGATGGATCGGCATCGACGGGCGGAAGGCGAGCCAAGCCACCTGCGCCCCGGCGCTCACGGACTGGCGGAAGAAATGCAGGGCGAGGCCGACGAGCGGTAGCAGTCGCACGCGGCCGTTGCCTGCAGGCAGCAAGCGCAGGCTGGCCCACGTCGCCAACGCCGCCGCGGCCAGCCCGACCGGGAGATCACCGGGCGCGTAGCCCGCGATCATGAGCCAGAAGACCAGGAACAGCCCAAGCCGGCTGGCAAGAGGCTTCACGGCGCAACGGCGGCGACTTCGTTCGCCGGCTCCTTAATGCGGAGGAAAGCGACATAGAGCGCCGGCAGGACGAGCAGCGTGAGGATCGTCGCCACGAACAGCCCGCCCATGATCGCGAAGGCCATCGGCCCCCAGAACACGTCGGTCGCGATCGGAATGAAGCCCAGCACGGTGGAGATCGCCGTCAGCATGATCGGCCGGAAACGCGAAAGCGTCGCCTCGATGACGGCATCCCAGGCATTGTCCCTCTGGCGACGCTCGACCTCGATCTGCTCGATGAGAATCACGGCATTGCGCGCGATCATGCCGAACAGGGCAAGGATGCCCAGGATCGCGACGAAGCCCAGCGGCTTGTTGACGATGAGCAGCGTGAAGACGATGCCGATCAGGCCCATCGGGACCACGCTCATCACCAGGAACAGCCGGCTGAAGCTATGCAGCTGGGCCATCAGGAAAAACAGCATGAGCACGAGCATCAAGGGCAGCTTGGCAAACACCGAAGCTTGCGAATTGGCACTCTCTTCCACGGTCCCGCCGACGGCGATGTGATAGTCCTTCGGCAGGCTCTGGCCGAGCTTCTCGATCGCCGGCGCGAGCGCGTCGACGGCGGCCGCCGGAGAGACGCTGGGGGGCACATCGGCCAGCACCGTCAGGGTAGGAATGCGCTGACGTCGCCAGATCAGCGGATATTCCTGCTTGAACTCGAAGCTCGCCACCTGGCTCAGCGGCACGGTGCGCCCGTCGGCCAGCGGCAGCTGCAGCGCGCGCAGCGTCGACAACGAGCTGCGCTGCTCGTCGAGCGCTCGCGTGATGACCGGGATGAGATAGATGTCGTCCCGCACCTGCGTGACCGGAGTGCCCGCCATCAGGGCATTGATCGCCTCGGCGACGGCCCTGGAGCTCAGACCCAGGAGCCGGGCCTGATCCTGATCGATGGTGACGCGAACCTGGCGCGCGGGCTCCATCCAGTCGAAGCTGACCTCCGTGATATGGGGATCGCCGCCTAGCACCTCGGCGAGCCGCAACGAGATCGATCGCACCTGCGAGAGATCGGGGCCGCTCACCCTGTACTGCACCGGCCAGCCGACGGGAGGTCCCAGCTCGAGCGGCGATACGCGGCCAACGACGCTCGGCATCTGCTCCGACAACATCTTCTCGAGCTTGGCGCGAAGCCGCTCACGCGCGGCCAAGTCCTTGGCCACGACGACGGCCTGGGCAAAGAAGTCATTGGGCAGCCTGACGTCGAGCGGCAGGTAGAAGCGGATGGCGCCGCGGCCGATGTACGTGCTCCAGCGCTCGACGTCCGGATCGTGCGAAAGGAAGGCGTCGAGCCGCTCCGCGACGGTATCGCTCGCATAGATCGAGGCGTTTTGCGGCAAGGTCATGTCGACCACGAGCTCGGGGCGGTCGGATGCGGGAAAGAACTGGCGCGGCACGAAGGGCGATGCCAGGAAAGCGGTGGCAAGGATCGCCAGCGTGACGCCGATGGTGATCCACCGCACCCGCATCGCGCCGACCAGAAGAACGCGGAACGATCGCACGACGACGTTTTCCTTGGCGGGCGCCTGGGACGTCGCCGGCTTCAGCAACATCACCCCGAGCAGGGGCGCGAAAAGGACCGCCACGAACCACGAGACGAACAGCGTGATGGTCACCACGGCGAAGATCGAGAAGGTGTATTCGCCGGCCGCGCTTCTGGCGAAGCCGATCGGCACGAAGCCCGTCGCCGTGACGAAGCTCCCGGTCAGCATGGGAAAGGCCAGTGTCTTGTAGGCGAAGGTCGCGGCTTTTTCGGTGTCGTCGCCCTGGGCGATGCGCGAGGTCATGACGTCGATGGTGGTCATTGCGTCGTCGACCAGCAGGCCCAGGGCGATGATCAGGGCGCCGAGCGAAATGCGCTGCAGGTCGATGTTGAATGCCTGCATGATGGGGAAGGTGATGGCGAGCGTGAGCGGAATCGACGCAGCGACGATGGCGCCGGGTCGGATGCCCAGCGCGATGAAGCTTACGCCGATTATGATGGCGATGGCCTGCCACAGCGAGGTCGTGAAGTCGCCGATGGCATGATCGACGACGGCGGGCTGATCGGAGACCAGCGTCGGCTCGATGCCCAACGGCAGGTCGACGAGGACGTTCTCGATCTCGGCCGTGACGTTGCGGCCGAGAGCGAGGATGTCGCCGCCATTGCGCATGGCGATGGCGAGGCCGATGGCAGGCTTGCCGTTGACCCGGAACATCGGCTGCGGCGGATCGGCATAGCTGCGCCGGACCTCGGCGATGTCGCGCAACCGGATCATCCGTCCATTCGACAGGAAGTTGACGTTGAGGATGTCCTGCTCGGAGCGGAAGGCGCCCGACACTTGCAGCGACAGCTTCTCGTTGCTGGTCTGGACCGACCCGGCGGGAACGACGCCGTTCTGGGCCTGCACCGCGGCGATCAGCGCAGCGCGGTCGATGCCGAGCCCGGCGAGCTGAGGCGTCGAGAACTCGACGAAGATCTGCTCGTCCTGAGCGCCTATGATCTCGATCTTCGATACGTCGGCAACGTTCAGCAGCCGCGACCGTACCGCCTCGACATAGTCACGCAGCTCGCGATGAGTGAAGCCGTCGGCGGTGAAGCCGTAGATCAGGCCGAACGTATCGCCGAAATCGTCGTTGAATCCCGGCCCGACCACGCCCGCCGGCAAGGTGTGCCGGATGTCGCCGATGTTCTTGCGCACTTGGTACCAGATGTCCGGGACCTCGGCCGCCGTGGTCGAGCCCTTCAGGTTCACGAAGATCGTCGTCACCCCGGGCGTCGTGTAGCTGCGCAGGAAGTCGAGCCCCCGCGTTTCCTGCAGCTTGCGTTCGAGTCGTTCGGTGACCTGCTGCAGGGTGTCGTCGAGGGTGGCACCCGGCCACGCCGCCTGCACCACCATGGTTCTGAAGGTGAACGCCGGATCCTCGTTGCGGCCGAGGCCGAAGTAGGACGACAGGCCCGCGATCGTGACGACGATCATCACGAACAGGGTGAATGAGCGATGCTTGAGGGCCCATTCCGAGAGGTTGGGGCCACTCACGGCGCGGCTCCGAGCAGACGGACCTTCTGACCGGGATGGAGGGCCTGCACGCCGGCGGTGACCACGATCTCACCGCCTTCGAGCCCGCCAGCGAGCGTCACCGAGGCGGGATCGAATCGCTCGATCTGCACGTTATGCAATGACACGGTCATGTCCGCGGGATCGACGAGCCATACCGCGGGCTGGCCGTTGATGCGCGTGAGCGCGCTGGCCGGAAGCACGAGGCTGGGCGTCGATTCGAGCTCCATGCGCCCCTTGACCGTCGCGCCGAGGAACATGGCGGATGGCGGGTTGATGAGCCCCACCCGCACGCGGAACGTCCGCGTAATGGGGTCGGCTTGCGGATCGACCTGAC
Source organism: Alphaproteobacteria bacterium (assembly GCA_019235415.1). GTDB lineage: Bacteria > Pseudomonadota > Alphaproteobacteria > Reyranellales > Reyranellaceae > Reyranella. Next base: position 44,722 of record JAFAKN010000682.1, read on the forward strand.
GCACTCTTCCCGTTGCCGTGATGGACGGGTCGTCGGTCAGGGACACGACGATCTTGGGGTCGGGCGGCGTGGCGCGTTTCACCTGGGCCGGCACGTCGAACACGGCATCGCGACCGTCCTGGCGGGCGACCTGGAAGATCGTCTGACCCGGTTGCACCACCTCGCCGGTCTCGGCGGTGCGCGCCGTGATCGAGCCCGCAACGTTCGCTTTGAGCTCGGTGTAGCTGACGCGGTCCTTGGCGATCTGCAACTGGGCCCCCGCGTCGTCGAGCTGCGACTGCGCGGTACGCAGCCCCTGCTGCGCCTGGTCGAACAGGGCCTGGGTGGTGAAGCCCTGGGGCAGCAGGATTTTCTGTCGATCGAACGTATTGCTCGCTTCGACCAGGCGACCTTCGGCTGCCGAGAGCGCGGCCTGCGCCGACCGCAGAGCGTTCAGCTCGTTTTGCGGGTCGAGCTTGGCCAGCACCTGGTCGGGTTCGACGCGATCGCCGACATCGGCCGATCGCTCGATGATGCGGCCGCCGATCCGGAAGGCGAGCGACGCCTCGTTCTCGGCGCTGATCTGACCCGTGAGCACGACCGTCTCGCCGGTCCCGCCCTTGGCCGCGGTGACGGTGCGAACCGGTCGCGCCTCGGCGGCTTTGGCCTTGGTCTTCTGCTCGCAACCGCCAAGCGCCACGATCGGGACCAGCAACAGACCGAGCATCACGATGTTGCGTGCGGTCCGCCGGGAAAAGCGCCGGGCCAAGGCAGGGTCCTCCGTACCGTCAGGGAGCGACAGCGCTCCAGCGACAGCCGATCCTGGGCTCGGAGACGTCGAGCGCCTTGGGTGATTTCGATGTATCGGCGGTCACGTTGAAGTTCGTGCCGCCCAACGCCAGCGTCGTCGTAAAGACGTTCGGTGAGGTCCGCGTCATGTTCCGGGTGATCCCGCCGGCTGTTCTCAAGGTCGCGCCATCGGCGGTCGGCGTGAACGTATGGACGCGCGACAGCTCGGCATCCCATTGCCGGCACGACCACGGGTTTCTGTCCGTTGGGACGACGCGGAATTCGATTGGCGTGTTCTGGGCATTCGCCTGGATCGACAGGATGCCGGCAAGCGAAGCGGCCAGCGTCGCAATCGCAAGGACCTTGGTGATCGCGCGCATCGAGCCCTCTTCTGAGTTGGCGGCTGCGAGCAGCGCAGGCATCGGTAGGCAATCGCGGCAGCTTCCCTACCGCGATTATATGGGTTCCGTGTGACAGCACATCAGCTTGGAATCCCGGCGTTGTTCCCGGCGTCCCAATTTATGGGGAAGCAAGGTCAGCCGATCCGAGCCGAACTCTATCCGAGCGCCAAGCTCGGACGGCGGGCGGCCAGCGCGACGGCAATGTAGGCGCACCCCGCGAACAACAGGGAGACGCCACCCAGCGTTGCCGGTGTGAAGGAGTGGCTGTACGGGAGCTTCAGCACCAGCAATCCAGCCATGATCAGTGCAACGCAACCCGACGTCAGGAACCAGCGCCAGCCCGTGGCTGGCCGTACTTTCGCGGCGAAAACAATCTGAGTCAGGCCGTGGATCGCCAGGACGATCGCGATCAGGACGGTAATCGTCACAATCCCGGCGAAGGGATCCAGGTAGACGAGAACGCCGCCAATCGCGGCCAGGAAGCCCAGTGTGAGGTGCCAAGTGAAGGGGATTTCGCGTCGCATCTTGCCCGATTGCACGATCTGCACGATGCCGACGAACAGGAGGACCAGGCCGAGCGCTTCATTCGGCGTGATGGACGAGATCGCCGGAACAGCGATCGCAACGCCGCCCGCGACAATCAGAAGGCCGCCGACCAGGACGAACAACAGCCAGTGGGAGCGGAAGCTCTCGGCGATGAAGAGCGCGTCGCTTTCTCGTGGATTGCCTGAGTTCATGTTGGTGCCCCGCTGCTCCAGAACGTCGTTCGCTAGGCCTTGCTGTCCCAATCGTGCTCCGGGACGAACTTGTAGGGATAGCTCGGCTCCTGGTAGTCCCCTGCAGGTTCCCGGTCGGGCAGCTTCACCTTCTTCCGTGCAATCCTTTCGTGAGGGACGTGGTCCAGGAAGTGACGGATCACGTTCAGTCTCGCCCGCCTCTTGTCGTCCGATCGCACTACGAACCACGGTGCCCACGCCGTGTCGCTTGCCTTAAACATCTCGTCGCGCGCACGCGAATAGTCGTGCCATCGCCGGTAGGACTCGAGGTCCATCGGCGACAGCTTCCATGTCTTGCGGCCGTCGCTGATACGCGCCTGGAGCCGCTTGCTCTGTTCCTCGGGGCTCACCTCCAGCCAATATTTCAGAAGAACGATCCCGGACTCGACGACCAGGTGCTCGAGCTCGTGGACGATTTCCAGAAAGCGCTTGGCCTCCTCTTCGGTGCAGAAGCCCATGATCCGCTCGACACCCGCGCGGTTGTACCAGCTGCGATCGAAGATGATGATTTCACCCGCTGCCGGGAAGTGCGGTACATAGCGTTGAAAGTACATTTGGGTCTTCTCGCGCTCGGTCGGCGCCGGCAGGGCCACGACATGGAAGACCCGTGGGCTGACGCGCTCGGTGATCGCCTTGATCGTGCCCCCCTTGCCGGCGCCGTCGCGGCCCTCGAACACGATGCACACCTTTTGACCCGTCTCGACAACCCACTTTTGCAGCAAGACCAGTTCCTCATGAAGCTTGGCGAGCTCGCGCTCGTAGATCTTGCGCGGCAGCTTCGCGGTTGGCTGGGAATTGGCCGCACCCTTCGGTTCGCTCATCGGATACCTCCTCCAGCACCGCTTCCCGAGGTCACGCAATGGCCGCCGCGAGATGCGCCGCGGCGCGCCACGCGTGATGGACTCGTTGGTCGAGCAGGCGAACCGCCTCGACGCGTGCGATGGCATCGTTTGCGGTGAGCCGACCGGAAGCCACCGAGTCCAGGGTGGCGCGCCGATGCTCGAGCCGCAGGCCAGCCAGCTCCTTCGCGCAGTGTTCGAGGCGTTCGACGACCTCGGACGAGTCGACCGTTGTGGCCTCGAGTGCTGCCGCGACGGTGCTTGGCGGTGCGGGGATGTGCTCCAGCGAATCGGCGAGCTCGGCCGTGCTTCGCATGGACTCCGCGCAAAGCTTCATGGCGCGCTCTTCGGCAGGGCTGTCGAGCGCGATCTCGATCCTTGCGCTTTCTCGCAGGGTCTCGACGAAGCCCAGAGCATGGTCCAGGGCGTGCACGGTGCTGATGAGCCACTGCTGTTCCCGTTCCGTCACCAGGGGCTCGGTCACCTTCGAGAGGAAGGCCTTTGCCTGCTGCAGCGCGTCCAATGCCTGCCGTGTCACGACGACATCGATGGAATCGGCTGCCGACAAGCTCGACGCCTCCAGCACGTGAGACACGGTCCGCCGGGTGGCTTCGATGGCGACAGTCGGTGCCGCGGCAAGCGCGGCTGGATCGAGGTAGCGCGTGAAGGCGGAGCCCTTCTCGGGAACGATCCGCTCGACCAGTCTGGTGAACGGTGCCATCAAAGGCAGCAGGATCGCGACGCCCACCACGTTGTATGCCGTGTGATAGGCCGCAACCAGCGTCACCGGGTCGATGCTGCCGGTCGCGCGCACCATCAGGCGAACCACGGCGGGAAACGTCACAAGCGCGATGAGGGCGGCGACCAGCTTGAAGGCGATGTAGGCCACGGCCAGTCGCTTGGCGGTGCTGCTCGCACCGATCGCCGCCATCGCCGAGCTGGTCGATGTGCCGATGTTCTGGCCGATGACCAACGCCAGGGCCTGATCGAGGCCGATCGCACCGGCAAACAGCGCCGAGATGGTTACGGTGATCGCGGCCGTCGACGACTGCATGACGGTCGTCATGACGATTCCTGTCGCGACCAGGGTCAGCACCCCAAGAGCGCCCGACCACGAGGGAACACCGGACTCGCCGAGGACGGCCGGGAGATCCGCCGGGTGGAGCCGTTCGGCCAGCCCGCCCATGCCCTGCTGCAGCGTCGTCAGGCCCACCAGGATCAGCGCGAAACCCGCAACAGCAGCGCCGCCCGCGGCCCATCGGCCCTTGCCGATCAGCTTGAGCAGCGCGCCGACGAAAACGATCGGCAAGGCGTAGGCAGTAAGAGAAACTCTGACGCCCAGCAATGCCACCAGCCAACCGGTCCCGGTCGTGCCGATGTTCGCGCCGAAGACCAGGCTCAAGCCTTGAGGAAATGTCAGCAGTCCGGCGCTGACCAGTCCGATGGTGGTCATCGTCGTGGCACTGGACGACTGCACCAGCAGCGTGACGACCGCTCCCCAGAAGGTGCCGCTCACCGATGTTGCCGCGGCCTTCGCCAGCACCGTGCGCAAGGCAGAGCCCGCGAGCGCTTTCAGGCCGTCGGTCATCACCGCCATGCCCAAAAGGAAAAGGCCTATGCCGCCGAGGATTGAAACCGTCGTTTCCAAGGATGTCTCCCGACTTTGGCGACACTAGTGAGCGGGGTTACGACTGCACCTCCCGGGTGCTGAATAGAAATCGATGTAATGCAACCATTTCGCGAGCGGCTTTCACTGTCATTGTGATGTAAAATATCGGCGCAGGGAAGACACCGGTGCCCTGCAGTGTTGTGCGGCAGGCAACGTAACGTCGTTGAGCGGAGCACATCCATGGCAGCACCCGCCGCGCTCGAACCACGGACGGCACCCGTCACATGGCACGCCGTCGCCGCTGGAGAAGTCGTCGAACGGCTTCGTACCGACCCGGCAAAGGGCCTCGATGCCGCAGAGGCCGCACGACGGCGGGTGCAATACGGGCCCAACCGTCTGCCGGAGGGCCGCAAGCAGAGCGCCGCGATGCGCCTCCTGCTCCAGTTCAACAATATCCTGGTCTACGTCCTGCTCGGAGCCGGCTTCGTCAAGCTGATGGTCGGTCTGTGGCTCGATGCAGCGATCATTCTCGGTGTTGTGGCCATCAACGGGTTGCTCGGCTTCCTCCAGGAGGGCCGGGCGGAGAAGGCGCTCGATTCGATCCGCAATATGCTCTCGCCGGAAGCACGCACCGTGCGGGACGGTGAGGTCCGGCTCATTGCCGCGGAGCAGCTGGTGCCGGGCGATGTCGTTCTGCTCGAATCGGGTGACAAGATCCCGGCCGACCTACGTCTCGTCGAGGTGAAGAACCTGCGGACCGAAGAGGCGCCGCTCACCGGCGAATCGGTGCCGATCGACAAGACCGTCGCGGCCGTCCCGGAGAAATCGACGGTCGGCGACCGCGAAGGCATGGCGTTCTCCGGAACGCTCGTCGCCTCCGGCCGCGGGCGAGGCATCGTCGTGGCGACCGGTGCCGATACCGAGCTCGGCCGAATCAACCAGATGATGACCGGCGTCGCCATGCTCGAAACACCGTTGCTACGCCAGATCAAGCGATTCGGCTATGCGATCACCGCTGTGATCGGCGTCGTCAGCGTGCTGATCTTCGCCTACGGCAGATGGGTCCGCGGCATGGCCTTTGTCGACATCTTCCAGGCGGTCGTCAGCGTCGCCGTGTCGATCATCCCCGAGGGCCTGCCGGCGCTGATCACGGTCACTCTGGCGATCGGCGTGCAGCGCATGGCGCAGCGCAACGCGATCATCCGGCGGCTGCCGGCCGTGGAGACCCTGGGCTCGGTCTCGCGCATCTG
>JAFAKN010000341.1 GCA_019235415.1 Alphaproteobacteria bacterium
GTGAAGCGGCTTTTAGGCAATTCCGCCGACCAGTTCATCGCCGTGAAGGCGCGCTGGCTGCTGCGGCGCGAGCCGGGCCTCAAGTCCGGCCGGCTGGCCTTGCTGGACTACGGATGCGGCGCCGGCGACCTGCTGCGGGTCCTGGCTGGCCTCGGCATGCGCGCCGACTGCACGGGCTGCGACGTATCGGGTGGCATGCTGGCCGAGGCGCGCAGGCGCTGGCCGGCCGAGCTGGGGCCTGCACCGGCGCTTGTCGCCCAGGAGGGGGCGGGCGCGCCGCTCGGCGACGGACGGTTCGACGTCGTGACGATCAGCGCCGTGCTGCACCATGTCCCGGTCGCGGACCGGACCGCGGTTTATCGCGAGCTGGCGAGGCTGCTGCGGCCGGGCGGCCGGCTCTACGTCTTCGAGCACAATCCTAAAAACCCGCTGGTGCGCTACGTCATCGCCCGCACGCCGATCGACGCCAACGCCATCCTGCTGGACGAGAGCGAAGTGCGGCGCGGGCTTGGCGAGGCGGGCCGGTTCGAGCTCAGCACCGACTACCTGATGTTCATGCCGCCCGGCCTTCCCGCACTGGGCGGCATCGATCGGCTGCTGGCGTGGCTGCCGCTGGGAGCGCAATATGCCGTGGCGGCCCGCAAGAGCTGAGCCGTGAACAGGGAACAGGGGGACGGGCATGGACCGACAGAGCTTCGAAGCCGGCCTCAAGCGTGATGGCTACGAGATCCTCACCAACACCACGCAAGGCGCCAAGGTGAATCCCGAGCACAGCCATCCGTTCGATGTGCGCGCCATGGTCCTGAAGGGCGCCATCACCATCAGGTCGGGCGGCGAGGCCAAGACCTACAAGCCCGGCGACAGCTGGAACCTCGTCCGCGGCTGCCTCCATTCCGAGAGCTACGGCCCCGAAGGTGCCGTGGTGCTGCTCGGCCGCAAGATGTAGCTGGGGGCGCGCCAGCTGCGCGCGGAGTAACCTCCGCGCTAAGTGGCGCGATCATCTTTGCTTGGACAAAAGACGCGCCACTGGAGTGGCGCGCCCGCAGCAACGAACGCACCTCTCTGGCAGCTTGCGGCTGCCTTCGTGTTCTCGCTCCTCTTCCTCTGCAGCCTGATCGGCTGGCTGCAGAACGTGCATGTCATCACCAACAACGGCATGTACAAGAGCATCGAGGCCGAGCCCTGGATCGCCGATCCAGCCACCGCGCGACTCGATCCGTCGAACTATCTCTACTTCCCTCTGTACGGCGTGCTGGCCCGTGCGCTCGACGCGCTCGGCATCCTGGAGGGCGTGCCCTGGAAGCAGTTCGCTTACCTCAATGCGCTGTGGGCGAGCCTCGCGACGACGATCGTCTACGCCTTCATGCACCGCCTCACCGGCAGCGCGCGGGCCGCCGCCCTCGCCGCCATCTTCCACCTCGGCTGCGGCTACGTGCTGCTGCTGGCAGTGATCAACGAAGACATCATGCCGGGCTACACCTTGGTGCTGGGCGCGATGGCCATGGCCGGCCTCTGGTTCGACCGTCCGACCATGGCGCGCATCGCAACCGTCGGCGTGCTGTTCACCCTCGGTTGGCTGATCGAATGGCGACTGATCTTCCCGACGCTGCCGGCCCTCGTGCTGGCGCTCGGCCTGTCGGCGCAATCGTGGCAACGGCGAATTCAGAGCATTGCTATCCTGCTGGTGGCCATCGTCGCGAGCGCCGGCATCGTCGAGCTGCTGTGGGAGGGCCACAACGGCGCCGTCGGCCTGCACGACCTCCTATGGACCGGCAAGGGCGTGGCGACGGGGTGGGCCGGCCTGTCGTGGGACAAAGCCTGGATGATGCTGTCCGGCATCGGCAATTATTTCCTCATTGTCGGCGGCTGGGTCGATCCGCTGTCGGCCAAGGCGACGGCGTTGCCGCTGCTACTCTCGGTCCTGCTGCAGGCTGCAATCCTCATCGCGTGCACTGCGCTGCTGTGCCGTCGGGGCGACGAGCCGCGCCTGCGCACGGTCGCCATCGTGTTCCTGGGGACCTTGGCAGCGGGCCAGGTGTTCAACCTCTATTCCCAGCCGCAAGACCCGCAGATGCAGATCAACGTCATGCCCTGGCTCGCCGTGGCCTGGGGCCTGCTGGTGGCCCGCGTGATGCCCCGCTCGATGGGAGCGGCGACGATCCTGCTCGTCCTGTCCGTCCTGCCGCTCGCCTGGAACGTCGGCGCGCTGGCGCGATTCCGCAATGGCGACACGCGGGCGCTACAAGCCATGCACGCCCTCGAACGGCAGTTTCCGCCCGAGTCGACGGTGTTCGTCTACTGGGGCTTCGAGCCGATCGCGACCTGGCAGTATGCGCTGTGGAGCCGCACCTGGGACTGGGACGGCAAGGTCGCGATCGCCCCCGCTCCGACCCCTGATCCGCGGTTCAAGTGGATCGCCCTCGATGCCGGCGCCATCCGCCATCCCGATTGGACGCCGCAGCACAACGCCGAGCTGCTCGCGCGCGACATCGACCAGGCGCTCGACCGCGGCTATCGCGTCGTGATCTCGAACGTCTGGACGTGGCCCCGCGCCGATCTCGAAGGCCAGCTCGCCGCGCTCTCGGCCGCCAACCGCGCCGACGCGATCTACGCGATGCTACACGACAAGTACGAGGCGCGGCCGGTCTTCAGCGACCCGATGGCCGGCACCTACTACGAGCTGCGACGGCGGTAGGTTGGAGCGCGGACCTCCTGGCCCGCATCTTGGCGCGGCGTTAGCTGACGTCCCCTAATGGACGTCCCTGAATATCAGCCAGATCGCAAGGGCCGCAAAGACCAGCGCGCCGGTTCCAAATGCGATCAGTGGCCAGTTCTCCCAGCCGTAGGGCCTGCGATCATTCGGCCCGCGTTCCGCCTCGGCCTCGCGGTCCATGCGGGCTACCGTCTGGCGCGGCGTTTCGACACTCATGGCAAGCTCCAGCAATGATGTTGGAGCAACGAGGGGGACTTGCCCGCAGTTGCCGCGACCCGGCGGCTGGCCGCCAGTGCCTGCGGGCGCAGCGAGGCTCAAGCTGACCTCTGGACGCTGTGGAAAAGCGTACCCCTAGCACGCCGCGCCGCCGGCTAGCTCGCCGCGCTCTCCGCCGCCAACCGGGCCGACGCGATCTACGGCATGCTGTACGAGAGGTACGACGCGCGGCCAGTCTTCAGCGACCCGATGGCCTGCGCCTACTACGAGCTGCGACGGCGGTAACACCGACTGTCATCCCGAGCGAAGCGAGGGATCCTTGAGGCAACACGAAGTATCCCTCGCTTACGCTCGGGATGACAGAGCGCATTGACGGCACCGTCGCACGTCCGTATACCGGCGCCGGGCCACGCTCCCCCACCGGAGTGCTGCTCTTCTGCAAGGGAGAGAATGATGAAGCCGAACCTGCGTCCGGCGCGTCCCGACTTTTCGTCCGGACCCTGCGCCAAGCGTCCCGGATGGACGCCCGAACTTCTCAAAGACGCCGCCGTCGGGCGGTCGCACCGTTCCAAGCTCGGCAAGAAGAAGATTGTCGAGGTGATCGATCGCACGCGCGGGCTGCTCGGCATTCCCGCCGACTATCGCGTCGGCATCGTGCCGGCGTCGGATACCGGAGCCGTCGAGATGGCGCTGTGGTCGCTGTTGGGCGCGCGGCCCGTCGACATGCTGGCCTGGGAAAGCTTTGGCGAGGGCTGGGTCACCGACGTGGCGAAGCAGCTCAAGCTCAAGGACGCGCGCGTCTTGAAGGCGCCGTACGGCCGGATCGCCGACTTGAGCCAAGTCGACTGGACGCACGACGTGGTGTTCACTTGGAACGGCACGACCTCGGGCGTGAAGGTGCCGGACGGCGAGTGGATCGCCGCCGACCGCCAGGGCCTCGCCATTTGCGACGCCACATCGGCGGTGTTCGCCATGGACCTGCCATGGCCCAAGCTCGATGTCGTGACGTGGTCGTGGCAGAAGGTCATGGGCGGCGAGGGCGCGCACGGCATGCTGGTGCTGTCGCCGCGCGCCATCCAACGGCTGGAGAGCTACACGCCAACCTGGCCATTGCCGAAAATCTTTCGGCTGACCTCGGGCGGCAAGTTCGCCGAGGCGATCTTCAAGGGCGACACCATCAACACGCCCTCGCTGCTCTGCATCGAGGACGCGATCGACGGCCTGCGCTGGGGCGAGAGCATCGGCGGGCTGCCGGCGCTGATCGCACGGTCGCAAGGCAATCTCGAGGTGCTGGAGCAGTTCGTCGCCGAGCGTCCGTGGCTTTCGTTCCTCGCCGCCGACAAGGCGATCCGCTCCAACACGTCGGTGTGCCTCAGCATCACCGCGCCATGGTTCGCAGCGCTCGCGGCCGACAAGCAGGCCGCGGCGGCCAAAAGGATGGCCGATCTGCTCGAAGGCGAGAAGGCGGGCTATGACGTCGGCGCCTACCGCGATGCGCCGCCCGGCTTGCGCATCTGGTGCGGCGCCACGGTCGAAAGGAGCGACCTGCAGGTCCTGCTCCCCTGGCTCGACTGGGCCTACGCCGAGATCGAGCGCGAATTCGGACAGAAGGCGGCTTAGGGCTCTTCCGGACCGCGCGCGTCTCGCGCGCCTCAAGGTCATGAGCGCGCGAGACGCGCGCGGTCCGCATGAACTGATGGAGTGACGTGTCATGGCCAAACCCAAGGTGCTCATCTCCGATGAGCTTTCGCCGCGCGCGGTGGAGATCTTCTCCGAGCGCGGCTGCGACGTCGACTTCAAGCCGGGCCTCAAGCCCGCCG
>JAFAKN010000244.1 GCA_019235415.1 Alphaproteobacteria bacterium
CCGCTTTCCCTTTCCGATCGGCAGGCGTGGCAGCCGCTCGCCGTGGGCTACAACACGTTCTACCAACGCGCGCTGCCCGACAGCACCTATGACCGCACCTGGCAACGCCTGATGGAAGGCCGCGAGCTTCGCGGCCTGGCGGCGCGGTTCGACGGGCGGCTGGTCGGCATCGCGCACTACCTGTTCCATGCCAGCGTGTGGTTCGGCGAGGTCTGCTATCTCGCCGACCTCTTCGTCGACGAGACGGTGCGCGGGCAGGGGTCGGCGCGCGCCTTGATCGAGGCCGTGGCGGCCGCCGCGCGGGCGCGCGGCTGCGCGCGCTACTATTGGCAGACCAAGCAGGACAATGCGCGCGCCCGGCGTCTCTACGACAAGGTGGCGCGCTTCTCGCGTTTCATCCGCTACGACTACCCGCTGTGATGGCTACCCAGCCCTGTCATCCCGAGCGAAGCGAGGGACCTTTGAGGCAACAGGAAAGGTCCCTCGGCCTACGGCCTCGGGATGACAGATGGTCAATCCGGAGTGACGCCGAACCGGCGTTGCCAGAACTCGCGGCTGCGACGCTCGCCGACATCGCAGCCGAGCTCGTATTCCGGCCGCACGAACTTGGTGTAGTCCTCGTCGCTGCGGCCGGGACGCTTCGCGCCTGCGCCGCCACCGCTTTGGGCCAGTTGCGTCCCGTCCTCGAGCCGTCCCAGTTGGCCCACATTCCCGCCGATATCGAAGTCCGGCCGCGGGCCGAGATCGGCCACCTCCTGCAGGAGCTTCTTGCGAACGGCGCGCGGGAAGTCGTCGAAGTCGTGGGCCACCTCGACGAAAGAGTGCGGCCCGCCGGTCACGCAGTGCAGGTAGTACTTGTCGAGGTCGGGCTCGCTCGGGAAGCCGAACGGGTTGGGCCGGTCGTTCATGATCGGCAGCCCGTTGACGATGATGCGCTGCTTCAGCGCCTCGTGGCGCTGGTCGGTGACCAGGCCGCCGTCGTTGTTCGAGCCGTCGCCGGAAATGTCCAGAACCTTGCGCTGGGGCTCGTAGGGGCTGCGGCCGAACAACGGGACGGCGTAGCGGATCGCGCCACTGATCGAGGTGCGTCGCGCGATCGAGATCGGCGCGGCGGCCAGCTGCTTGGCGAAGGTTTCGATCGCCGCTTCCGAATCGAGCAGGGTCCAGTCGATCAGCAGCCGTTGCACCCAGGCGTCGGACCACTCGTAGTAGGCCACGGCGATGCGGCCGTTGGCGCCGCCCAGGATCGCCTTGACGATCACCGGATCGCGGAACGCCTGCACGTAGCCCTCGCGCTGCAGCTTGGCCTCCTCGGGATCGATGCTGCCCGAGATGTCGATTGCCATGGCGAGCGCGAGATCGACGTCCTTCTTGTCTTGCGCCATCGCCGGCAGGGCTATCGTCAGGAGCAGGGCGGCAAGACGCAGGAGGCTGGTCATGGTGACCTCGCTTTCGGATCCGCGCGACGAGGCAAGAAGTGTACCGCCCCTCGAAAGCCGCTGTCAGCCGCGCTCTGGACGTTTTGCGTCACCGACCGCTAGCTTTCGGCCAAGACGCTTTTCGCCATAGGGAGCCCGCCATGGATCTGGCACTCAGCCCGCAGGACCAGGCCTTTCGCGACGAGGTGCGCCGCTTCCTCGACGACAACCTCAGCGACGACTTGCGCGAAGCCGGGCGCAAGACCGGCGGCGTGTTCGCCGAGTTTTCAGCCGGTCTGCGCTGGCACAAGATCCTGCATCGGCGCGGCTGGTCGGCACCGACCTGGCCCAAGGAGCACGGCGGCACCGGCTGGAATGCCACCGAACGCTACATCTTCGCCCGCGAGTGCGCCGCGGTCGATGCGCCGCGCATCTTCAGCATGGGCCTGCGCATGGTGGGCCCGGTGATCATGAAGTTCGGCACGTCCGAGCAGAAGGCCAAGTACCTGCCGGCGATCGTGGCGGGCGACATCACCTTCTGCCAGGGCTACTCCGAGCCGGGCTCGGGCTCCGACCTCGCCAGCCTCAAGACCCGGGCGGTGCGCGACGGCGACGACTACGTGATCAACGGCACCAAGATCTGGACCACCGGCGCGCACGTCGCCGATCACATGTTCTGCCTGGTGCGCACCGCGGCCGAGGGCAAGCCGCAGGAAGGCATCTCCTTCGTGCTGATCGATTCGATGAAGACGCCCGGCATCACGGTGAAGCCGATCGTGACCTTGGCGGGCGACCACGAGGTCAACCAGGTGTTCTTCGACAATGTCCGCACGCCCGTGGCCAATCGCATCGGCCCGGAGAATGCCGGCTGGACCGTCGCCAAGTACCTGCTGGAGTTCGAGCGCGGCGGCGAGGCCTACACGCCCAACCTCTACGCGCGCATCGGCGACGTGCGCCGCCTCGCCCGCGAGGAGGC
>JAFAKN010000321.1 GCA_019235415.1 Alphaproteobacteria bacterium
ATCGACCTCTACAAGGAGATCGAGGCCGCTTCGGGTCAGTCGTGCGGCCTGCACCTCACCGGCGGGCTGATGCTGGCCGGCACCCCTGAGCGCTGGGATTGGCTGAAGATGGTCAACGCGCGCGGCCGCTATCTCGGCATGAAGCTCGAGATGGTGTCGGTCGACGAGGCGGCCCGGTTGTTCCCGCTGATGGACAAGCGGCATTTCGTCGGCGCGCTGTACGATCCGATCGAAGGCCATGTCGATCCCTGGGGCGTGACCATGGCCTACGCCAAGGCGGCCCAGCTGAAAGGCGCGGCGATCGAACGCCACACCCGCGTCGTCGACCTCGCGCCGCGCCGGGACGGCGGCTGGGACGTCGTCACCGAGAAAGGCATCGTGCAGGCCGAGCACGTGGTCAACGCCGGCGGCCTGTGGGCGCGCGAGGTCGGCCGCATGGTCGGCCTCGAGCTGCCGGTGCTGGCGATGGAGCATCAGTACATCATCTCCGAGGAGATCCCCGAGGTCGCCGCGTCGACCTTCGAGATGTTGCACATCGTCGACTTCGAGGGCGAGATCTATATGCGCCAGGAAGGCAAGGGCATGCTGATGGGCACCTACGAGCGCCGCGGCAAGCCGTGGTCGGAGCGCGAGACGCCGTGGGACTTCGGGCACGACCTTTTGGCCGACGACCTCGAACGCATCGCGCCCAGCCTGGAAGTCGGCTTCCGCCATTTCCCGGCTATCGAGAAGGCCGGCATCAAGAAGGTGATCAACGGCCCCTTCACCTTCGCGCCCGACGGCAATCCCTTGATCGGCCCGGTGCGCGGCCTGAAAAACTTCTGGGTGGCGTGCGGCGTCATGGCGGGCTTCAGCCAGGCGGGCGGCGTCGGGCTGGCGCTCGCCAACTGGATGGTCGAGGGCGATCCCGGCTTCGACATCTGGGCGATGGACGTGGCGCGCTTCGGCGACTGGGCGACGCTCGGCTACACCAACGCCAAGGTGCGCGAGAACTACTCCAGGCGTTTTCGCATCCGCTTCCCCAACGAGGAGCTGTCGGCGGCGCGGCCCTTGCGCACCACGCCGATCTACGACCGTCTCGCGGACGAGAACGCGGTGTTCGGCGACTACTGGGGCCTGGAGCACGCCCTGTGGTTCGCGCCCAAGGGCAGCGCGCCGGTCGAGACCACGACCTTCCGCCGCTCCAACGCCCACGACAGCGTCGCCGAGGAATGCCGCGCGGTACGCGAGCGCGTCGGGCTTTTGGAGATCTCCAACTACGGCAAGTTCGAAGTCAGCGGCCCCGGGGCGGAGAGCTGGCTGATGCGCATCATGGCCAACCGCATGCCGGCCGAGGGGCGCATCGTGCTGACGCCGATGCTCAACCACCGTGGCAAGCTTTTGGGCGACTTCACCGTCGCCAGGCTCGAGCCCGAGCGGTTTTTCATCATCGGCACCTATGCCGCGGAGAACCATTACCTGCGCTGGTTCGAGCGCCATCCGACCGACGACGGCGTGTCCATCAAGAGCTGTGCCATCGACTATGTCGGCCTGTCGGTCGCCGGGCCGAAATCGCGCGAGCTGCTGCAGGGGCTGGTGCGGGAAGACCTGTCGACCAAGGCCTTCCCCTTCCTGTCCTTCCGCCGCATGGATGTCGGCACGGTGCCCGCCCTGGTCGGCCGCATCTCCTTCACCGGCGATCTCGGCTACGAGATCTGGGTGCGGCCCGACTGGCAGCGGACGCTCCACGACCTTCTGGTCGAGGCCGGCAAGCCGTTCGGCCTAAGACACTTCGGCGCGCGCGCCTTGCATTCGTTGCGCCTGGAGAAGAGCTTCGGCACCTGGGCGCGCGAGTACCGGCCGATCTACGGCCCCTACGAGGCGGGCCTCGACCGCTTCATCGACATGCGCAAAAACGACTTCATCGGCCGTACCGCCGCCGCCCAGGAGCGTGACCGCAGGCCGGCGCGGCGGCTGGTCACCTTCACCGTCGAGGCTGACGGCGCCGATGCCGTCGGCGACGAGCCGGTGTGGCACGAGGGCGAGGTGGTCGGCTGGACGACGTCGGGCGGCTATGCCCACACGGTGCAACAGTCGGTGGCGATGGGTTATGTCCCGGCCGACCGCGCCGAAACCGTATCGGGCTTCGAGGTCGAGATCATCGGCGAACGCCGCAAGGCCACGCGCATCACCCAGCCCCTATTCGATCCGGACGGTGCGCGCCTGCGCGCCTGAACGCGAAAAGCCGTGACGCGATGCGGCGAGCGGTGCGACTATCGAACGGGGAGACGCGCATGAAGGGCAAGAAAGCCACGCCACCGGGACTGCTGCAGCGGCTCGCCAAGGGTCCGGTGATTTGCGCCGAAGGCTATGTCTTCGAGCTCGAGCGCCGCGGCTACCTGCAGGCCGGCGCCTTCGTGCCCGAGGTGCTGCTGGAGCATCCCGAGGTCGTCGAGCGCCTGCACCGCGACTTCGTCCATGCCGGCTCCGACGTGGTCGAAGCCTGCACCTACTACGTGCATCGCGAGAAGCTGCGCGTCATCGGCCGCGAGCAGGACCTGCAGCCGATGAATGCCATCGCGCTAAAAATCGCGAAAAAGGTCGCGCGCGACACCGGAACGCTGTTCGCAGGCGACATCTGCAACACCAACATCTACGACCCGGCCGACACGGCGAGCCGGAAAGAGGTCGCGCGCATCTTCGAGGAGCAGGTCGGCTGGGCCGCTGCGGCGGGCGTCGACTACATCGTCGCCGAGACCTTCTCGTGGGGCGGCGAGGCGTTGATGGCGCTCGAAGCGATCCGCCAGCACGGCAAGGTGCCGGCCGTCGTGACCTTCTCGATGCATCGCGAGGCGCGCACCCGCGAAGGCTGGACGCCGGTCGAGACGGCCAAGCGCCTGGAGGCGGCAGGCGCCGACGTCGTCGGCCTCAACTGCCATCGCGGCCCGGCCACCATGATGCCGCTCCTGAAATCGATCCGCCGCGCCGTGACGTGCCATGTCGCCGCCCTGCCCGTGCCCTACCGGACGACACCGCGTCAGCCGAGCTTCATGTCGCTCACCGACCGCTGCTGCCCGGGCGTGCGGCCCTTCCCCGTCGGCCTCGACCCCTTCACCTGCACCCGCGACGAGATCGCGGCCTTCGGCAAAGCCGCGCTGGCGCAAGACATCCGCTACCTCGGCGTCTGCTGCGGCGCCGGCCCGCATCACATTCGCGCCTTGGCCGAGTCGGTCGGGCGCAAGCCCGACGCCAGCCGCTACAGCGCCGACATGTCGCGGCACGCCTTCTTCGGCACGCACCGGCGCATCCAGAAAGTGCAGCGCGAGTTTCGCGCCAAGCTCTAGACCGGGGTGGAAGGATCATGAAGCGAACGGTGAACGGCAACGAGCTGCTGACACGGCTCGGCAAGGGTCCGGTGATCTGCGCCGAGGGCTACCTGTTCGAGCTCGAGCGGCGCGGCTACCTGCAGGCCGGGGCCTACGTGCCGGAGGTGGTGCTGGAGCATCCCGAGCTGGTCGAGCAGCTGCACCGCGAGTTCGTGCACGCCGGCTCCGACGTCGTCGAAGCCTTCACCTACTACGCCCATCGCCAGAAGCTGCGCGTCATCGGCCGCGAGCAGGACCTCGAGCCTATGAACCGCGCGGCCCTGCGTATCGCGCGCAAGGTCGCGCGCGACACCGGCACGCTGTTGGCCGGCAACATCTGCAACACCACGATCTACGATCCCAAGGATGCCGCCACCGTGAAGGCGGTGCGCGCCATGTTCGAGGAGCAGGTCGGCTGGGCGGTCGATGCCGGCGTCGACTTCATCATCGGCGAGACCTTCGCCTACGCCGAGGAGGCGCGGCTGGCGCTCGAGGTGATCAAGCAGGCCGGCCGCACCGCCGTGATCACGCTCGCCTCGCACAAGAACGTGACGCGCGAGGGGCTCGCCTGGCCTGACGCCGCGCGCCGCCTGGAGCAGGCCGGCGCCGACGTGGTCGGCCTCAATTGCACCCGCGGCCCGGCGACGATGCTGCCGCTGCTGCGGCAGATCCGAAAGGCTGTGAAGTGCCACGTCGCGGCGCTGCCGGTGCCCTATCGCACGACGCGCCAACGGCCGTCCTTCCAGTCGCTGACCGACCATGCCTGCGGCTGCCTGCCCGGCGGTCACGCGTTTCCTGTGGCGCTCGACCCGTTCACCTGCAACCGCTTCGAGATCGCCGAGTTTGCCGCCAAGGCCTACGGCATCGGCGTCCGCTATCTCGGCGTCTGCTGCGGTGCCGGCGCGCATCACGTGCGGGCGTTGGCCGAGGCTGTCGGCAAGCATCCGCCGGCCGCCCGCTACTCAGCCGACATGGCCAAGCACTACCTGTTCGGCCGTACCAACCTCGGCAAGACCGGCCGCCAGAAAGCCGAAGACCGCCGCTTTGCCAAGGCGATCGTGGGCTGAGTTTTCCTCCCCAGCTTCGCTGGGGAGGTGTCGGCGTCTTACGCCGACGGAGGGGTCACGAGTCATGACCCCTCCGCCCGCTGCGCGGGCACCTCCCCTTTGCGGACTCCGCAAAGGGGAGGATCAGGAGAAGCGCGTCCTTGCCAGCAGCTCCTCGTTCAGCATCAGGCCGAGACCCGGCTGCTCGCTCAACACCACGCAGCCCTCGGCGTCGACGTCGAACGGCTGCGCGAGCGGGAAGTCGCGGCGCTCGAGCGTCCATTGCGGCGGATCGAACGGGAATTCGAGCCAGGTGCCGTCGCCCGCGCCGGCGGCGAGATGGGCGTTGGCGATGACGCCGATTCCGTTGCCCCACGTGTGCGGCGTGAACGCGACGGCGGCCTCCTGCGCCATGCTCGCGATCTTCGCGAGGCCGGTCAGGCCGCCGACCAGCGTCGCGTCGGGCTGCACCACGTCGAGACATTGGCCGGTCAAAAGATCGCGGTATTCGTAGAGCTCGCGGTTCATCTCGCCGCCCGCGATGCGCATGCCGCTCAGCTCACGCAGGCGGCGCATGCCGTGGCGCTCGCCGCGATGCAGCGGCTCCTCCATCCAGTAGATGTCGAGCCGCTTGAGCTCGTGCGCCACTTCGAGCGCCGTGTCGAGCATCCAGGGCGGTTCGGTGTCCCACGGCATGCGCCATCCCTGATTGCAGTCGACCATCAGGTCAAGGCGCGCGCCGACCCGCTTACGCACCGCTTCGAGCACCGCGATCCCGTTGCGCCAATCGCCCGGTCGGAACCGGATCTTCATCGCCTTGAAGCCCAGCGCCAAATACGCTTCCGCGGCGTCGGCAAGCGCCGCGGGCAGCCGCCGCGTTCCCGTCGAGGCGTATGTCCGGAGCTTCTGCTGTCTGCCGCCCAGGAGGCGCCAACAGGGCTGGCCCTTGATCTTGCCGGCAAGGTCCCACAGCGCGAGGTCGAGCGGCCAGCAGCGGCCGTAGTGAAAGCTGAGGTTGTCCAGCACGCGATTGTGGCGCTCGAGCTCGAGCGGGTCGCGGCCCAGGAACAATTGCTCATGGCCGGCGAAGCCCAGCATCAGGTCGCCCAAGCCGATGCCTTCGAGGCCCTCGTCGGTGCGCACGCGCACGATGGTTGCCTGGAACTGCCGGCGCGGCTGGGAATCCCACGCCGCTTCGAACGGCGGGTCGAGCGGCAGGCGGTGGTGCGTGATCTCGACGCCGGAGATCTTCATATCGCAATCTTCATGCCGCGATCTTCATGCGGTTCGCTCGATGGTGCGCGGCAGGTCGATCAGGTCGAGATGGCAAGCGATGCGATGGCTGTCGCTCGGCTCGAGCACGGGCGGATCGACCCGGTCGCACAGCCGGTCGATGCGCCACGGGCACCGCGCCGCGAATGGGCAGCCGCGCCCGATCTCCTGCGAAACCGCCGTGCCCGCTTCGCGAACCGCGGCGCGCTGGCCCGGCGTCGACGGATCGGGCACCGAGGCCAGCAGCATCTGCGTGTAGGGATGGTAGGGCGGCGCGAACACCGCCTCGGCCGGGCCGAACTCGACCAGCCGGCCGCGATAGAACAGCGCGACATGGTCGGCCATGTAGCGCACCAGCGCGATGTCGTGCGAGATGAACACCAGGCTGAGCGCGTGGCGCGCCTGCAGCTCCTTGAGAAGGTTGGCGATCGCGGCATGCACCGAGACGTCGAGCGCCGATACGGGCTCGTCGGCCACCACGATGTCCGGGGCCGCCGCCAACGCGCGCGCAATCGCCACGCGCTGACGCTGACCGCCCGACAGCTCCTCGGGCAGGCGCTCGGCATAGTCGGCCGGCAGCTGGACCAGCTGCAGCAGGCGGCGCGCGTCGGCCCGGCTCTGCGTCCGGCCGATGCCGTGCAGGCGACCGATCGTGCGTTCCAGCGCGTAGCCCACGCTGTGGCTGGGATTGAGCGTGCTGTCGGGGTTCTGGAAGATCATCTGCAGGCGCTGGCGCAAGTCGCGCCGACGCCGCCCGATCGCCAGGTGCGCGATGTCCTTGCCCTTGAACGACAGCTCGCCCTCCGAGGCCTCGGTAAGACCGATGACGATGCGGGCGAAGGTCGACTTGCCACTGCCCGATTCGCCCACGATGGCAAGCGTCCCGCCGCGCTCGAGGTCGAGATCGATGCCGCGCAAGGCCTCGAGCGCGCCGCGTCCGCCGCCCAGCGCATAGCGCTTTCCCAAGCCGCGCGCCGCCAACAGGGGCTCGGTCACGGGCTCGGCCGCAGGCCGGGCTTCGCTCGCCGGCCCCTTCTCGCCCTCCACGGCGAAGGCCGGCAGACGCTCCGCCAGCACGCAGCGCGTGACATGCTCGGGCTCGCCTTCGATGGCTTCGAGGGCAATCGGCTGGCTGGTGCACAATCCCTCGACGGCATGGGCGCAGCGGTCGGCGAAGGCGCAGCCGATCGCCTGTCGTGCCCGCTCCGTGAGGGTGCCCGCGATCGGCGTCAGCAGCCGGCCGCGGCGTTCGTCCGCCAGGCTCGGCACGCAGGCCAGCAGGCCGCGCGTGTAAGGATGCCGCGGATTGGCGAACACCTGCGAGAGGGGACCAAGCTCGACCAGCCGCCCGGCGTAGAGGACGCCCACGCGATCGCACAGCCGTCCGACGGCGCCGAGATTGTGGCTGATGAACAGCACCGAGGTGCCGTGCCGGCGCCTCAGGCGATCGACCAGGGCAAGCACCGACGCCTCGACCGTCACGTCGAGGCCGGTGGTCGGCTCGTCCATGATCAGCAGGGCGGGCTCGGCGATCAGCGCCATGGCGATGACAGCCCGCTGCTGCTGGCCGCCGGACAGCTGGTGCGGATAGCGCGCCATCATGCCCTCGGGATCGGGCAGCTCGACCTCGCTCAGCGCCCGCACCGCCAGCTCGCGTGCCGCGGCGCGCCGGCGGGTGCGATGCAGCAGCGGCACCTCCATCAGCTGCTGCCCGATGGTCATCACCGGATTGAGGCTGCTGTGCGGGTCCTGGTAGACCATGGCGATGCGCCCGCCGCGCAGTTGGCGCAGCTCGCGCGGCGCCAACTGCCCGAGGTCGCGGCCCTCGAAGCTAATGGTGCCGGCGCTGATGCGCCCGTTGCGCCCGAGATAGCGCATGATGGCCAGCGCCACCGTGGTCTTGCCGCAACCGGATTCGCCCACCAGGCCGAGCGCCTCGCCGGGCGCGATGTCGAACGACAGGTCGTCGACGGCGCGCTGGCCCATGCTTTCGAGGCCCGCGGTTTCGAGAGCGTAGTCAACGGTGAGCCCGGCGCACGACAGCAGGGCCCCGCTCATGCGCGTGCCCTGCGCCGCAGGCCGACGGCCAGCAGGTTGAAGCCGATCACCAGGGTCGAGATGGCCACGCAGGGGAAGATCGCCATATGCGGGTAGAGCGAGATCATGCCGTAGGTCTCGCGCACCATGCCGCCCCAGTCTGGTGTCGGTGGCGGCAGGCCGATGCCCAAGAAGCCCAGCACGCCGATGGCGATGGTGGTGTAGCCCAGCCGCAGGCAGACATCGACGACGACCGGCCCGCGCGCGTTGGGCAGGATCTCGACCAGCATGATGTAGAGGCTCGATTCGCCGCGCATCTGCGCCGCCGCAACGTATTCGCGCTGGCTGAGCTCCAGCGTCGTCGCCCGCACCAGGCGATAGATGATCGGCGCCTTGGTGACGGTGATCACCAGCACGATGTTGAGCGCCGACGCGCCGAAGCGGGTGAGGATGATCATGTAGAGGATGATCACCGGGAACGACAGGATGACGTCGCTGGTGCGACTCAACACGGTGTCGAGCAGGCCGCCGCGGTAGCCCGCCAGCAGTCCGAGCAGCGCGCCCACGACGGTGGCGCCGGCCACGGCGATCGGCGCCACCGTGAGCACGGTGCGGGCGCCCCAGATGATGCGCGAGAGGATGTCGCGGCCGGACAGGTCGACGCCCAGCCAATGCGCCATCGACGGCCGCGGATCGGCGAGTGCCAGAAGATCGCTGGCGTTGGGCGCGGGCAGCGGCAGGATCGGCGCCAGCAGGGCCGCCGCCGCCCAGAACAGCACGATGCCGACGCCGATGCGCCCCGCCCCGCTCAGCCGCAGCCGTCGCGTGCCGCGCGCCGGCACCGGCGTCGACATCGGGGCGATGTCGGAGATGTCGGTCATCGGCCGAGCCGGATGCGCGGGTCGAGCAGGCGATAGGCGAGATCGCCTAGAAGCTGCGTGGTCATGGCGATCAGCACGGCCACAAGGGTGCCGGCCTCGACGACGGCGATGTCCTTGGCCATCGCCGCCTGCAGCATCATGCGGCCGAAGCCGGGATAGGCGAAGACCGTCTCGACCACCACCACGCCGGCCACCAGGTAGTTGACCTGCAGCAGGATGGCGGTGAACGGCGCGATCAGCGCGTTGCGCAGGGCATGGCGCAAGATCACCTTGGGCCGGCTCATGCCCTTCAGCACGGCGGTGCGCACGAACGGCTGGCGCATCACCGAGGCCATCGAGACGCGCACCATGGCGATCAGGTAGCCGACGTCGTAGAGGGCGATCACCAGCACCGGCAGCACCAGCTGGGCGGCGACCGACCAGCCGCCGCCGGTGGTCATCGGCGAGGTGCCCGGCAACCAGCCGAGCCAGACCGCGAAGATGCTGGCGAGGAACACGCCGGTGGCGAACTCGGGCAGCGACGAGATGAAGTTGGCGCCGATCAGGATCAGATGGTCGCCGAGGCTGCCTTCGCGCACGCCGGCCAGCACGCCGAACAGGATGGCGACCGGCACGATGACGGCGAAGGCGACAGCCGCCAGCAGGAAAGTGTTGCTGAGCCGATCCCACAGGATCTCCGCCACCGGCACCTTGAAGGTGAGCGACTGGCCGAGGTCGCCGCTCAAGAGCCGGCCGGCATATTCCAGGTAGCGCACCAGCACCGGCCGATCGAGGCCGAGCTCGCGCGTCAGATGCTCGACCTGCTCTTGTGTGGCGTAGGCGCCTAGAAGCTTGCGGGCCACGTCGCCCGGCGCGTACTCGTTCAGCACGAAGACGGCGAACGACACCCCGATCAGGGTGAGCGCCATGTAGGCCAATTGGCGGGCGGTGTAGCGGAGCATCAGGCGCCGCCCTCAGCCGTCATCCCGAGCGGAGCGCCGCAGGCGCGCAGTCGAGGGACCTTTTTTTGCGGTTGCGACACCAAAAAAGATCCCTCCACTACGCCTCGCTTCGCTCAGCTCCGGTCGGGATGACGAATGATCTTGTTGTCATCGCGTTTCAGCTCGCGACCGCGATCTCGTTGGCGTTGATGTAGGCCGTGGGATGCATGCGGAAGCCCACCACCTTCTTGTTCGAGAAGGTGAACATGGCGCGGTAGAGCGGCAGCACGATCGGCGCCTCGTCGAGCATGATCTGCTCGAGCTTGGCCATGATCAGGCGCCGCTTGTCGACGTCGAGGGTACCCTCGGCCTCGGTCAGCAGGCGATCGAACTCGGCGTTGGAGAACTTCGATTCGTTCCACGGCACGCCGGTGCGATAGGCCAGCGCATAGTTCAGCACCCCGAGCGGCCGGTGCGCCCAGGTGGTGAAGCCGAACGGCACCTTGGTCCACACCTCCCAATACTGCGTGTCAGGCAGGATGGTGAGCTTGGCGCGGATGCCCGCCTCCTTCCATTGCTCGGCCATGATCTGCGCCGCCGCCGGCTCCCAGGCCGGCGTCGTCTTGCAGGTGAACTCGACCTCGATGCCGTTGGGATAGCCGGCCTCGGCGAGCAACGCCTTGGCCTTGGCGACGTCGCGCTCGACCGGCGGCAGCTTGGCGTACTCGGGATGGATCGGCGCCACGTGATGATGCTCGCCCGGCATGCCGAGCCCGCGATGCGCCGCCTTCAGCACGACGTTGACGTCGGTGGCGTACTGCAGCGCCTTGCGCACCCGCTTGTCGTCGAACGGCTTTTGCGGCTGCATGCGCGCGGTCGCCGTATACGACGTGTCGACCTTGTGCATGGCGAGGTTGGGCAGCTTCTCCATCGCCTCGGCGATGCGGATGTCGGTGCCGTACAGCAGGTCGACCTGCCCGGAGGCGATCGCCGACATCGACGCGGCCGGATCGGAGCCGAGGTCGATGTATTCCAGCTGGTCGACATAGGGCCCCTCGCCCCAGTAGCCGGGGCGCGCCTTGAATACCTGCTTGCGGCCGACCGTGCTCTCGACCAGCTCGAACGGCCCGGTGCCGTTGGAACCGACCCCGAACTTGCCGCCCTCCTCCGGGTCGAGGATCAGCAGCGGATAGTGATAGAGCTGTTCGGGGATGGCGAGCTGCGGCGACTTGCCGTTCAGGCGCACCGTGTGGTCGTCAACCTTCTCGATCGCGTTGGCGTCCCACAGCCTGACCGACTTCTTCTTGTTGTTGGTCTTGGGGTCGACCTCGTCGGTCTCGAATTCGTCGAGCATGAAGCCCTTCATCAGGCCGACGGTCGACGAGCCGACCTTGGGGTCGAGCACGTGCTTCAGGTTCCACACCACGTCGTCGGCCGTGAACGGCCGGCCCTTGCGCCACTTGACGTCGCGCCTGAGATAAAGCGTCCAGGTCTTGAGGTCGGCGCTCGGCTCCCAGCGCTCGACCAGCGACGGCCGCGTGACGTTGTCGGGGCCGGTGACCGTAAGATAGTCGAGCACGGCGCGGGCCGAGTTGCTCGATTCGACCCAGCTGTAGGTGTGCGGCGTGCTGAGGTCCTGGCAGGCCATGCCGATGCGCAGGGTGCCGCCCTTGGGCTTGGTCGCGGCCGATGCGGCGGTCTGCGCGGCCGCGCTGCCGCCGTAGACCTTGCCGACCGCCCCGTAAGCCGCCGTCGCCGACAGGCCAAGCAGGGTTGCGGTGCGCAGGAACTCACGGCGGTCGATGCGCCCCGCCGCCAGCTGCTCGTGCAGCGTGCCGATATACGGGTGCCGATCCTTGTCTTTCATGGGTGCCTCCCGTCGGCGTCGCTTCCCCGGCACGAACGATTCCGACGAGCAAAAGGTGCGCTCGCGCCGAGTGCACTGTCAACGCTCGGACACTCCCCTAACGGGCAGGGCGTTCACATATAACGCCAAAATTCCGTCATCCCGACCGGAGCCTCGCGCAGCGAGGCGAAGCGGAGGGACCTGTCTTGTTGCTGCATCAACAAGACAGGTCCCTCGACTACGCCACCCTTCGGGCGGCTCCGCTCGGGATGACGGGGACATTGGCCATTTGCGAATGCCCTGCCCGCTAGGGGGAGAGAAATCCGATGATCGTGTGACAACCGTCACCGCTCGCGCCGGAGCTCCATGTCCGTGCGGCCGCTTTTGTCGACCGCCTGACAGAGCGCCGTGTCGTCGTCGACGCGATGGCAGGTGATCTGCGTCGCGGTCCATTGCATGGGCGGCTCGCCCTGACAAAGGACGGGCGGCTGGCGAGCCACCAGCGTCCCGTTCCGCCAGAACTTCACGGTGAGCGGCGCCTTGCAGTCCCACCGCGACGTGGGGCCGAGCGTCACCTGCTCGTGGAAACCGCCGCCCTGGTCGTCGAGGCAGATCCGGCCGGCCATGATGGTGACCGGCTCCTTGCTGCCGTCGGCCAGCGTGTGCAGCATCG
>JAFAKN010000359.1 GCA_019235415.1 Alphaproteobacteria bacterium
TAGAACAGGCCGACGATACGCCCGTCCTTGCCGATGTCGATCGAATCGGCCGCCGGCACCCTGGGCAGGCCGGGCATGGTCATGATGTCGCCGCAGATCGCCACCACGAACTCGGCGCCGGCCGACAGGCGCACCTCGCGCACCGCAACGGTGTGCCCCTCGGGGGCGCCCTTGGCGTCGGGGTTGGTCGAGAAGCTGTACTGCGTCTTGGCGATGCAGACCGGCACCTTGCCGTAGCCCATCGCCTCGAACTGCGCGAGCTGGTCCTGCACCGGCTTGGCGACGGCGATGTCCTTGGCACGATAGATCTCGTGGGCGATGGTGCGGATCTTCTCGATCAAGGGCATGTCGTCGGGGTAGAGCAGCTTCATCTTGCCCCTGCCGCCCTCGATCACCTTCACGACGGCGCGGGCCACGTCGGCGGCCCCCTTGCCGCCCTCGGCCCAATGGTCGGCCATGACCGCCTCGACGCCGAGCTTGGCGCAAGCGGATTTCACCAGCGCGATCTCGGCGTCGGTGTCGGCGCTGAAGCGGTTGATCGAGATGACCGGGATCAGGCCGAGCTTGTGCACGTTCTCGACGTGTCGCTGCAGGTTTGCCATGCCGGCTTCGAGTGCCTTCAAGTTCTCGGTCTTGAGGTCCTCCTTCTTCACGCCGCCATGCATCTTGAGCGCCCGGATCGTCGCCACCAGCACGATGGCGTCGGGCGCCAGGCCGGTCTTGCGGCACTTGATGTCGATGAACTTCTCGCCGCCCAGGTCGGCGCCGAAGCCGGCCTCGGTCACGACGTAGTCGGCAAGCTTCAGCGCCGTCGTGGTGGCGAGCACCGAGTTGCAGCCGTGCGCGATGTTGGCGAACGGGCCGCCATGGATGAAGGCGGGCGTGCCTTCCAGCGTCTGCACCAGGTTGGGCGACAGCGCGTCCTTGAGCAGCACGGCCATCGGCCCCTGCGCCTTGAGGTCGGCGGCACGGACCGGTTTGCGGTCGCGCGTATAGGCCACGATGATGTTGGCCAGCCGCGCCTTGAGGTCTTCTAGATCCTTGGCCAGGCAGAAGATCGCCATCACCTCGGAGGCCACGGTGATGTCGAAGCCGTCCTCGCGCGGGAAGCCGTTGGCGACGCCGCCCAGCGACGAGACGATCTCGCGCAGGCTGCGGTCGTTCATGTCGATGGCGCGCCGCCAGCTGACGCGGCGGGCGTCGATGCCCAGCGCATTGCCCCAGTAGACATGGTTGTCGATCAGCGCCGCCAGGAGGTTGTGCGCCGCGCCGATGGCATGGAAGTCGCCGGTGAAATGCAGGTTGATGTCTTCCATCGGCACGACCTGGGCGTAGCCGCCGCCCGCTGCGCCGCCCTTCATGCCGAACGAGGGCCCGAGAGAGGGTTCGCGCAGGCAGAGCATCGCCTTCTTGCCGATGTGGTTCAGCGCATCCGTGAGCCCGACGGTGGTGGTCGTCTTGCCCTCGCCGGCGGGCGTCGGCGAGATCGCCGAGACCAGGATCAGCTTGCCGTTGGGCTTGCTTTGCAGCGACTTGATGTAATCCATCGAGACCTTGGCCTTATAGTGGCCGTAGGGATCGAGGTTTTCCGCCGCGATGCCGAGCTTCTCCTTCGCCAACTCCAGGATCGGGCGTTTGGTCGCTTCCTGGGCGATCTGGATGTCGGTCTTGGGATTGACGTGTTGTGAAGCGGGCATCGACGATTTCCTCCAGTTCATTTTTCCTCCCCTTCGCGGACTCCTCGAAGGGGAGGCGAAGATAGAGTCACCCCAGTCGCGCTTTTGCGGCGAGCTTGGTGGTCGCTGCGAATTCGCCGGCCGCGACCTTCGGGCCGTCGGCCGGCTTGACGCGCAGGACCTTGATGCGGCCGTCGGCGCAGACGACAGTGAAGCCGTCGGCGCTCACTTCGACGATCTCGCCGAGATTGCCGCCGATCCCCTTGGGGTCGCGCGCGGGCAGGGGCTCGATGTCGAAGATCTGCAAGGTCTTGCCGTCCAGCGTGGTCCAGGCACCGGGCGCGGGGTTGCAGCCGCGAATCAACGGATCGATCTGACGCCACGACTTGCCCCAGTCGATGCGCGCGTTGTCCGGCGTGCAGCGGCCCTCGTAGGTGGCGAGCGCGTGGTCCTGCTTGATGCGCGGCGCCTTGCCGGCCTTTACCAAGTCGACCGATTCGAGCATCGCTTCGACCCCCATGGGAAACAGGCGGTCGAAGTAGACAGTGCCCAAGGTGTCCTTTGGGCCGATCGGCGTCTTCTTCTGCAGCAGGACGTCGCCGGTATCGAGGCCGTTATCCGGCCAGAAGATCGACAGGCCGGTCTCCTTCTCTCCCAGTATGATAGGCCAGTTGATCGCGCTGGCGCCGCGATAGGCCGGCAGCAGCGACGGATGGTATTGGATCGAACCGTGCGTCGGGATGTTCAAGAACTCCTCGGGCACGAACAGGGTCACGAAGGCCATGACCTGCAGATCGGGCTTCAGCGTCTTGAACTCCTCCCAGACTTCGGGCTTGCGGTAGGAGGCCGGCTGGAGCACCGGCAGCTTGGCCGCCTGCGCCGCCTCCTTGAGCGGATCGGGCCGCTGACCCGGCCTCTCCGGCGCCACGTAGACGCCCACGATGTTCTCGCCGCGCTTCAACAGCGCGTCCAGCACGGCCTTCCCGAAGGCCTGTTGGCCATGGACCACGATGCGCATGGGCCTACTCCGCTGCCATCTTTTGGGCCTCGCCGGTCGCACCCGAGGCCTTGATCTCGGCGATCTCCTCGGCGGTGAAGCCCAGCACGTCGCTCAGGATCTCGTCGGTATGCTCGCCGAGCAGCGGCGAACGCTTCACCTCGGTGATCGAGTCCGAAAGCTTGATCGGGTTGCCGACGGACAGATATTTGCCGCGCGTCGGGTGATCGACCTCGACGACGGTGCCGCTCTCGCGCAGCGACTGTTCCTCGGCGATCTCCTTCATCGACAGTATCGGGCCGACCGGGATGTCCAGCGGATTGCAGAGGGCCATGACCTCGAACTTGGTCTTGGTCATGGTCCATGCCTCGATGGTGTCGAAGATGTGCCTCAGCCGCGGCAGGCGCGCCGCCGGCTTGGCGTAGTCCGGGTCGGTCTTCCACTCGGGCTTGCCGATCAGGTCACAGATCTTGTCCCAAGCCGGCGCCTGGGTGATGAAATAGATGTAGGCGTCGGGGTCGGTCTCCCAACCTTTGCACTTCAGGATCCAGCCCGGCTGGCCGCCGCCCGAGTCGTTGCCCGCGCGTGGCACGGCAACGCCGAAAGGAATGTTCTCGCCATGCTGGCTGTACTCGGTCAGCGGGCCGTGGGCGAGCCGCTGCTGGTCACGCAGTTTTACGCGGCAGAGATTGAGCACGCCGTCCTGCATCGCCGCCAGCACGCGTTGGCCGCGGCCGGTGCGATTGCGCTGGAAGAGCGCACAGACGATGCCGAGTGCGAGGTGCAGGCCGGTTCCCGAATCGCCGATCTGCGCACCGGTGACCAATGGCGGTCCATCGCGAAAGCCCGTGGTCGAGGCCGCGCCGCCCGCGCATTGCGCCACGTTCTCGTAGACCTTGCACTCCTCGTAGGGACCGGGACCGAAGCCCTTGACCGAGGCCACCACCATCCGCGGATTCCAGGCGTGGATCTGCTCCCAGGTGAGGCCCATGCGGTCGAGCGCGCCGGGCGCGAAGTTCTCGACGAGCACGTCGCACGTCTTCACCAACCGCTCCAGCACCTTCATGCCCTGTTTGCTCTTTGAATCGAGCGTGATCGAGCGCTTGTTGTGGTTGAGCATGGTAAAGTAGAGGCTGTCGGCGCCCGGCACATCGCGCAGCTGGCCGCGCGTGATGTCGCCGCCGCCTGGGCGCTCGACCTTGATCACGTCGGCGCCGAACCAGGCCAGCAGCTGCGTGCAGGTCGGGCCCGATTGGACGTGCGTGAAGTCCAGGATGCGTACGCCGTCGAGCGCCTTGCCGTCCTGACCCCACGGCTTGCTTGAAAGCTTGGGCAGGCGCAGCGCCGGCTTTGCCTTCGCCTTGCTCTTGGCGGTTGCGGTTTTCTTCGCCATCTCTTGATCCTCCAAGCTCGGTTATTTCTTGCGGAGCGCGCTTTGCGGGTTGAGGTTGCCGATGCGACCGCTCTCGCTGCCGGCGGCCGGATCGATCACCGCGTTGATCAGGGTCGGCTTGCCCGAATCCATCGCCGCGTCGACGGCACGCTTCAGCTCGTCCGGTGTCGTGACGTTGACGCCAACGCCACCGAACGCCTCGATGATCTTGTCGTAGCGTGCGCCCTTGACGAACACTGTGGTCGCGGGATCGGAGCCCGCGGAATTGACGTCGGTGCCGCGATAGATGCCGTCGTTGTTGAAGACCACGACGCAGACCGGCAGTTTGTAACGGCAGATCGTCTCCACCTCCATGCCGCAGAAGCCGAAGGCGCTGTCGCCCTCGACCGCCAGCACCGGCTTGCCGGTCTCGACCGCGGCGGCGATCGCCGAGCCCATGCCGACGCCCATGACGCCCCAGGTGCCGACGTCGAGCCGCTTGCGCGGTTTGTAGATGTCGATGGCGCCGCGCGCGAGGTCGAGCGTGTTGGCGCCTTCGTTGACCAGGACGGCGTCAGGCCGTTCCTTGATGACGGTGCGGAGCGCGCCGAGCGCGCCATGGTAGTCCATCGGCGATTTGTTGTTCATGAAGCGCGGTGCCATCTTGGCGACATTCTCCTCGCGCTTGGCGGTGACCGCGCCGGTCCAGTCGACAGGCGCCTTGGTCCAGCTGCCGTCCATGCTCTCGAGCAGGGCCGCGACGCAAGAAGCGATGTCGCCCACCACCGGCGCGGCGATCTCGACGTTGCTGTCCATTTCCTTGGGCTCGATGTCGACCTGGATGAACTTCTTCGCTGCCTCTCCCCAGGTGCGGCCTTTGCCGTGCGACAGCAGCCAGTTCAGCCGTGCGCCGATCAGCATCACGACGTCGGAGTCCTTCAGCACTGTCGAGCGGGCTGCACCGGCGCACTGCGGATGCGTATCGGGCAGCAGGCCTTTGGCCATGCTCATCGGCAGGAACGGAACGCCGCTCTTTTCGACCAGGGCGCGGATCGCATCGTCGGCCTGCGCATAGGCTGCCCCTTTGCCGAGAATGATGAGCGGCCGCTTGGCCTTCTTCAACACATCGAGCGCGCGCTTGACGGCAGCGGGGGCGGGGATCTGCGCCGGTGCCGGATCGATCACCTTGACCAGCGACTTGGCACCGGCGTCGGCTTTCATGACCTGGGCAAACAGCTTGGCCGGCAAGTCGAGATAGACGCCGCCGGGGCGACCCGACACGGCGGCGCGGATAGCACGGGCAACGCCGATGCCGATGTCGGCCGCGTGCAGCACGCGGTAGGCCGCCTTGCACAGCGGCTTGGCGATCGCGAGCTGGTCCATCTCCTCGTAGTCGCCCTGTTGCAGGTCGACGATCTCGCGCTCCGACGAGCCGCTGATCAGGATCATCGGGAAGCAGTTGGTCGTGGCGTGGGCGAGCGCGGTAAGACCATTGAGGAAACCTGGCGCCGACACCGTGAGGCAGATGCCGGGCTTCTTGGTTAGGAAGCCAGCAATGGCAGCGGCGTATCCTGCGTTCTGCTCATGGCGAAAGGACAGAACCCGAATGCCCGCCGCCTGCAACATGCGGCCAAGATCGGTGATCGGAATGCCTGGCACGCCGTAGACGGTCGTGACGTCGTTCAGCTTCAGTGCCTCAATGACAAGATTGAAGCCATCGGTCAGCTCCTCGGCTTCCGCGGGCGCGGCGGCGGGCTTCATCACTGCTGCTTCGGCCATCGTTCCCTCCCTTTCAGTCTAGATAGTTGGCGTGCCTGCGGACATGCTCGGCAAGTCCGAGTGCATGCTGACGTACCAGAGCCTCGGCGCGTTCCGTCTCGCGCGCTTCGAGCGCCTGGATGATGTTCATGTGGTCGTGGATCGAGCGATCGGCGCGATCGTCCTCGCCGATCGTAGCGCCGCGGATCATGCGCATGTGCGTGAACAGGTTTTCGGCGAGCTTGATGAGCACGTGGTTGCCGCTGAGCTCGATGATGGTCTGATGGAAGGCGATGTTCACCTCCGAGTACTCGTCGAGCTTGGCGTGCAGCTTGTCGCCTTCGAAGGTCGCGAACATGCGGCGCAGGGCCGCGATGTCCTCGTCGCTGGCGTGCTCGGTGATGAGGCGGGCTGCCATGCTTTCCAGCGCCGCCCAGGCGGTGATCATTTCAATCACCTCTTTCTTGGTCTTGCGCACGACGTAAACGCCGCGCCGCGGCACCGAGCGGACGAAGCCTTCGCGTTCCAGCTGCGCCATCGCCTCCCGCACCGGTGTCCGCGAAATGCCGAAATCCTGGGCAAGCTGCCGCTCGTCGAGGCGAACGTCGGTGCGTGAGCGATAGATGTCGAGCGAGACGATGACGTTGCGCAAGGCGGCGTAGGCCTTGTCCTTGAACGTCTCCAGGCTGTCGATCGGCGGGACGACCAGGCGGGCTTCACTCATGGAGCCAGCATCCTCCCTATGCCGATTCGATGAATACATAATTCATAATGCCACGGCGCGCCGGAAGTCCATGGCGCGCCGTGTAACATTATGGCGTAAGCACTAGGGTGTCGGTGCCATCCGACCGTTCGTTCCCGTTTAGTCCCTTGGCCTGATGCTCGACCAGCCGGCGATAGACGCCGCCTCTTATCCGTAACAGGGCGAAATGGTCGCCGTCCTCGACGATGCGGCCGTGGTCGAAGACCAGGATGCGGTCGAGCTCGCGCACGGTCGAGAGCCGATGGGCGATGATCAGCGTCGTGCGGCCGCGCATCAGGCCGCCCATGGCGTCCTGGATGAGGGCCTCCGACTCGCTGTCCAGGCTCGACGTGGCTTCGTCCAGGATCAGGATCGGCGCATCGGCCAGGAAGGCCCGGGCCAGCGCCACGCGCTGCCGCTCGCCGCCCGAAAGCTTGACGCCGCGCTCGCCGACCAGCGTGCCATAGCGCTGCGGCAGACGCTCGATGAAAGCGTCGGCGTGGGCCAGCCGCGCCGCCCTCACGATCTCGGACAAGGACGCATCCGGCCGGCCGTAGGCGATGTTGTCGGCGAGCGAGCGATGGAACAAGAGCGGCTCCTGCTGCACGATCGCGATCTGCCGGCGCAGGCTTTCTTGGCGAACCGCGGCGATGTCCTGTCCGTCGATCAGGATACGGCCATCGTCGAGGTCGTACAGGCGCTGTACCAGCTTCACGAACGTCGTCTTGCCCGAGCCCGATGCGCCGACTAGGCCGACGCGCTGGCCGGCCGGGATGCGGACCGATAGGCCGTCATAGACCTGACGATCGAGCGCCGGGTAACGGAACGCCACACGGTCGAACTCGATGTCGCCGCGCACGATGCTGATCGGCGCTGCATCGGCGCGGTTCTCCACGCCGAGCGGCTGGCCGTGGAAGTCGACCAACTCCTCGAGGTCGCTCACCGAACGCTGGATGTTGTGCACGTGGTGGCCGATGTCGCGCAGGTAGCCGTTGATCACACCGAACGCGGTCAGCACGAAGGCGACGTCGCCCAGGGTCGCCTCGCCCTGCCACCAGAACAGCAGGCCAAGGCCGATCACGACGACGCGCAGCACCATCAGGATGGCCTGCTGTGCGATGCCGGCGAGCGTGGCCCGGGTCCACGTCACGTAGGTGCGCTTGCGCCAGCGCGCCAGCACGCGCGCCAGGCGCGCGTCTTCGCGCGCTTCGGCGCCGAAGGCCTTGACCACGGCGTTGCAGCTCACCGCGTCGGCCAGCGCACCGCCGAAGCGGCTGTCCCAGGCATTCGACAAGCGAGCGGCCGGCGTCACGTAGTCCAACGCGAGCTTCACGCTGACCACGACGTAGAGGACGCTGCCGAACCCGACGGCAAGTCCCATCAATGGCCAATGCCAGCCGAACAGAAAAGTCGCACCGACCAGCACGACGAGCGACGGCCACAACGCCACCAGCAGGGTGTCGTTGAGCAGGTCGAAAGCCCACATGCCGCGACTGAGCTTGCGCACCGTTGCGCCCGCAAAGCTGTTGGCCTGCCAGTCCGTGGAGAAGCGCTGCACGCGCCAGAAGGTATCCCGCGCCGTGTCGGCCATGATGTGCAGCGTGAAGCGCACGATGCCCTTGAACACGCCGTAGCGCAGCGCGACCAGCGCGACGCCGAGCCCGAAGATTGCCGCCATGGCGGTGGCGGCGCTCTTCACGGCGGTGATGCGGGTCGGTGTCGGGTCGGCCAACGCATCCACCATGGTGCCGGCGAAAAGCGGCACGGCGAGCTCGGCCGCCGCGATCAGCAGCAGGCCGACCGCCATGGCCAGCGCCAACCGCCATTGCGAGCGCCATCGCCGGGCGACGAAGCGCGCGGTCTGGAGGAAGGGGTCGCGTCCCCGTTTTCTTTCGCGAGGGCTCATTGTTCGATGCCTCGCCCGCATGCGGGCGAAAGTTTCCGAGGAGGGCGCACGGGCGCACGTCAGGCCTTGGCCTGACCACGTCCGGCAGCGGAAAGGGCGATGTCAGAAAAAGGCGGACCGCGTGCCGGCGGCCACGCCGGGGCCTAGCGCTTGAGTCGCTCGAGGCCCGATGCGAAGCCGACGGGAGCGGCAGCGCCGAACAAGATCGAGTTCATCTACGTCTCCCTGGCTGGAGTTGCATCGAAGGCGCGCACACTAAGGAGGAGAGCGCGCGGAAGCAAGCGAGTCCAAAAGTTTTAAATCGCACCATCGTCCGCCTGTTGCGGCCGTGTCACAGTTCTCGGCCGTCACCTCGGCTTGTCGCAACAACCCACGCGGGCAAGGGAATCAGGGGCAAGGGGCATTGCCGGTCATTGCGACGGCCGAACGCGATTCCGTCATCGGGCCCGATAATGCGTGACGCCGGCTCATACAGCTCACCGTTGCAGAACCCCTGTCAGTCCGGCAATCTTGCCTCGGCAAGCCGGCCAGGCGGTGGATGACGGCCAAGAATCGAGTGCGATAGTGACCGTCCAAAAGGGCGGCAGAACAAAAAAATGCCCCGGGAGGAACAAGATGACTTTAGCTGCCCCGACGCTTGCGGCGCGGGCTAGTCGCTGGTCGCAACTGTGGCTTGGCGTAGCCTGCATGGTGCTGATCGCCAACCTGCAATACGGTTGGACGCTGTTCGTCAATCCGATGAGCAAGACGCATGGCTGGAGCCTTAGCTCCATCCAGGTGGCATTCTCGATCTTCATTGCTACCGAGACTTGGTTGACCCCCATCCAAGGCTGGATTGTCGACAAGATGGGGCCGCGTCGCGGACCGCCGATCATGATTGGCTTCGGCGGCCTGCTCGTGGGAGTCGCCTGGCTGATCAATGCGTACGCCTCCACGCTCGCGGTGCTCTATGTCGGCGCCGCAATTTCGGGCACCGGTGCCGGCGCGATCTATGCGACCTGCGTCGGCAATGCGGTGAAGTGGTTCCCTGACCGCCGTGGATTGGCGGTCGGCATGACCGCGGCAGGCTTCGGCGCCGGCGCCGCGCTCACCGTCATCCCGATCCGCTTGATGATCGAAGGCCTGGGGTATGCCGGCACATTCTTCTGGTTCGGAATCGGCCAGGGAGCCGTACTGCTGCTGATTGCCCCTGTCATGCGCGGACCGCTGCTTGACGAGATGCACGCGACGGCGCCGCTCAAGGTGCAGCAATCCTCGCACGATTCCACGCCTGGCGAAGTGCTGCGCAGCCCGATTTTCTGGATGCTTTACGTCATGCTGACCGGCGTATCGGCAAGCGGCCTGATCGTGACGGCGCAGATTGCGCCGATTGCCAGCGATTTCGGCCTGTCCAAGCAAATCCTCATCTTCGGTGCCGCCGTGCTCCCGGTCGCGCTGGTGGTCGACAACATCATGAACGGCCTGGCGCGCCCGTTCTTCGGCTGGGTGTCCGACCACATCGGCCGCGAGAACACGATGGCGATCGCCTTCACACTGGGCGGCCTCAGCTACCTTTCCCTGGGTCACTTTGGAACACATCCTTGGACCTTCGTGCTCTGCGCCGCCCTTATCTTTTTCACTTGGGGCGAGATCTTCAGCTTGTTTCCATCGACCTGTACCGACCACTTCGGGACCAAGTACGCCACCACCAACGCGATGTTGCTTTATACTGCCAAAGGCACATCGGCCCTGCTCGTGCCGTTGGCGAACCTCTCCAAGACCAGTACAGGCAGCTGGGACGCGGTGTTCATCACCGCGGCCTTGGTGAATTTCGTCGTGGTGCTGCTTGCCCTGTATGTGCTGAAGCCAGCCCGTCGACGCCTCATGACAGCCTGATGTGCATGGCGCCGTTGGACCGAGGAGAAATTGTGATAGATCTGTGAGGCCATGGGGACGCAATAGATGAGTTCTATCGTCTCACTTGATGGCTTTATTGCACCGATCGGGCGGCAGACCGATTTTGAGCCCATGAAGGGGCGGGACGCCAGAAGGCCATCGGGTTGACAAGGCGATACGTTTCCGGAGTGCGGGAGTTAGAGGAGTTGGAAGTTGACTGAAGGCGGAGCTGCAGCGCGCCAACCGCGCCATCCGGGCTCCAGTCGTCGCAAGGGCCGGACTGTCCCCAAAGGCCGCCAGGTCCAGCCCGCCGCCCTGGAGGAAGTGCGCGTCCTGCTGGGCAGCGCGGAGCGTCGGCGCGACCTCCTGATCGAGTTCCTGCACTTGATCCAGGACAAATACGGCCATCTTTCCGCTGCCCATCTAATGGCGTTGGCGGAGGAAATGCGCTTGGCGCAGGCCGAGGTCTACGAAGTCGCGACTTTCTACGCCCATTTCGATGTCGTGCGGGAAGGCGCGAGTCCTCCACCTCCCTTGACCATCCGTGTTTGCGACAGCCTCTCCTGCGCCCTTGCCGGAGCCGATAGGCTGCTAACCACCCTGCAGAATGACCTAGGCCCAGGCATTCGGGTCGTACGCGCACCTTGTGTAGGGCATTGCCACACGCCGCCGGTCGCCGAAGTGGGCCACCATTTCGTCGACCACGCCGACGCGGGCAAGGTGGCAAGCGCAGCCAGGGAACACCAGCACCATCCCGAGATTCCGGCTTACACCGATCTCGTCGCCTATCGGGCGGCTGGTGGGTACCGCTCGCTCGAGACGCTGCGTTCGGGTGAGCTCAGCCGCGAAAGGCTGGTCGAGATCGTCGACCAGGCAGGGCTGCGGGGCTGCGGCGGCGCCGGCTTCCCGACTGCCCGGAAATGGCGATCGGTCCTGGGCGAGCCCGGGCCGCGCCTGATGGCGGTCAATGCCGACGAAGGCGAGCCTGGCACCTTCAAGGACCGGTATTTCCTCGAGAGCGATCCGCATCGCGTGCTGGAAGGCATGCTGATGGGCGCGCACCTCGTCGAAGCCCACGACATCTACTTCTATCTGCGCGACGAGTATCCGGAATGCCGCGAGATCCTGACGCGGGAGATCGCGGCCCTGGAAGCGGCCGGTTTGCTGGACGGAGTGCGGGTCCACCTGCGGCGCGGCGCCGGCGCCTACATCTGCGGCGAAGAATCGGCGATGATCGAGAGCATCGAGGGCAAGCGAGGCCTGCCGCGCCATCGTCCGCCGCTGCCTTTCCAGGTCGGTATCTTCGGACGGCCGACGCTGATCAACAACGTCGAGACGCTGTACTGGATCCGCGACTTGATCGAGCGCGGGCCCGATTGGTGGCAGGGCCAGGGGCGCAACGGCCGCAAGGGTTTGCACACCTATTCGGTGTCGGGTCGCATCGTCGATCCCGGCGTGAAGATCGCACCAGCCGGCGTCACGGTGCGCGAGCTGATCGACGAATTCTGCGGCGGCATGCTGCCCGGCCACACCCTCAAGGCTTATGTGCCGGGCGGCCCGTCGAGCGGCATCCTGCCGGCGACGCTGGGTGACGTGCCGCTCGATTTCGGCACGCTGGAGGCTCATGGCAGCTTCATCGGCTCGGCCGCCGTTGTCATCCTGTCGGACCATGACGATATCAAGCAGGCGGCCATCAACCTGATGCGCTTCTTCGAGGACGAGAGCTGCGGGCAGTGCACGCCCTGTCGCGCCGGCACCGAGAAGGCGGTGAAGTTGATGGCGGCGCGCGGCTGGGACGAGACGCTCCTGGCCGAGCTCGCGGTCGCCATGCGCGACGCCTCGATCTGCGGGTTGGGCCAGGCGGCGCCCAACACGCTGACCACGGTGATGAAGCATTTCCCGACGGACGTGGGGATCGTGCGATGAGCGGCATCAAGTTCACGATCGACGGCAGGGAAGTCGAAGCCCGCGATGGCGAGACGATCTGGCAGGCCGCAAATCGCCACGACGTCGCCATTCCCCACCTTTGCTACTCGACCGCGCCCGGCTACCGGCCCGACGGCAACTGCCGCGCCTGCATGGTCGAGATCGAAGGCGAGCGCGTGCTGGCAGCCTCCTGCCTGCGCAAGCCGACCGCCGACATGAAGGTAGGCGTGGCGACCGAGCGGGCCGAGGCGGCGCGACGCATGGTGTTCGAGCTGCTGCTCGCCGATCAGCCGGCGCGCGAGGCGTCGCACGACCCGGATTCGAAATTCTGGAACTGGGCCGACAAGGTCGGCGTCACGACCAGCCGCTTCGCGGCCGACCATCGGCCGGCGCCGGATGTCAGCCATCCGGCGATGCGCGTCAATCTCGACGCCTGCATCGAGTGCACCCTCTGCGTCCGCGCCTGCCGCGAGGTGCAGGTCAACGACGTGATCGGCATGGGCGGCCGCGGCCATCACGAGAAGATCGTCTTCGACTTCGACGACCCGATGGGCGACAGCTCATGCGTCGCCTGCGGCGAGTGCGTGCAGGCCTGCCCGACCGGGGCCCTGATGCCCGCCACCTTGCTCGACCAACACCAGACGCGCACGCAGTGGGCCGACCGCCAGGTCGACAGCCTGTGCCCGTTCTGCGGCGTCGGTTGCCAGCTCACCTATCACATCAAGGACGACAGGATTCTGCACGTGACCGGCAAGGACGGGCCGGCCAACCACGCCCGGCTGTGCGTCAAGGGCCGCTTCGGCTACGACTACGCCAATCATCCCGACCGCCTGACAGTGCCGTTGGTGCGCAAGGACGGGGTGCCGAAGTCGGTCGACGACGAGGTCGATCCGGCCAATCCCTGGACGCATTTCCGCGAGGCCACCTGGGAAGAGGCGATGGCACGCGCTGCTGCCGGCCTGATCGAGATCCGCGAGCGCAAGGGCGGGCCGGGCCTGGCGGGCTTCGGCTCGGCCAAGGGCTCCAACGAGGAGGCCTATCTCTTCCAGAAGCTCGTGCGCACCGGCTTCGGCACCAACAACGTCGATCATTGCACGCGCCTCTGCCACGCCTCGTCGGTGGCGGCCCTGTTCGAAGGCATCGGCTCGGGCGCCGTCACCGCGCCGTTCTCGGCCGCACTCGATGCCGAGACGATCATCGTCATCGGCGCCAATCCCACGGCCAACCATCCGGTCGCCGCGACCTTCATCAAGAACGCCGTGAAGCGCGGCGCCAAGCTGATCGTCGCTGATCCGCGGGGCCAGGGTCTGTCGCGCCACGCCACCATCGACCTGCGCTTCAAGCCGGGCAGCGACGTGGCGCTGCTCAACGCCATGCTGCACACGATCATCACCGAGGGCCTGACCGACCGGCAGTACATTGCCGGGTTCACGGAGGGCTTCCCGGAGCTGGTCGAGCGCATCGGCGACTTCTCGCCCGAGGCGATGGAGGCGGTGTGCGGTGTGCCAGCCGAGACGATCCGAACGGTGGCGCGCCTGTACGCGCGCTCGCGAGCGTCGATCATCTTCTGGGGCATGGGCATTTCGCAGCACGTGCACGGCACCGACAATGCGCGCTGCCTGATCGCGCTCGCGCTGGTCACCGGCCAGGTGGCGCGGCCCGGCACCGGCCTGCATCCGCTGCGTGGGCAAAACAACGTGCAGGGCGCCTCGGACGCCGGTCTGATCCCGATGTTCTTCACCGACTATCGGCCCGTCGAGCTCGAGTCAGCGCACGACTACTTCGAGAAGACCTGGGGCGTGCCGCTGGATCCCAAGCGCGGGCTCACCGTGGTCGAGATCATGAACGCCATTCACGCCGGCCAGATCGAGGGCATGTACATCATGGGCGAGAATCCCGCGATGTCGGATCCCGACGTGCATCACGCACGACAGGGGCTGGCCAAGCTGAAGCACCTCGTCGTGCAGGACATCTTCCTGACCGAAACGGCCTGGCACGCCGATGTCGTGCTGCCGGCGTCGGTGTTCCCCGAGAAGACCGGCACCTTCACCAATACCGACCGGCGCGTGCAGCTCGGTCGCACCGCCTTGCCGCTGCCCGGGCAGGCGCGTCTGGATCTCGACATCATAATCGATCTCGCCAACCGGCTAGGCTGCGACTGGAACTATCCGGACGTCGGCGCCGTCTACACCGAGATGGCCGAAACCATGCCGTCGCTGAAGAATATCAGCTGGGACCGCCTGGTGCGCGAAGGCGCGGTGACCTATCCCGCCGACGCACCCGACAAGCCCGGCAACGAGATCCTGTTCAACACCGGCTATCCGACCAAGAGCGGCCGCGGCCGCATCGTGCCGGCGCATGTCCAGCCGCCCGACGAGATTCCCGACGCGCAGTATCCCTACGTGCTGTCTACTGGCCGTGTGCTCGAGCACTGGCACACCGGCGCCATGACGCGGCGCTCGGCCGTGCTCGACGAGCTCGAGCCGGAGGCCATGGCGTTCCTGGCGCCGCGCGAGCTCGACAAGCTCGGCATCGCGCGCGGCGACATGATCCGGGTGTCGACGCGGCGCGGTGCCATCGAGCTCAAGGTGCGCGCCGATTCCGACGTGCCCGACGGCATGGTGTTCATCCCGTTCTGCTATGCCGAAGCGGCGGCCAACATCCTGACCAATCCGGCGCTCGATCCGTACGGCAAGATCCCCGAGTTCAAGTTCTGCGCCGCCCAGGTCGTGCCGGTGCGTGCCGTCGCCGAGGCGGCGGAATAGCAGGAGCCCCGCGCATGGCGCAGCTATCGGACGATTGCTTCGTCGTTGGTGGTGGCCTCATGAACATCGATGCGGCGCGCCGATCGATCTTCGAACGGCTGGCGCCGGTCGAGGGTGTCGAGGCGGTGCCGCTGCGCCAGTCGGCGGGGCGCACTCTGGCGCAGGACATCAGCGCGCCGATCGCCGTGCCGGGGTTCGACAATTCGGCCGTCGACGGCTACGCGGTGCGCTTCGACGATCTCGACCCGGCAGGCGAGACGGTGCTGCGATGCGTCGACCGCATCGCCGCCGGCCATGATCCCGCCGCCACGCTGATGCCGGGGCTTGCCGTGCGCATCTTCACCGGCGCCGCGCTGCCGGCCGGCGCCGATGTCGTGATCATGCAGGAGGACTGCCGGCGCGACGGCGACCGGGTGGTGATCCGCCCCGGCATCAAGCGCGGTGCCAACACCCGGCGGGCCGGAGAGGACGTCGCGCTGGGCTCGGTCGCGCTCGCCGCAGGGCGGCGGCTTGGTCCGGCCGACCTCGGGCTGCTGGCGGCGCTCGGCTTCGCCCACGTGCCGGTGTGCCGGCGCCTGCGCGTCGCCCTGTTGTCGACCGGCGACGAGGTGCGCGAGCCTGGGACGATGCTGGCGGGGCGGCAAATCTTCGACGCGAACCGTTACATGCTCGCCGGCCTGCTCGAGCGGCTGGGCGTCGAGGTCGACGACCGCGGCATCGTGCCTGACGATCCGACGGCGCTTGCCGCCGCCTTGCGCCAGGCCGCCGACGAAAGCGACCTCATCGTCACCTCCGGCGGCGTGTCGACTGGAGAGGAGGATCACATCCGCTCGGCCATCGCCAATCACGGCTCGCTCTACTTCTGGCGGCTGGCGATCAAGCCGGGCCGGCCGGTGGCGATGGGCCAGATCGGCAGCACGCCGCTCGCCGGGCTGCCCGGCAATCCGGTCGCGGCGCTCCTCACCTTCGCCCTGGTGGCGCGGCCCATGATCGAGGCGCTGGGCGGCACGACGCCGCATCTTGCGCAACGCTTTCGCGTGCTGGCCGACTTCGATTACCGCAAGAAGACCGGCCGGCGCGAATATGTCCGCGCCTCCCTCGAGCGGGCGCCCGGCCTTGCCAGGGCCCGGCGTTACGCCAAGGAGGGCGCCGGCATGCTGACTTCGCTCACCGAAACCGACGGCCTCGTCGAGCTGGGCGAGGACACGACCCGCATTCAGCCCGGCGCCGAGGTCGATTTCGTTCCCTATAGCGAGCTGATCTGAGACATCGAGGCGCCCGCGGGCCTTACCTGTCAGAGTGGAATTTCAGCTGCCGCAAGAAGGCGGCTGGCGCAAGCATCTGCAGGTGCAATTGAACGTCACAAATCCGGATGACTCGCCAGCAGACGGTCGGCTTCGGCGAGATCGTCCGGGGTGTTGACGTTGAAAAACGGATCGACCGGCGTTATCGGCCAATCGGCCGTTGCGCGGCGGTAGCGCCGAGTGAAGTCCTCGATCTTGCGGATGCCTTGGTCGGCAACAGCGCGACGCAATTCATCCCTGATCGAGACGGGCCACAGCGCGATGACCGGATGCGTGCGATTGTCGGAGGTGGCGCACGCGAGCAACGCATCGGCGGCTTGGCGCGCGGCATGCAGCCGGGACACGAGGTCGCGTGGAATAAAGGGCGCATCGCCAGGCAGCGTGAGCACCCAAGCAAAGCTCGGGTCAACGCTTGCAGTCCAGTCGAGCGCGGATATTACTCCGGCCAGCGGACCGGGGTTGTCCGGCACGCTATCGGCGACGACCGGCAGATGGAAAGCATCGAAGCGACGCGGGTCGGCGTTCGCATTGAGGATGACACGCCTCACCTGCGGCGTGAGACGCTTGATGATCCGGTCCAGCACCGTGCGGCCGCCGATCGAACGCAGCGATTTGTCGCCACCACCCATGCGCCGTGCCAGGCCGCCGGCGAGGACGGCGCCGACTGTCGGAGCAGGGTCAGGCGTCATCGCCAGCGGCCTTGCGGCGATGGCGCATGCTTTCCTCCGGCACGAAATCCGGGCTCTGGTCGAACACGATGCGCTCGGATCCCGACAGAGCGACGAAACGCTTGCCCCGGACCCGCCCGACCAAGGTGAGGCCCGCCTGCCGCGCAAGCTCGACGCCCCACCCAGTGAACCCCGACCGCGATACGAGGATTGGAATGCCCATGCGCACAGTCTTGATGATCATTTCGGATGTAAGGCGGCCGGTCGTGTAGAAGATCTTGTCGCCGGCCGGAATGCCATGCCGGTACATGTAGCCCGCTATTTTATCGACGGCATTGTGGCGGCCGACATCCTCCATATACAGCATCGGTTCATCCTGCCAGCAAAGGATGGCGCCGTGTATCGCGCCGGCCTCGAGATAGAGCGACGGGATGGTGTTGATCGTCTGGGTCAGCCGATAGAGCCATGAGGTGCGCAGTTCGCATTGGGGCAGCCTGATGCCCTCGATAACATCCATTAGGTCGCCGAACGCAGTGCCTTGTGCGCAGCCGGATGTTTGGGTCTTCTTGCGTAGCTTCTCCTCGTAGTTGGTCTTGCGCGCGGTGCGTACGACCACGACTGATAGTTCGTCGTCGTAGTCGATGCCGGTGATCGTATCGTCGGGCCGGAGCATGCCTTGGTTGAGAAAATAGCCGACCGCCAGATCCTCGGGATAATCCCCGATGGTCATCGCGGTGACGATCTCCTGCCCGTTGAGAAACAGCGTTAGTGACTTCTCAACGGGCACACGCGTTTCTACCGCCGCGCCGGTCTGGTCGACGCCTGTCAGATTGACGGTAAGACTCTGATCCGCTGGATTCGGCCTGACGCGCAATCGCTCTGCCCGTACCAGGATGTCGTGATCGCCCATGTTGTCAATGTAGCATTGGCCGCGGCCGCTGCGAATGGCGGTGCTCCCCGTCGCGCTGGTGGTCGACAACACCATGAACGGCCTGGCGCGTCCCTTCTTCGGCTGGGTGTCCGACCCCATCGCGAGAACGATGGCGATCGCCTTCAGCTTGGGCGGTCTGATCTACCTCTCCCTGGGTTATTTCGGCACCGATCCCTGGACCTTCGTGCTCGCTCGCCTCGCCGCGGGCGACAAAGGACTTGACGAACCCGTTCGCCAGGCCGTAGGGCGCCTCAAGGAAGCGAAAGGCACGGCCGGCGTTGAAGCAGCAGGATGATTTGACGATCGTCTTCGATCAGGCGGAAGGGGCCGAGGCCGAGCTCGTTCGCGATCGGCTGGACATGTACAACGTCGGGGTCACCGGCGTGTCGACCTTTTATCCCGTCCACTTTTATGTAAAAAACGCCCGCGGCGAGACCCTGGGCGGCCTTTTAGGCAATATCTGGGGCGGCTGGCTTTACGTCACTTATCTCTGGATCGATGAGCCGCTGCGCGGGCGGGGCTGGGCGACGCGACTGATGGACCAAGCCGAAACCTACGGCCGCGAGCGGGGCGCTCACTCGGCCGTGCTCGACACGCACTCGTTCCAGGCGCGTCCATTCTACGTAAAGCGCGGTTACGAGGTGTTCGGCACCCTCGACGACTATCCCAAGGGCCACAAGAAGTTCTTCTTGAAGAAGAGGCTTTAGGATCCGGTGTCATCCCGAGCGCAAGCGAGGGATCCTTCCTGGTTCCTAAGGATCCCTCGCTGCGCTCGGGATGACAGGAGTCAGCGCGCCCCCAGCTCACGCAGCTTCTTGTCGAGCGCCAAAAGGTCGTACCAGCTCTGGCGCTTGCTCGCTGGCGTGCGCAGGAGATAGGCCGGATGGAACGTCGGTAGCGTCGGCACCTCGCTGCCGTCGTCGAGGCGCAGCGTCGTCCATTTGCCGCGCAGTCGCATGATGCCTTCAGTGGTGTCGAGCATCGCCTTGGCCGACGTGCCGCCGGCCAGGACCACGACCTTGGGCTTGGCAAGCTCGACGTGGCGGCGCGTGAAGGCGAGGCACATCGCCTGCTCGGCCAGTGTCGGCGTGCGATTGCCCGGCGGACGCCAGAACAGGATGTTGGTGATGTAGACATCGCGCTCGCGGCTCATGCCGATCGCCTCGAACATGCGATCCATCAGCTGGCCGCTCACGCCCACGAACGGCTTGCCCATGCGGTCTTCGTCCGCCCCGGGGGCTTCGCCGACCACCATCACCGGTGCGCCGGCGACCCCGTCGGCGA
The DNA here is from genome assembly GCA_019235415.1 of Alphaproteobacteria bacterium. Lineage (GTDB taxonomy): Bacteria > Pseudomonadota > Alphaproteobacteria > Reyranellales > Reyranellaceae > Reyranella. The sequence goes on from JAFAKN010000359.1 coordinate 19,205, forward strand.
ACACCGTGTTCTTGGCGGTGCGCTTCAGTGCGCAGCCCTCGAAGCCGCGGATCGCAGTCTCGAGCTCGGCGAGACTGGCGCACGCCCGCGCGAGCTGACGCGCATCTTCGACGAGTTGCGGCGATTCGATCGGCACTGGAGCGCGCACGGGGGTCACCGGTGGCCGCTCGATGGGCCGAGGTGCAGCGCGCTCGGCGCCGGCCGGCTGGTCCGGCGCAGATACCATCGAAGTGCGCGAAGCAAAACGGTCGACAGGAACGTCGCCGATCGTCTCGTCGAGGCCGCTGTCGACGTACCATTTCAAGAGAGCGGCGAGATCCTCGCGTGCAATCATCGTGCTCATGGCGCCGTGGTCATGATGTCGTCGTCATGGCAAGCGGTCGAGGAACGCGCGCAGGATCGGCGCCCACAGCGGGGCATCGGCATGGCTCGCCATGTGCCCCTTGTGGCTCGGCAACTCGACATATGTGACGTCGATTCCGGCCCGCCGCATGTCGCTCACGTAGCCGGGGCACAGCGCGATGTCGAACAGCTTGTCGGAAGGCGATTGCACATAGAGCACCTTGGTGCCCTTAAGCTTGGCGTAGTCGTCGGTGATGTCGACCGTTCCGATTGCCTTGCGCAGGACGACCAACGAATGGCCGTCGTAGACCTGCGCCCACGCTTTGGCGTTGGCGCGGATCGCGGCCTTGCGTGCGGCTGGATCGGCAATGGTCTCGGCCAGAATCTCGTTCTGGCCGTAGGCCATCAGGGTCTCGAAGCGGATCTCCTCCAGCGTGGCCGCGATACCGCCGTTGTCGTAGTACCAGCCGTCGTTCCAGTTGGGATCGCTCGCCAGCCGCTTCTGCAGGGCCGCCAGTCGATCCTGTCCGGCCGGCGAGCGCGGCGCCGTCACCGACGGCACGATCGCCTTCATGAAGCCGGGATAGCTCGCCGCCCATTGGAACGACTGGAAGCCGCCCATCGACGGGCCGATGACAGCGACCAGCCGCTTCAGGCCGAGCGAATCGACCAAAAGCTTCTGGGCGGCCACGATGTCGCGCATGGAGATGTCGGGGAACGTCGGGCCGTATGGCTTTCCAGTGCGCGGATCGGGCGAGCTCGGCCCCGTGCTGCCGTGCGCCGACCCCAGCGCATTGACGGAAACCACGAAGGTGCGATTCGTGTCGACTGCCTTGCCCGGCCCGATCAGGCCGTCGAACCAACCGATCGAGCCTTCGGCAACGCCGCGACCGCCCTTGCCCGCCGCATTGCGGCCCGCGGCGTGATGGCTCGATGTGTAGCCGTGGACGACCAAGATGGCATTGTCGCCCGTCGGCGAGAGCGTACCGTAGGTTTCGTAGGCGAGTTCCAGGGCCGGGAGGGACTGGCCGCTTTCGAGCGGAAAATCACGCGCCGTGAACAACTTGCTCTCGACTCCTGTCAGCTCTGCCACTGCAATTCCCCTCTTGACCGGGTGGCGATCCTGCCCCCGACACGCTATCAACGGCGAAAGGATCGTCGGCCCCTGCGGCGACGTCCATCGGAAACGGCATTTCTAGCGAGAAACTGATGGCGCGCGAGTCGATGGAATATGACGTGGTGATCGTCGGCGGTGGTCCGGCCGGGCTGGCGGCAGCGATTCGCCTAAAACAGCTCGCCGTCGAGCGCAACCACGAAGTGTCGGTGTGCCTGATCGAGAAGGGCTCGGAAATCGGCGCCCACATCCTGTCCGGTGCCGTGGTCGACCCCATCGGCCTCAACGAGCTCATCCCCGACTGGAAGGAGAAGGGCGCGCCGCTCGAGACCGAGGTCACGGACGACCAGTTCCTGTTCCTGACCAAGTCGGGCTCGTTCCGTTTCCCCAATTTCCTGATGCCGCGGCTGATGAACAATCACGGCAACTACATCGTGAGCCTGGGCGAGGTCTGCCGTTGGCTCGCGCAGCAGGCCGAGGCGCTGGGCGTGGAGATCTATCCCGGGTTCGCTGCCGCCGAGGTGCTCTACACCGAGGACGGAGCCGTGCACGGCGTCGCCACCGGCGACATGGGCATCGGCAAGAACGGTGAGCACAAGGACAGTTACACGGAGGGCATGGACCTTCTCGCCAAGTACACGCTGATCGCCGAAGGCGTGCGCGGGTCGCTGGCCAAGAAGCTGATGGACAAGTTCGACTTACGCGCCGGCGTCGATCCGCAGAAGTTCGGCATCGGGCTCAAGGAGCTTTGGCAGGTCGATCCGGCGAAGTTCAAGAAGGGCTTGGTGGCGCACTCGCAGGGCTGGCCGCTCAGCGAGACCCGGAGCCACGGCGGCTCCTTCATGTATCACTTCGGCGACAACCTCGTGTCCATCGGGTTCGTCGTCCATCTCGAGTACGAGAACCCCTACCTCGCGCCGTTCGACGAGTTCCAGCGTTTCAAGACGCATCCCGATGTGGCGAAATACCTGCACGGCGGCAAGCGGCTTGCCTACGGCGCCCGCGCCATCAATGAGGGCGGCATCCAGTCGGTCCCGAAGCTGGTCTTCCCCGGCGGCGCGCTGATCGGCTGCTCGGCGGGTTTCGTCAACGTGCCGCGCATCAAAGGCAGCCACAATGCCATCAAGAGCGGTATGCTGGCGGCCGAAGCCGCGTTCGAAGCGCTGGCGGCGGGCAAGACCGGCGGCGACGAGCTCATAGCCTATCCTGTGAAGCTGAAAGCCTCGTGGCTGTGGAAGGACCTCGACAAGGTGCGCAACGTGAAGCCGGCGCTGCGCTGGGGAACGACGCTCGGTACGCTCTACGGCGGCTTCGACATGTGGCTGCACGACCTAGGGCTTCGCGTGCCGTGGACCATGCGGCACAAGAAGGCGGATCACGAATGCCTGCGGCCGGCGGCTGAGTTCCAGCCTATCCAATATCCCAAACCGGACGGCGTGATCTCGTTCGACAAGCTCTCGTCGGTGTTCCTGTCGAACACCAACCACGAGGAGGACCAGCCGGTCCACCTGCGGCTCAGGGATCCGTCGATCCCCATTGCCGTCAACCTGCCGCTATATGCAGAGCCCGCGCAACGGTACTGCCCGGCCGGCGTCTATGAAGTGGTGACGGCGGACAACGGCCAGCCACGTTTCCAAATAAATGCCCAAAACTGCGTGCACTGCAAAACCTGCGACATCAAGGATCCGGCGCAAAACATCGACTGGACCGTCCCCGAAGGGGGCGGTGGCCCCAATTACCCGAACATGTGATGGGCATGAAACGCACACTCTTCGCGCTGCTCTCGGCAGCGGCTCTCCTCAGTCTTCCGACACTCGGCGTCGCCCAACAAGGGGGTCAAGCGCAAGGCGGTCAACCCAAGCCGGCGCCGGCCGCCAAGCCGGCCCCGCCGCGCGTGCCCCAGTTTGCGCTGGTGCCGCTCAGCGGCCGCTACCTGGCGGCGCGGGTCGCCGAGCAGGACCACGACTACGAGGGGGGAGCCGACGAGATCGACCGCGCGCTCGCCCTCAGTCCCGACGATCCCGACCTTGTCTACTCGGCGTTCCGCATGCGCCTCTATGCCGGCCGCATCGATCAGGCCGCCGAGCTTGCGCCCCAGGTGCTGGCGCGTAAGCCGGGCGACGCCATGGCCAACCTCGTGCTGGCCGTCCAGTCGATCAAGAAGGGCGACTATCGCACAGCCGAGTTCCAGCTCGGCAAGATCGGTGCGGACAACAGCTTGGGACCTCTGCGCGAATCCATGCTGGTCTGGCTGAAGGCCGGCGAGAAGGACTACGCCGCCGCTCGCGCTCTGCTTGCCAAGCTGAAGACCGCGGGCGTGCAGCGCGGCGAGGGCGTGGGCCTGATCGACGAGGCGCAGCTCGACGAGATGGCAGGCGACAAGGCGGGCGCCGAGGCCAAGTACCGGCGCGCCATGGGTCTGGACAAGAACAACCTTCGGTCGATGATCCTCATCGCCGAAGGCCTGCGCCGGCTCGGCAAGACCGACGAGGCCAACGAGCTCCTGAAGTCCGTCGGCGAGAAGTTCACCGATACGGTCGTCATGGACGGCATGCTCGGTCCCAATGCGCCGACGCCCAAGCCGCCGACCGCCGCGTCGGGCATTTCCGATCTCCTGTATGAGATCGGCAGCAGCCTCGTCGCCGACCCGCGCAATCAGCGCGCCGATCTCGCGCTGATCTTCTACGAGCTGTCGCTCAACCTGCGGCCCGACAACGACTTCGCTTGGCTGCTGCTCAGCAGCCTGTACGAACAGTTCGACATGACCGGCAAGGCGATTGCGGCGTTGGGAAAAATCGCGCCCAGCTCGCCGCTCCATTGGCAGGCGCGGCTGCGAATCGCCGCACTCGATGCCAAGGAGGACCACTTCGACCAGGCGGTGAGCCGCCTGCAGGCCATGGTCGCCGAAAAGCCCGAGCGCACCGATGCCGCGCTTACGCTCGCCGAGCTGTTGCGCACCAAGGAGCGCTACGCCGAGGCGGCGCAGGCCTACGACACCACCATCCAGCGTATTAAAGGCTCCGATGAGCGCTACTGGCCGGTGTATTTCGGCCGCGGCATCGTGCTGGAGCGCCTCAAGCAATGGCCCAAGGCCGAGCAGGACATGAAGAAGGCGCTGGAGCTGTCGCCCGACCAGCCGCACGTGCTGAACTATCTCGGCTACAGCTGGATCGACCAGGGCCTGCATCTCAATGACGGCATGAAGATGCTGGAGCGCGCCACCGAGCTCAGGCCCGACGACGGGGCGATCACCGATTCAGTCGGTTGGGCCTTCTATCGCCTCGGCCAGTATGACAAGGCGGTCGAATGGCTCGAGAAGGCGATCGAGCAGAAGAGCGACGACGCCACCATCACCGAGCACCTCGGCGATGCCTACTGGCATGTCGGCCGCTTCCGCGAGGCTCGCTTCCAGTGGGAGCGCGCGCTGAACCAGAAACCGGACAAGGATCGCCTGCCGGTCATCAAGGACAAGCTCGCCAATGGCCTCAGCGCCGCCAACGACAAGCCGACCGTCTACGAGCGAGCGGCCGACGGCAAGCAGGGCGGCTGACCGCGGCGTCCGCCCCGTGAAGCGCGCGCACGCCAAGGTCAACCTGTGGCTGAACGTCGTCGGGCGCCGTCCCGACGGCTACCACCTGCTCGATTCCTTGGTGGCCTTCGTCGACCTCGCCGACACCGTCGAGGTCCGCCCGGCCGACGGCCTGTCGCTCGACATCGACGGTCCGCACGGCGCCGGTCTC
>JAFAKN010000397.1 GCA_019235415.1 Alphaproteobacteria bacterium
CCTGGCGGACCAGGATGCCGATCAGCGCGTTGGTGATCGACTTGGTCATCGACCAGCCGACCAGCTGCGTGTCGATGCCGTAGCCTGGCGCGTAGCGCTCGGCGATCACCCGGCCATCGCGCACGACGACGACGGCCTTGGTGTTGCGATAGGGCGGCTGGGCATTTTCCGCAAAGGCACGGTCGAGCGCCTGCTTGAGCGCCGGCTGGTCCGGCTCGACGATCGCGGGACCGGCGATCTCGGGCTGCAGGGCCGGCGCCGACGTATCCGGCGGCAGGACGACCGGCGCCGGTGGCTCGCCGTGCAGCACCAGGCAGCCGAGCGGGCCGCGGAAGACCGCGTGCGTCGTGCTGAGGCCCGCGAAGCGCGACCTGACCTCGGCCTTCTGCCGGTCGACCTGATGGCTCTCGAGTAAGCTCACCGGCGACAGGATCGGGGCGACGGCCTGGCGATAGAACGGTTCGGGATCGAGCTGCGACACGAATGTCGCCGAACACAGCTGATGGCTGACGTAGCCGGTGGCGACCGCAGTGGCGCGATCGATGCCGTCGCAGGCGCCCAGCGACACGGCGGCAAGGACGAGCGAGATGGCGTAACGAGGCATGAATGGTTCTCCCTGTGGTGGACAGGGGCGAACCTACGAGGCGGCGAGATTTCCTCTCGCCGCGTTCGAAAACTGGCCGGCCGATTCCGAAAAAGCCGCGACATTCGAGGAATTGGCGAGCGGATCGAGGTTGGCGCGACGGAATTCGGTTGGCGTCATGCCGGTTTCCGCCTTGAAGGCGCGATTGAAGGGGCCGAGCGAGCTGAAGCCGGCATCCAGGGCGATGGTCAGCACCGGCACTTCGGCCTGGCTCAAGTCGGCGAGGGCCGCCTTGGCCTCGGCGATGCGATAGCGGTTCACGAAGCTGTTGAAGTTGCGATGGCCCAGTTCCTGGTTGATCAGCCGCCGCAGCCGGTATTCCGGCAAGCCGAGCTGCTGGGCGAGGCTGCCGATGGTGAGCCCTTCCTGGCGGTACGCGCGCTCGGTCGCCATCACGCGTTCCAGTGCCGCCAGCAGGCCCTGATCGGCAGTCTCGCTTGCGGTCACTGGCTCCTCGGCGGGCGGCCCTGGCGTCGACACGGCGGTTGCGAACAGCGACTGCGCCTGGCTCACGCGCAGCAACGACCAGGCGATGGTCGCGGCGATGATCAACAACCCGATGGCGCCGACCATGCTGGCGCCTTGCGGGGCGGACCGTGGCACGCCGAACAGTTGGGCGAGCGTCTCGATGCCGATGTAGAGGGCCGAGCCCGCCACCACGAACAGCCTGAGCCGTCGCCGGCGCTCAATCAGGTCGCCGCGCCAGGAGCGTAGCGCCTGAGCCATCGCCAGCCCAGCGAAGCCGAACGAGCTCAGGGTGAGGCCAAGCCCCAGGACAGGAACCGAGAGCACGCAGGCCGCCAGGCCGGCCAACACGAGCAGCAGCCACAGGGCGACGTGCCACCAGCGCAGGCGAAAGCCATCGTCGAACAGGGCACCGGTGAGCGACCAGAACACCACGTTGTTGCCGGCCGACAGGGCGAGAAGCGGGATCGCCCAGGCGCCAAGCTGCGGGGAGAAGCCGGTTGCCGAAGTGACGGCGTAGGCTGCAGTGCCGACCGCGAACAATGCGCCCAGGCGGCCGGCCAGAAGCTTGCCATGCTCGCGCAGCAGGGCCGCCGCCATCAGGAGGACAAGGGCGCAGGCCGCTCCTCGCAATCCCCAGTCCAGAGCGAGGAGGGCGGTGCCGGTCATGGTCAGGCTGCCAGCGCGCGCTCGATCAGGGGGATTTCCGCATCACCGAGGTCGACGGTGCCGAAATGACTGAAGCCCGCAGCTGACAGTCGCGTATGAGCATAGAGCTGGGAGAAGTCGGAACCGGCTTCGGCCAGCGCCGCCACGGCGGCGATCTTGGCCAATCCCTCGCAGACGAAGCGCGCGCGGCGCTCGGCCTCGCTCGACTTCAGCAAATTTGCCAGCGAGTCGGCGAGCGGGCGCACGTCGAATGCGTGCGCGGCGGTCTTGGCGAGCGTGCCGAGGGTTGCCATCGCCTGGTCAGGGTGCCGCCCGGCGGCGCGCAATACGTCGAGCGCCATGACGTTCCCCGAACCTTCCCAGATGGCGTTGAGGGGCGATTCGCGAAAGTAGCGCGCCATCGCCAGGTCCTCGGTGTAACCGTTGCCGCCCAGGCACTCGAGCGCCTCGTAGACCAGTTGCGGCGTGCTCTTGCACACCAGGAATTTCACCGCCGGCGTGAGCAGTCGGGCGTAGGCGGCCTCTGCCGGATCGAGCGTGGCGCGCTCGGCGGCGCGGCACAGGCGGAACACCAGGGCCACCTGCGCCTCCAGCTCCAGCGCCATGTCGGCGACGACGGCACGCATGGCCGGCTGGTCGACCAGCTTGCGCTGGAAGACCGAGCGATGGCGGATGTGATGCACCGCCTGGCTGAGCGCAATGCGGCTCTGGCCGGCCGACGCGATGGCGCAGTCGAGCCGCGTCAGGTTCACCATCTCGATGATGGTGCGCACGCCCGCGCCTTCGGGCCCGACACGCTCGGCGTAGGCGGCGTGGAACTCGACTTCCGACGAGGCATTCGACTTGTTGCCGAGCTTGTCCTTAAGGCGCTGGAAACGGATGGCGTTCCGGCTGCCATCGGGGCGGTAGCGCGGCATCAGGTAACAGGTGAGGCCGCCTTCCGCCTGGGCCAGCACCAGGAAGGCATCGCACATCGGCGCCGACATGAACCACTTGTGGCCGGTGATCTCGACATGGTCGCCGCACGCTTCGGCTTCGGTGATGTTGGCGCGCACGTCCGTCCCGCCCTGGCGCTCGGTCATGCCCATGCCAAGAGTCACGCCCTTCTTCTCCCACCACGGCAGCGGCCGCGGGTCGTAGTCGCGGGTCTGGATCCGGGGCAGCCATTTGGCGAGCAGCGCCGGCTCGGCCCGCAGCGCGCCGATGCAGGCATGCGTCATGGTGATGGGGCACATATGGCCGCTCTCGGCCTGGGTGGCGAGATAAAGCCGCACGGCACGCGCCGACATCGGCGCTGCCTGGTCGCTGCCGTCGTGCGCCGAGGCGTGGATGCCGTGGCCGATGCTTTTGGCCATCAGCGCGTGGTACGCCGGATGGAACTCGACGAAGTCGATGCGATTGCCGCGCCCGTCCATGATGCGCAGCTTGGGCGGGTTCTCGTTGGCGACGCGGCCGAGATCGAGCGTTGCCGCAGAGCCGTAGTCCTTGCCGCAGGCGCTGAGAGCGGCGAGGTCGAGGCCCACGCGCCGCGCCGCATCGACCAGCGGGCGGTCAGAGCCGAAAAGGTCGACATCGCCGAACGGCGGCGACTGGTTGAGCGCGGGCTCTTCGAGCAGGGCCGAGGACATGCCCAACTCTATCTTGCCGGACCGTGGGCCTCTAGGGCCCGCTCCGTTGCCATCCCGAAACCAAAGGCCGAGGGATCCTTGGTGTTGCCTTAAGGATCCCTCGCTGCGCTCGGGATGACAGGTGGGCGTGGAGCCCGCGCCCAGCAAGAGGTCAGCTGCCGCCTTCGTACTTGAACGAAAGCTTCAGCTTGGTGCGGTAGGCGGTGACCTTGCCCTCCTCGACGACGAGGTCCTGCTCGACCACTTCGGCAATGCGCAGGTCACGCAGCGACTGCGCGGCGCGCTCGACGGCGGCCTGCGCCGCCTTCTCCCAGGACACGCTGCTGGTACCGACCAACTCGATTACCTTGTAGACGCTGTCGGCCATGTATGCCTCCCTCGCGTAGTGTCATCCCGAGCGAAGCGAGGGATCATTGCTGCCAGGAAAGGTCCCTCGCTACGCTCGGGATGACAGCGAGGTGAAGCTTATCACGCCGCCGCGAACTTGCCGAACTCCCAGTGGCGGCCGGGGGCGGCGGCGAACAGCGCCTTGGTGTAGTTGTCCCGCGGCGCGCCGAACACCTGCTCGGCCGGGCCGTACTCGACGACGCGGCCCTTGCTCATGACGGCGACGAAGTCGCAGATCTGCGCTGCCACACGCAGATCGTGGGTGATGAACAGGACGGCGAGGTTCAGCCGCTGGCGGATCTCGTCCAAAAGCTCCAGCACCTGCTTCTGCACCGACACGTCGAGCGCCGATACCGCCTCGTCGGCGATCAGGAGCTCGGGTTCCATCGCGAGGGCGCGGGCGATGCAGATGCGCTGCCGCTGGCCGCCCGAGAACTGGTGCGGATAGCGGTCGAGGGCGTTGGGGTCGAGCCGAACCGTCTCCATGAGCCTGCGGGCACGAGCAAGCGCCTCCCCCCGCCCGAGGCCAAAGTTCATCGGCCCCTCGGTGATGAAGTCGCCCACGGTGATGCGCGGGTTCATCGAGCGGTAGGGGTCCTGGAAGACGATCTGCACCCGCTTGCGATGCGGCCTGAGCTTGCCGGCCGGCATGGTGGCGATCTCGGTGTCGCCCAGAAACACCTTGCCCTCGCTGGGATCGATCAGACGGGCGATGCAGCGCGCCACGGTGGACTTGCCCGAGCCCGATTCACCCACGATGCCCAAGGTCTCGCCTTTGCGGATGTCGAGGTCGACATCGACGGCGGCCTTCACCACGCGCGCTTTCTGGAAGAAGCCGTGGCCGGTATAGGTCTTGCCGAGCTTCTGGGTGCGCAGCACGGTGATAGCGTTCTTGCGCTCGCCGCGATGCTGGGGATGGATCGACGGCACCGACGAAATGAGCATCTTGGTGTAGCCCTGTCCGGGCCGCGCCAGGATCTGCTCGGTCGGCCCCATCTCGACCAGCTCACCCCAGCGCAGCACGGCGACGCGATGGGCGATCTCGGCGACCACGCCGAAATCGTGGGTGATGAACAGGACGCCGGTGCCCTGGCTTTCCTGCAGCTCGGCGATCAGCTTCAGGATCTCGGCTTGGGTGGTGACGTCGAGCGCCGTGGTCGGCTCGTCGGCGATCAGCAACACCGGATCGAGCACCAGCGCCATCGCGATCATGATGCGCTGGCGCTGGCCGCCCGACAGCTGGTGCGGATAGGAGTGGTAGATGCGCTCGGGCTCGGGCAGCTTCACGCGCGCCAAGATGCCCAGGATCTTGGCCTTGCGCGCGTTGGCATCGAGGTTGGTGTGGGTCGAGAGCACCTCATCGATCTGCTCGCCGCAGGTCATGACTGGATTGAGCGCCGTCATCGGCTCCTGGAAGATCATCGACATGCGCGTGCAGCGCAGGTCGCGCAATCGCGTCTCGTCTGCAGCGAGCACGTTCTCGCCCTCGAGCAGGATCTCGCCGCCGGTCGGCTTCAGCGCCTTGGCCAGCAGCCCCATGACGGTGAAGGCGATCACCGACTTGCCCGAGCCCGATTCCCCCACCAGGCAGACGATCTCGCCGCGGTTGACCGTGAAGCTCACCTTCTCGACCGCGTTCGTGCGGTCGGCCCCCTTGGGCAGCGAGACGGTGAGGTTGCGTACTTCGAGGACCGGACCCCCTCCGGCGCTGCGCGCCACCTCCCCCGTCTGACGGGGGAGGGTTGGGGAGGGGGAGGGCGACGCGGAGGACGTCATACCTTTTTACTCATCTTTGGATCGAGGGTGTCGCGCAGGCCGTCGCCCATGATGTTGATGGCCAGCACGGTGAAAGCAAGGAAGATGCCGGGATAGAAGATGTTGTGCGGGAACACGCGGAACAGCGTGCGGCCTTCGGCCATGATGTTGCCCCAACTCGGAATCTCGGGTGGGATGCCAATGCCGAGGAACGACAGCGCCGCCTCGACCAGGATGGCGGCGGCGGCGATGAAGGTGCCCTGCACGATCAAGGGCGCGATGGTGTTGGGCAGGATGTGGCGGAACATCAGGATCCAGGTCGGCGTGCCGACCGAGATGGCACCCTCGACATAGGGTTCCTCGCGCACGGTGAGCACGATCGAGCGTACCAGGCGCACGACGCGCGGCACGTCGGGCACGACGATGGCGAAGATCACGGTCACGAGGCCGGCGCGCCAGATCGATACCAGCGCGATGGCGAGCAGGATGCCTGGTATGGCCATCAGCCCGTCCATGATGCGCATGATGAAGCCATCGGCCCATCTGATGTAGCCGGCGATCAGGCCGATCACGATGCCGGCGGCGATCGCGATCAAAGCTACCGAGACGCCGACGGCGAGCGACACGCGGGCGCCGTAGAGCACGCGGCTGTAGACGTCGCGGCCGAGGCTGTCGGTGCCCATGATCGCCTCGCGTTTGACGGTGGTGCCGTCGTCCATCCGCATGGTGATCTCGGTGCCGGGCTTCTTGTTGCGCGCCGCGGGATCGATGCGCGTCGGATCGATGGTGCCGAGGAACGGCGCCAGGGCCGCGATGGCCACCATCACCAGCAGGATGGCCCCGCCGATGATGACGTTGGGATTGTGGAGCGCGACCAGCCACAGGCTGCGCCGCTTGGTCGATGCTGCCGCGATGGAGGCGGAGTCGACGACGTCTTCGGTGGCGACGGTCAATAGCGGATCCTCGGATCGAACACGGTGTAGCTGATGTCGATCAGCAGGTTGATCACGACATAGACCACCGAGAACATCAGGATGACGGTCTGGATGGTCGGGAAATCGCGGCTGAGCACGGCCTCGACGGTGAGGCGGCCCAGCCCCGGCAGGCCGAACACGCTCTCGGTCACCACCGCGCCGCCGATCAGGATCGCGATGCCGAGGCCGATCACGGTCAGGATTGGCACCGCGGCGTTGCGCAGGGCGTGGCGCATCAGCACGACGCGGTTGGAGAGACCCTTGGCGCGGGCGGTGCGGATATAGTCCTCGTTCAGCACTTCCAGCACCGAGGCGCGGGTGATGCGGGCGATGAGCGCGATGAAGCCGACCGACAAGGTCAGCGAGGGCAGGATCATGCGCTCGAGGAACTGCCAGAAATTAACCTCGATCCGCACATAGCCCTGCACGGGAAGCCAGCCGAGCTCGATGGCGAAGACGTAGATCAGGCAGTAGCCGATGACGAAGCCCGGCACAGAGAAGCCCAGGACCGAGAAGCCCATGACGACGCGGTCGAAGACCGAGCCCTGGCGGTAGGCCGCGAGCACGCCGATCGGCACCGAGACGGCGACGGCGAAGAGCAGGGTGCAGACCGACAGCGCGACGGTCGGCTCGATGCGCTGAGCGATCAGCTCGGCCACGGTCTTCTTGAAGAAGAAACTCTCGCCGAAATTGCCCTGCAGGACATTGCCGATCCAGATCGCGAACTGCGTCCACAGGGGCTCGTTGAGACCGAGCTTGGCCCGGATATCGGCGATCTGGTCGGAAGTGGCGTTGTCGCCGGCGATGACCGCCGCCGGATCGCCCGGCGTCAGCCGCAGCATCAGAAAGACGAAGACCGCCACCACCGCGAGCACGGGGATGATGGCGACGAGACGACGGGCGATGAAGTCGAGCATTTCACTCCTGTCTGTCACCCCGAGCGAAGCGAGGGACCTTTCCTGATCCAGAAGGATCCTTCGCTTCGCTCAGGATGACATCATGGCCGCGTTGGCGGCCATGATGTCATTTCTTCTCGATATTCCACATCACCGGGACGGGCGCCTTGAGCCAGCCGATCACGTTGCTGCGCGCCGCACCCGGACCGTACCACTGGCCGATCCAACCGTATTGCCCGGTCTCCAGCGCGCGGTTCTGCACGGCGTGCGCGAGCTCCTTGGCCTTGGCCGGATCGGTCTCTTTGGCATAGGCGTCGCGCAGCTTCTCCATCTCCGGATCGGTCGGCCAGCCGAACCACGACTTGTCGCCGTCGGCCACCATGTACGAGGTCGAGATCGGGTTCAGGATGTCCGCCGCCACCGAGAAGGTGTGGAACACGTTCCAGCCGCCCTTGTCCGGCGGATCCTTCTTGGTCCTGCGCGTCACCAAGGTTTGCCAGTCCATCGACTGCATGTCGACCTTGAAGCCCGCCTGCTCCAGCAGCGACTTGGTAACGGGCGCGGTGTTGGTCAGCACCGGCAAGGTCGTCGACTGCATCAGCACGATCGGCGTGCCGTCGTAGCCCGCTTCCTTGAGCAAAGCCTTGGCCTTCTCGAAGTCGGGCTTGACCAGCAAACCGTCCGGCGCGTCGAACGCGTTGGGCGTGCCGCAGATGAAAGCGGCCGAGCAGACCTTGTAGTACTGCGGCTCGCCGACCGTGGCCTTGAGGTAGTCCTCCTGACGCATGGCGAGCAGTGCGGCCTTACGGATCTTCGGATTGTCGAACGGCTTCACCACGTGGTTGAAGCGGATGATGAACTGGTGTCCCAAGGGGTTCCAGTCGACCAGCTGCATGCCCTTGTCGGCCTTCAACAACGGGATCAGGTCGTGCGGCGGCTGCTCGATCAGGTCGATCTCGCCATTGATCAGCGCATTCACCTGC
>JAFAKN010000611.1 GCA_019235415.1 Alphaproteobacteria bacterium
CGCGGCGGGCTTCCCGAAGAAGGGCAAGGAGCCGCGCTTCACGCTGAACCTGCTGGCCGCCGGCTGGTTCACCGAGAACGGCAAGATCGGCGCGTACGTCAAGCAGGCGCTGGAGGACGTCGGCGTCGGCGTGAACCTCACCGTCCCCGACCGGCCGACCTCGATCAAGCGCATCTACACCGACTACGACTTCGACCTCGCGATCTCCAACCAGGCCAATCCGTCGGAGCCGGTGCCATCGACCACGACGTACTACACCTCGGATGGCATCAAGAAGGGCATCCCGTTCCGCAACGCCTCGGGCTTCCACACCGACGAGGTCGATGCGCTGGTCGAGAAGATCAAGGTCGAGACCGACGCTGCCAAGCGCAAGGCGCTGGTCGTCGAGTTCCAGAAGATCATCGCGGTCGAGGCGCCCAACCTGCCGTTGGTCGAGCTGGAATCGATCACCGTCGCCAGCACCAAGGTGCAGAACCATTCGAACGATCCCAACTACCTCGCCGCCAGCTGGCACGATATATGGCTGGCGAGCTAATGGGCCTTTCCTCCCCGCGCGCAGCGGGGGGAGGTGGCGCGCAGCGCCGGAGGGGTCAAGGGCGGCAAGATGAGCGCATGACCCCTCCGTCGCCTTACGGCGACACCTCCCCTGACTACAGGGGAGGAGGATGAGGCGCCTCGCGGCGCTGCGGCTCCTGCGGCGGCGGCTGGTGCAGGCGGTGCCGCTGCTGCTCGGCGTGGTGGTCATCAACTTCGTGCTGATCCAGCTGGCGCCCGGCAGCTTTCTTGACCTGATGACGGCCGAGAACCAGGTGAGCGATCCCGCCACCGTCGCCTTGTTGCGCAAGACCTACGGCCTCGACGACCCGGTATGGCTGCAGCTCTTGAAATACATCTGGGCGCTGCTGCACTTGGACTTCGGCTTCTCGTACCGCCAGAACATGCCGGTGATCGACGCCATCGCGGTGCATCTGCCGGCGACGCTCCTGCTCATGATCTCGAGCATCACGCTGGCGCTGGTGGTCGGCGTGGCGGCCGGCGTCGTGGCGTCGGTGAAGGTGCGCACCGTCTGGGACAGCGTGGTGTCGATCGCCGCCATGTTCTTCTTCGCCGCGCCCTCGTTCTGGCTCGGCATCATGCTGATCGTGCTGTTCGCGGTGAAGCTCGGCTGGATGCCGGTCGGCGGCATGACCACCATCGGCGGCGGCGGCGGCGTTTTGGACATCCTGCATCACCTGATCCTGCCGACCCTGGCGCTCGGCCTGTTCTATGCCGCCATCTACGCCCGCGTCATGCGCTCCTCGATGCTCGAGGTGGCCCAGCTCGACTTCGTGCGCACCGCGCGCGCCAAAGGACTGAGCCGGGCCCGCGTGACGATCTCCCACGTGCTGCGCAACGCGTTGCTGCCCGTGGTCACCATCCTCGGCGTGCAGATGGGCACGGTGCTGGCGGGCAGCGTGGTGATCGAAAGCGTGTTCAGCTGGCCGGGCATCGGTTCGCTGCTGTTCGATTCGGTGAGCTCGCGCAACTACCCGGTCGTGCTCGGCATCATGGTGCTGGGTTCGCTGGTCGTGATCGCAGCCAATATCGCCGTCGACCTCGTCTACATGTGGCTCGACCCACGGATCGAGATCCGCTGATGGCGCGGCCCCAATTCACCCAATGGGACTTACTCACGCGCTTCGCCCGCAACCGCGGTGCGCTGGTCGGCGCCATCGTCATCCTGCTGGTGGCGCTGCTGGCGATCGTCGCTCCCCTGCTCTTCCCCGCCGATCCGTTGCGCATCGTCGGTGCGCCGGAGCTGTGGCCGGGCGAGGATCCCGACTTCCCGCTCGGCACCGATTCGCTCGGCCGCGATATCCTCGCCATGATCGTGCACGGCGCGCGGGCCACCTTGCTGATCGGCCTCGCCGCCTCGGCGGTAGCGACCCTGATCGGCGTCACGGTCGGCGCCGTCGCCGGCTACTTCGGCGGCTGGGTCGACGAGGTCGCCATGCGCGCCGCCGAGCTGTTCCAGACCATCCCCAACCTGATCTTCGTGCTCACCATCGTGGTGATCCTGGGTTCGACGCTCGAGAACATCGTGATCGCCATCGGCATCGTGAGCTGGACCTCGATCGCCCGTATGACGCGCGCCGAGTTTCTCGCCCTGCGCGACCGCGAGTTCGTGCAAGCCTGCCGCGCCATGGGCATGGGCAATTGGCGCATCATCGCGGGCGAAGTGCTGCCCAACGCCCTGCCGCCGGTGATCGTGCTGAGCTCGCTGGTGGTGGCGGGCGCCATCCTGTTCGAATCGGCGGTGTCGTTCCTGGGCCTGGGCGATCCCAATGTCGCGACCTGGGGCCGCCTGGTCGGCGACGGGCGGCTCCTGATCCGCAGCTCGTGGTACATCTGCGCCATTCCCGGTGTGGCCATCATGGTGACGGTGCTCTGCCTCAACCTGATCGGCGACGGCCTGAACGACGCCCTCAACCCGAAGCTCCGGGACCGATGATGCCTCTTGCCGGACCGCGAGGCTCCAGGCTCGCTCAGGCTCATAAAGCGGGCCTGGAGGCCCGCGGTCCGGCAAGAATCCCGCTCGACGTGCGGGAGCTCAGCACGACGCTGTTCACGCGCCGCGGCACCCTGAAGGCCGTCGACAGCCTGTCGCTGCGCGTCGCCGCGGGCGAGACGGTGGCGCTGGTGGGGGAATCGGGGTGCGGCAAGTCGTTGTCGGCGCTGTCGATCATGCGGCTGCTGCCCGATCCGCCGGCGCGCATCACGTCGGGCGCCGTGGTGCTGAACGGCCGCGACATCGTGGCGATCTCCGAGGAAACCATGCTGGGCGTCCGCGGCAAGGAGATCGGCATGATCTTCCAGGACCCGATGAGCTCGCTCAATCCGGTCGCCACGGTCGAAAAGCAGATCGCCGAAGTCCTCACGACGCACACCGATCTCACGCGAGCCGCGGCACGCGACCGGGCGCTAAAACTGCTCGAGCTGGTCGGCATGCCCGACGCGGCGCGCCGGCTCGACGCCTATCCGCATCAGCTGTCGGGCGGCATGTGCCAACGAGTGATGATCGCCATGGCGATCGCCTGCAGCCCTTCTGTGTTGATCGCCGACGAGCCGACCACCGCGCTTGACGTCACCGTGCAGGCGCAGGTGCTGGCCTTGCTGAAGCGCCTGCAGGCCGAGTCGGGCATGGCGATGATCTTCATCACCCACGACCTCGGCGTGGTGGCCGAGATCGCCGATCGCGTCGTGGTGATGTACGCCGGCCGCAAGGTCGAGGAGGC
>JAFAKN010000634.1 GCA_019235415.1 Alphaproteobacteria bacterium
GACCTCAGCAAGGCCTTGAGCGACGACGAGGTCGATCGGCGCAAGCTCTCGAAAGCGCTCCTGCCGCACGTCCGCAAGTTCTACGCCGACTACATCGACACGTCGAAGCATCAGCCGTTCTACCGGCCGAGCTCCATGGTGTAGCGCCCTCCCGTCAGGTCGCCGGTCCGTCAGGTCGCCGGTCCGTCAGGTCGATTGCGGCGCAATGCCTCCCAGCGGCCTGTCACGAGGCACGGCGCCTCGAGCAACGGCGCCGACGACGATGGTCGACGGCATGGGCGCCGGCCTGCCCAGCAGGAAGCCCTGCGCTTCGTCGCAGCCTTCGCGGCGCAGCACTTCGAGCTGCTCGTCGGTCTCGATGCCCTCGGCCAGCACCGGGATCGCGAGACTCTTGCCGAGCGCCAGCACGGCCCGGACGATGGCGATGGCCTGCGGGCTGTCGGCCAGGCCAGATATGAAGAACCGGTCGAGCTTGATCTTGTCGAAGGGGAAGACGCGCAGCGTCTCGAGCGAGGAAAAGCCGGTACCGAAGTCGTCGAGCGCCACACCGACGCCCAGCGCCTTGATCTGCTGCAGGATGTGCAGGGCGCGGACGCGATCGGTCACGAACGCGGTCTCCGTGAGCTCGATCTCGAGCCGCCGCGCGGGAAGCCCGGTCTCGCCCAGAACCTGGCGAAACAGGCCGGGCAGATCGGCATGCGCCAGCTGCAGCGGCGAGACGTTGACCGACACCTTCGATTGGTTGGGCCAGGTCGTCGCGTCCCGGCAGGCCTGCCGCAGCACCCATTCGCCGAGCGGCAAGATCAGGCCGCTTTCTTCGGCAACCGGAATGAACACCTCTGGTGGAATGTTGCCGCGCAGCGGATGGTGCCAGCGCAGCAGCGCCTCGTAACCCGTGACCTCGCGCGTCGTGATCGAGGTCTGGACCTGGTAGTGCAGCGCGAGCTGGTCCTCCTCGATGGCGCGGCGCAGGTCGTTGGCGAGCTCGCGCCGCTCGCGCACGATCTCGTCCAGGCTGGCGTCGTAGAATCGCGGCTCGAACGAGCCCTCGTGCTTGGCGCGGTACATCGCGAGATCGGCGTTGTTGACGAGCGCCTCCACACTCTCGGCATGGTCCGGGAACACCGCGACGCCGATGCCGGCTCCGACCCGTGCACTCATCGTCCCGAAGCTGACCGGCGCCTTCAACGCGGCGTCGAGCCGGGCCGCGAACTTCGCGAGATCGCCACGCTCCTGGAACCGCGTGAGGGCGACGAATTCGTCGCCGCCCAGGCGTGCGACCACCTCCTCGCCCTGCAGTTGGTCCCGCATGCGGTCGGCCAGCATGACCAGCACGTCGTCACCAGCCTTGTGGCCATGGACGTCGTTGATTTCCTTGAAACGGTCGAGATCGATGGCGACGACGGCAAGCTTGGTTCCCGCCGTGCGCGCCACGTCCACCTGCCGCTGCAGCTCGGCCTGGAAGCTCGACCGGTTGGGCAAGCCGGTCAGGGCATCGTTCATGGCCATGTGCCGCAGCCGCTGCATGGCGTCGGAGCGGGTGTGACGATCGATCAGCGCCGCGGCGATGCCGGCGGCGATGACGATCAGCCCGACCAACGCGGTCGCCAGGCCGAGCGCGCGCATGCCTTCCGACGTCAGTGGCTTGTCGCTGAGCGACAGCGGCGCGATGCGCAGCGCCGTCATCGCCACGAAGTGCAAGGTGACGATGGCCGTGGCGAACAGGCCGGCGCCCAGCCACAGGCGCCGGCGTCCGCTGAGCCGCGCCGAGCAGAGGGCGGCGAAGGCGGCGGCGGAGAAGGCGATCGAGCACAGCACCGACGCCACGACATAGGGGATCCGCCATTCGACCAGGCCGTCGACGCGAAACGCCGCCATGCCCGTGTAGTGCATGGCCGAGATGGCGCCGCCGGCCAGCGCGCCGCCGATCAGCGGATAGAGCGCTCCCGCACCCCACAAGCCGACGGCCAGGCCGATCGACATGCCGACGATCGCCACGATCAGGGAGACGATCGTCAGGACCGGATCGAGATGGACGGGTACGTCGACCTCGTAGCCGAGCATCGCCACGAAGTGCGTGCACCAGATGGTGGCGCCGGCGGCTATCGCCGTCAAAAATATCCAACCGAAGCGCTGGATGCCGGACGTGGTCCGCACCTGGACGAACATTTCGGCGACGACGAAGGCGCCGACGCAGCAGATCAGGACCGCGAGCAGCACCAGCCAAGGGTCATGCTCAACGGCAATGCACCTCACAACGTCCAGCAATTCGCCTATCCCCAAAAACCTTTCGCCATGCTCCGACCGCACGCTTTCGTTGTCAATCGGCGGCGGAGCTATCGCGTGATCCTAATCACCCTGTCGGGCAACCAGATGGCGATTTCGGGGGCGAAACAAAGCACCACGACGGCTAGGGTCACGAGGACGACGAACGGCAGCAGGCGCCAGATCACCTCACCGAGCGGGACGTCGGGGGCGATGTTCTTGATCACGAAGATGTTCAACCCGACCGCGGATGGATCAGAAAATCAATCCTGTCGGATGACCCGCGCGATATAGAAGCCGTCCATGCCGCCGCGCTCGGCCCACATCGAGGGCAAGGTCCGCACGTCACCGGCAGCGGTCACCGCCGCCTCCAGGCCGGGTACCTCGGCGGACTGGACAGGAAGGCGGCGCAACCGGTTGTCCCGCGCGAGCAAGGCCTCGATCCGCACCGGACCTTCCTCAGGTTGCAGCGAGCAAACGGCGTAGACCAGCTTGCCGCCGGGCTTCAGCAGCTCGACCGCGTGCTCGAGCAGCCGGTCTTGAGTCGCAGTCAGGCGGCGGATGTCCTGCTCGTCTTTCAGCCAGGCGATGTCGGGATGGCGTCGCAGGGTTCCGGTGCCCGAGCACGGGGCGTCGAGCAGGATGGCCTCGAAGCTCCGCCCAGGTTGCCACTTTGCGGCGTCTGCCGTGACCAGGTCGGCGGCCAGGTCCGCAGCCAGTCCGGCGCGCGCAAGGTTTTCGCGCAGCCGCTGCATGCGGCGGGCGGAAATGTCTACCGCAGTGACCCGCGCGCCGGCCGCGGCAAGCTGCAAGGTCTTGCCGCCCGGCGCGGCGCAGAGATCAGCGACCTGCTTGCCTGCCACGTCGCCCAGCAACCGGGCCGGCAGGCTGGCGGCGGCATCCTGCACCCACCACGTGCCATCGATGTAGCCCGGCAGGTCGGAGACTGCGCCGCCAGCCGGCCTGCGGATGGTGCCTGTGGGTAGTAGTTCGCCGCCGAGCCGCTGCGCCCACTGCGCGGCATCGGCGCGCGGCATCAGGTCGAGCGGTGCTTCGGCGAGATGTGCTGCGGCCAGGGCGCGAGTCGTCTGCTCGCCGTAGGCCGAGAGCCAACTCTCCCACAGCCACGCCGGGACGTTCAGTCCCGCGCGATCGCGGACCTCGAGCAGGGCCGCTCCCTCGCGCGACACGCGACGCAGGACGGCATTGGCGAGGCCCTTCAGGTGGGCGAGCCCGGCATCGACCATCAGACGCACCGAGGTGTCGACTGCGGCATGGGCCGGCGTGCCGAGGAACAAGAGCTGCGCGGCGCCGAGGCGGAGCACTTGCCGCCCGATGCTGTTGCTCGCATCGAGCGGACGCTCGATCAGACCCGCCAGCACGGTGTCGATCTCGCCCAGCCGCCGGAGCGTCGTCGCCAGCAGGAGACGCACGAAGGCACGGTCGCGCGGTTCGAAAGCCGCCAAGCCGGAATGACGCGCCAGCGCATCGTCCAGAGGCTGGCGCTTGTCGAGGCAGGCCACGAGCACGTCGAGCGAGGCGCGGCGAGAGGCGAGTGGGGAATCCATTGGCGCCGCGCCTATAAAGCGCGTTGGCGGTCTTGTCATGCGCCGATATAGTTGGGGGAGCAAACAATATGGGAGGAGCCGCCATGAAAAGAATGGCGCTGGCGCTGGTGATCGGGCTGCTGGGCACGTCGGCCGTGGCGCAGGCAGTGATGGCGCAAGATAGGCCGGTCGACCTGAAGATCTCGATCTGGCTGCCGCCGGCGCATCCGCTGGTTCCGTCGACCAAGGAATGGGCGGCCGACATCGAGAAGCAGTCGGGCGGTACCATCAAGTCGGCGATCTTCCCGTCCGAGCAGCTCGGCAAGGCGTTCGACCATTATGACATGGCGCGTGACGGCATCGCCGATATCACCTACGTCAATCCCGGCTACCAGCCCGGCCGCTTCCCGATCATCGCGGTCGGCCAAATTCCCTTCACCTTCGCCGACGCCAAGAAGGGCACCGCGGCGCTCGACGCCTGGTACCGCAAGCTTGCCGCCACCGAGATGAAGGACACGCACTTCTGCTTGGCCTTCATCCTCGATCCCGGCACCTACCACGGGCGCAAGAAGGTGACGGTGCCCGAGGACATCAAGGGCATGAAGATCCGGCCGGCGCAAAGCACGCTCGGCCAGATGGTGACCATGCTGGGCGGCACCAACGTGCAGGCCTCGGCGCCCGAGGCGCGCGACGTGCTGGAGCGCGGGGTCGCCGACGGCATCTTCTTTCCCTGGGGCTCGATGTTCCTGTTCGGCCTCGACAAGGTCACCAAGTACCACATGGACGTGCCGCTCTTCTCGGCCGTGTTCACCTACTCGATGAACAAGGCCAAGTACGACGCGATGTCGCCCGCCCAGAAGAAGGTGATCGACGATCATTGCACGACGGAATGGGCGGTGAAGCTCACCTCGCCGTGGCATGATTTCGAGGAGTCCGGCCTCCCCAAGATGAAGGCGGCGGCCGGCCACGAGGTCTATCCGCTCACGCCCGACCAGCTGAAGCAATGGAAGGCGAGCGTCGAGCCGCTGCAGAAGGCCTGGGCCGAGGCGGTGAGGAAGACCGGCGCCGATCCCGACGCGCTCTACAAGGACTTCCAGGCGAGCGTCGCGAAATACCAGGCGGGATTTTGACCTATTCGTCATCCCGACCGGAGCGAAGCGTAGTGGAGGGACCCGTCCTGTCGATGCCTCTACAAGAAAGGTCCCTCGGCTGCGCCGCCCTTCGGCCGGCTTCGCTCGGGATGACGGATAGGCGAGGCCCATCGTGATACCTCGACTTCGCCGCCCTTCGGGCGGCTTCGCTCGGGATGACGGCTAAGATGAACCGCTCCGTCATGGACCGCATCATCGACACGATCGAGGCGATCGCGGCGCTGTTCGTGGGGCTGGTGGCGGCCGACATCTTCCTGGCGGTGTTCCTGCGCCGCTTCTTCAGCGTGCAGATCCCCGATTCCTACGACTTCGGCCGCATGCTTTTGGGCATCCTGATCTTCTGGGGTATCGCCGCCACCTCCTATCGTGGCGGCCACATCACCGTCGATCTCGTGTGGGCCTCGGCCAGCCGGCGCTGGAAGCGGGTGATAGACGTGTTCGCGACGCTCGTGCTGCTGTTCGTGGTGACAGTGCAGACCTACACCCTGTTCGACAAGGTCCGTGCCACCTACCAGGACAACGTGCTGACCTACGATCTCGGCCTGCCGACCTGGCCGTTCTTCGCCGTCGCCTGGATCGGCGACGTTTCGGCCGTGGTGCTGATCGCCATTCGGACCTACCGCCTGATCTTCCATCCCGAGGACCTGCACCCCGAAGGCGCGCCGGCCCGATGAGCCCCGACGGCGTCGCCCTCCTGGGCTTCCTCGTGCTGTTCGCGCTCATGCTGCTGCGCGTACCGGTCGGCATGGCGATGGGGCTGGTGGGCGTCAGCGGCTACGCCTACCTGAGCGGCGGCGCGCCGTCGCTGAAGCTGGTCGGCCAGACGTCGATGCGCACCGTCACCGACTACCAGTTCGGCGTCATCCCGATGTTCCTGCTGATGGGGGCGTTCGTCTCCAACTCGGGCGTGAGCCGCGAGCTGTTCCGCGCCGCCAATACGTTCGTGGGTCATCGCCGCGGCGGGCTGGGGCTCGCCACCATCGTCTCGTGCGGCGCGTTCGCCGCCATCTCCGGCTCGTCGGTCGCGACGGCGGCCACCTTCTCGACGGTGGCCTATCCCGAGATGCGTCGCTACGGCTATCCGCAGAGCTTCTCGACCGGCGTGATCGCCGCCGGCGGCACGCTTGGCGCCATGCTGCCGCCGTCCACAGTGCTCGCGGTCTACGGCCTGATCACCCAGCAGGACATCGGCAAGCTGTTCATGGCCGGCATCCTGCCGGGCCTGCTGGCGATGACGATGTACATGGCGACCATCGCTCTGATCTGCCGCGTGCGGCCCGACTTCCTGCCGATCGTGAAGAAGGCGTCGTGGGCCGACCGCGTCGAGGGCCTGCGCGACGTGTGGGCGCCGATCGTGCTGTTCCTGTTCGTGATCGGCGGGCTCTATGGCGGCTTCTTCACGCCGACCGAGGCGGGCGGCGTCGGCGCGGCGGGCGCCTTCCTGCTCGGCCTGGCGCGGCGCCGGTTGGGGCGCGCCGAGATCCGCGCCTCGCTCCTGCAGGCGACGCGCACGGCGGCGGCGGTGTTCACCGTGCTGATCGGCGCGCTGCTGTTCGGCTACTTCCTCACCATCACCCAGGTGCCGCAGAAGGTCACCGAGTTCCTGACCGGCCTCGGCATCGGCGCTTACGGCGTGCTGGCGCTCATCATGCTGATGTACCTCGTGCTCGGCTGCCTGATGGACGCCATGGCCATGATCATCCTGACCGTGCCGATCATCTTTCCCGTGGTCACGACCCTTGGCTTCGATCCGGTGTGGTTCGGCGTCATCATCGTCATGACGGTCGAGCTCGGGCTGATCCATCCGCCGGTCGGCATGAACGTGTTCGTGATCAAGAGCGTGGTCCAGGACGTGACCTTCTCCTCGATCTTCAAGGGCGTGCTGCCGTTCATCGCCACCGACATCCTGCGGCTGGTCGTCCTGATCGTCTTCCCGATCATTGCGCTGTGGCTGCCGTCGCGGATGTAGCCCCTATCTCGCTCGCCCGTAGGTGCCGTCGAGGGACGCGGCAATCTCGCAGAAGTGATGCGCCGAACCCGGCGCGAAGGGGCGAGTGCCTTAGATTGAAAAGATTTAACCGGCAGCACCGTCGCCGGACCGTTCCAGCGGATGGGAACGTGCCCTAGTGTGCGCGCCAAAGAGGATTTTCGCATGAGCAAGGTCGGTTCGTTCGTCGGCGACTGGTGGCGCCTGGTTGTGCCTTATTTCAGGTCTGAGGAATGGCCGATCGGCCTTGCGCTGTTGATCGGTGCCATCCTGCTCACCTTGAGCACGGTCGGCACCGAGGTGCTGTTCAACGAATGGAACCGGCGCTTCTACGACAGCATCGAGAACAAGGACCAGGCGGCGTTCTGGACCGAGATCATCACCTTCTCCTGGCTGGCCGCCATCTACATCGTGATCGGCGTCGCGCGGGCTGTCGTCAGCCCCTACTTGCGGCTGCGTTGGCGACGCTGGCTGACGCGCCTCTACATCGACCATTGGCTGGGCGACCGCGGCTACTACCGCATCGAGCTGCAACGCACCGTCGACAATGCCGATCAGCGCATCTCGGAGGATCTGCGCTTTCTCGGCGAGTACACCATGCAGCTGCTGCTGGGCCTTATAGGCGCGATCGCGACGCTGGTGTCGTTCCTCGCCATCCTGTGGCGTCTGTCGGGGCCGCTGTCGCTGGCGCCGATCGGGATCGACGTCACCGTGCCCGGCTACATGGCCTGGGTCTGCCTGGTCTACGCCGTCGTCGGCACGCTCCTCGCGCATATCGTCGGCCGGCGTCTCATCCCGTTGAACTTCTTGAGGCAGCGCTACGAGGCGAACTTCCGCTACTCGCTCGTGCGGGTGCGCGAGAATGCCGAGGGCATCGCCCTCTATCGCGGCGAGGCTCAAGAGGCGGATCAGCTGACCCTGCGCTTCGCCGACGTTTTCGCCAACGGCTGGAAGGTGCTGTTCACCCAGGCCCAGCTCATCCTGTACCAGGTCGGCTATGGCCAGATCGCGATCGTGTTCCCCTACGTGGTCACCGCGCCGCGCTTCTTTGCCGGCGCCATCACCTTCGGCATCATGACGCAGACCGCTTCGGCGTTCGGGCAGGTGCAGGGCGCCTTGTCGTTCTTCGTCGACAACTACACGACGGTGGCGGAGATGCGGGCGGTGATGGATCGCCTCAAAGGTCTGCTGGTCGCGACCGACGCCAAGCCCGAAACCGAGATCGCGCTCGCGCCGGACCCCGGCCGCGAGGTGCGCGCCGGTCCTCTCACGCTTGGCCTGCCGAACGGCCAGGTCCTGCTGCGCGACACGGCGCTGGCCCTGACCCCGGGACGGCCGACCCTGATCACCGGCCGTAGCGGATCGGGAAAGAGCACGCTGTTTCGCGCCCTGGCTGGAATCTGGCCCTTCGGCAGCGGGACGGTCCGCGTGCCGGCGGGCGCCCGCGTGCTGTTCCTGCCGCAGAAGCCATACATCCCGATCGGCACCTTGCGTGACGCGGTGAAGTACCCCGATCATCATTCGACCGCCAGCGACCAGGAGCTCGTCGACGCACTCGAGGCCGTCGAGCTCGACGATCTCGCCAGCCGCCTCGACGACGTGATGCACTGGTCGAACGTGCTCTCGGGCGGCGAACAGCAGCGGCTGGCCGTGGCGCGGGCGCTGGTCTTCAAGCCGGACTGGCTGTTCCTCGATGAGGCGACGTCCTCGCTCGACGAGTCGGCCGAAGCCAAGGCCTATGGCGCCCTCAAGAAGCACCTGCCGAACACCACCATCGTCTCCATAGGCCACCGTTCGACGCTCCGGCAGTGGCATGATCGGGAGATCGAGCTCAGTCGCGAACGGCGGGAGGAGGGGCGCCTGCTGGAGGCCGCGGTCGCGTGAGCGCCGCCCACAATGCGAAGCCCCAGTCATCCCGAGGCTGCAGGCCGAGGGATCCTTCCGGTTGCCTCAAGGATCCCTCGCTGCGCTCGCGATGACAGAGGCAAGAGCTATCGGCTCGGACGGTCGACGCGCGGCACGGCGTAGGCTGCGAGGATCGCGTCGATCTCGACACGGTGGCGCGCGATCGCCGCGTCCAGCTCGGTGCGGAGCGACGTCTCCTGCCGTGCGACGCCCATGGAGATGTCGAACACCATGGGAAGCCGCGGCCCGTCCAGCCATGGGGTCACCGGCGTCCATGCGAGCGGCACTGGTTCGCGCGCCGCGAAGTATGCCGCCTGCGGCCCCCACGCGATGGCGAGGTCGACCTCGCCTGCCGCTACCGCATTCACGATCGGCGCAGTCGGCGCCTCGCTCCGGTAGTCGCCGTAGATCATGTAGCCCTTCACGTTGCTCGTGATGCCGCGTCGGGCGAGTGCATGGGCCGGTGGCGTGTTTGCGCCGTCGTCGCCGATCATCTGCACGCCGATGCGCAGCGTCGTGAGGCGCGGGTCGTCGAACGAGGCAATGTCGAGCCCATCCGACCGGCGTGTGACGAACACGTAGGTCGACCGGTAGTAGGGGCGGGTGGTCTGCAGCAGCTCGAAGTTGGCAGGCACGCCCATCACGACGTCGCAAAGACCGGCCTTGATGGTGTTGCGCACGAAACCGCGTCGCTGCGCCCACCAAGTGTATTCCAGCTCGGCGTGCAGATCTTCGGCCATCAGCTGGGCGATGCGGTTCTCGAAACCGTCGCCCTTGGCATTGGAGAACGGCAAGTTGTTGGGATCGGCGCAGACCCTGAGCGACCCCGCCTCGGCAGGCACAGTCGCCACCCCTGCGAGCAGGAGCGCGGCCAGGAATCTCATGCCGCCCCTCCGGCCAGCTGCCGGCGCAGGATGCGGCCGCTGTCGTAGCGCCATACCGCGAGCGCCATGACCACGATCGCGGTTGCCGCCGTGACCCCGAGTGAAAGCGTATCGAGCTGCTCGTAGAGGGCGAAGCGGATCAGCTCGACGCCGTGGCTGAACGGGTTGAGCCACGCCACGGCGGCGAGCACCGGATCGGCGTCGCTCAGCCGCCATAGCGGATAAAGCGCGGTCGAGGCGAAGAACATGGGGAAGATCACGAAGTTCATGACGCCCGCGAAGTTCTCGAGCTGCTCGACCATCGAGGAGACCAAGAGCCCGATCGCGCCCAGCATCAGGCCGGCGAGCACGACGGCGGGCGCGACATAGAGCAGGCCCGCGATCGGCGGACGGATGCCCCACAGCCAGGCGAAGGCGAGGAAGGCGTAGACCTGCGGCAGCCCGACGACGACACCGGAGAGCAACCGGCAGGTGAGCAGGTACCAGCGCGGCAGCGGGCTCACCAGCAGCACCTTCATGCTGCCCATCTCGCGGTCGAACACCATCGAGAGCGCCGTCTGCATGGCATTGAACAGCAGGATCAGCCCGACGAGGCCGGGCACGATGTATTCTTCGTACAGCACATACGTCTGATACGGTGGAATGCGCGACAAGCCGAGCACGGCGCGAAAGCCGGTCGCGAAGATCACCAGCCAGACCACCGGTCGCACCAGCGAGGCGAAGAAGCGGCTGCGCTGGCGCAGGAAGCGCAGGAACTCGCGCGTCACGATGCCGGCGAAGCAGCGAAGCCACAACGCGCTCATGCCGCTGCCTCCAGCCCGACCAGCCGCGCAAACCGCCGCGGTAGCGGTTCCCTCGCCGTCCTTGTCGTCCCATCGTCGACGATGCGGCCCTCGTGCAGCACGATGATCCGATCGCCGTCGGCAATCTCGTCGAGGAGATGCGTCGCCAGGAGCACGGTGCAGCCCGTCTCGCGGCATACCGCGCGCACCCGGTCGAGGATTGCCTTGCGGCTCGGCATGTCGAGCCCGACGGTGGGCTCGTCGAGCACCAGCAGGTCGACCTCGTGCAAAAGGCAGCGCGCGATCTCGACTCGGCGGCGCTGGCCGCCCGACAGGGTGCGGACGAGGTCGCGCTTGCGATCGGCGAGCCCGCAGCGCGCCAGCTCGGCGTCGATGCGGCGGAACGCATCACGGCGCGACACGCCGTGCAGGGCGGCGTGGTAGGCGAGCGTCTCGGCGAGCGTGAGGTCGAGGTCGAGCGCCGGCTGTTGGAAGACGAAGCCGCAGCGGGCCAGCGCCCGGGTCCGCTCCTGCGGCAACGCGTGTCCCAGCACGCTCAGCGCTCCCGTCTGCAGCGGCAGCAGGCCGGCGATCAGCGAGAACAGCGTCGTCTTGCCCGCGCCGTTCAGCCCGAGCAGGACGACGAACTCGCCGCGGCCGACCGTGAAGCTCACCGCGTCGAGCGCCGTGCGCTTGTAACGATGGCCAAGGCCCTGGGTCTCGAGTGCGTTCATGGCACGGAAACCACGCCCCATGGCGAGCGGCCGACGCCCAGCGACTTCACCACGCGGTCGCTCTCCAGATCGAGGACGGAGATGTCGTTGCTGCTGCCGTTGGTGGTGTAGAGCCGCTTGCCGTCGGGCGAGAAGGCGAGGTTCCACACGCGCTGGCCGACCAGGTGATAGCGCAGGACCTTGAACTGCCGGGCATCGATCTCGGCCACACGGGCCGACGGTCCCAGGGCCACGAAGGCGCGCTCGCCGTCGCGGGCGATCGCCACGCCCACGGCCTGCACCAGCTCCAAGGGCACGCCGGGCGGCGCGAAGTCGATGTGCGCCAGGATGGCGTGCGATCGCGCGTCGAGCACGCTCGCCGTGCCGCGCAACTCGGACGTTATCCAGACGTGCTTGCCATCGCGGGTGACCTGCGCGACCCGCGGCCGGGTGTCGACCAGCACGTTGTCGATCAGCTCCAGCGTCTTGCTGTCGATGAAGTGTGCCATGCTGGTGGTCTCGGAGGTGCACACCACGAAGGCGCCGTCGGGCGACACCGCCATGCCCTCGGGCTCGATGCCGACCGCAATGTCGGCCGTGATCTTGCGGCCAGCGATGTCGAGCACCGAGACCGTGTTGTCGTCCTCGTTGGCAATGTAAAGGCGGGCTCCGTCGGGCGAGACCGTGAAGCGCTCCGGGTCGGGACCCGAGGGCAGGTTTCCCGTCACCTTGCGCGACGCCACATCGATCACGTCGATACGATCGTCGTCGCCCAGCGCGACGTAGATCGTCTTGCCGTCGCCGCTCGCCTCGATGCCACGCGGCCGGCGGCCCACTGCAATGGTGGCGGCGACCGCGAGCGTGCCGCCGTCGATCACCGATACCGTGTTGTCCTGCTCGTTGCTGACGAAGATCGTCTCGGCGCGGGCGTCGGCCGCCGCGAGCACGACGGCCGCCATCAGCGTGGCCAGAGGCATCGCCTTGATCATGGCCGCCGGCATTTGCTGTCGGCGGCGTCGAAGCCGAGCGAATCGAGGTTCGAGCCTTCGTGCAGGAACTCAGGCTGCGGCGAAACCGAGACCAGCATGCGCGGGCCCGCGATCAACACCGGCTGGCGCAGCTGGCCGTCCCATGGCCGGAAGCTCATGGACTCACCCTTGAAGCCGGCCAGTCGGAAATTCTTGCCCGTCATGAACGAGAGGATCGTATGAGCGTCGTTGCTCTGGGTGCGCAGCGCCGCTTCGCCGAGGGCACGAACGGCGAGCCATGCCGTGTAGTCGCGCGATGTCATGGCTCGACGGGCTTGCTTGTGGAAGCGGCTCTGCAGCTGCAGCGCGCCCCACTGCTCCTGCACGGGGCTCCAGGCCGTTGCGATCAGGCCCTCAGTGCCGGCGACGGGTCGCGGTGCGGCGGTCCTGTACGGCAGCGAGTCGCCGAACTCGTCCGCCTCGTCGGCCACGATGAGCACGTCGTGATCGGGTCCGCGCGTGGCGGCCGGTACCTCGGCCTGCAGGTTTACGTGGCCTGTGTCGGCGTGCGGATTGCCGGCCTCAAAGGTCCATCGCCTCTCGGCGACGATCCGCGCGCCGAACCGCGCGGCGGCACGACGGATCGCGGCGCTATAAAGCTCGTCCTCGGGATGCCGGCCGATCACCAGCAGCCAGCGGTTCCAACGCTTGACGGCAAGGTACTGCGCCAATGCATCGGCCGTCATGGCCCGGCTCGGTGCGACATGGAGAAGCGAGCCGCGACAGCCTTCATTGCGCAACTGATCGTCGGTGACGCGCGTGTTCAGCACCGTGACCCCGTCGGAGAGCGCCCCGAGTGCCGCCTGCAGGGCATCAGACGGCAGGTCGGCCACGATGAAGGCGGTCGCATCGCCGAGCTGGCGCACCGCGTCCGCGGCCGACTGGGGATCGGATACGACCCTCTCGGCGAGCACGAAAGCCTGGCCGGTGAACCGCCCGGTCGTGGCATTGTCGGACAAGGCGAGCCGCGCACCTTGGAGACCCTCGTCGTCGGCGTTGACGTCGAGCGGGCTGGCGGACTGGGTGTGGTGCTGATGCTCGGTCACGAATCCGATGACGACCGATTGCGGATTTGCCGCGACCGGCTCGCCAGCCTCGGCACTCACCCCGACCAAGCAGGTTACGGCAACGATGCTCCAGCGCAACCACATCACGCAGTCGTTGCCGGCGAGAGCAGGGGCGGTCGCCCAGCCCCGGCAAGCTCTGCCGGAAAGCGCAGGTACCCGTTGTGAAAGCGCACCCGGGCGGCGAGGGCTTGTGGATCGCGCAATTCGAGCCCGAGCGGCGTCAGGGCGAGAAAGCCGCTCTCGCGCATCGAGCGCAAGATGCGGTTGACGTAAGGAGCGGTGAGACCGGTGGCGTCCGCGACCTCGAGTTGGGTCAGAGGGAACGCCGCGCAGGCGATCGCCGGACCTCCGTCGGGATGCTGTCGGTGCGCGAGCTCGAGGAGAAGATGCCCAACGCGGCAATAGGCATCCCGGCGACCCAGACCGACCATGCGCTCACGCAAGAGGGTGCCGTTGCGACAAGCGAGAAGCGCAAGCAGGGACGTCAACGCCGGTGCGCTTCCGCTCAATTCCTGCAGCTGATCGAGAGACAGCCGCGAGATGCGGGCAGGCGTGAGCGTCGCAACGGAGAACGTGGCGTTCCTGGTTGCGAAGAACTCCACGCCAGCGACGTCGCCTGGCAGCCAGAAGTTGAATACCTGCCGACCGCCGTCCGGCAGCTGCCGGAAGCCGGCAAGCCAGCCGGCATGCACGAGGAACAAGTCGCGGCAAGAGCGGCCCTCCTGCACAATTTTGCGGCGCGCGGGAAGTTGTTCGGTAGCGAACGCAAGCCGCTCGATCGATGCCCGGTCGCGCGGGCTGAGCGGCAAGTACCTTGCAAAGGCGCTCGAAATGTCCAACACGACTTCGCTCGGGATGCCATGACGTCCGTCGAGCAAGGCAGAATCCTCGTTGGTCTTGGATCGAATCGTTGAACGTTGCAAAGCAACAGCAGTTCCGCTCGCACCGAGCAGCAAAGGTTGCGACGCTGGCCATTTAACTAGTTTGCCGTGTTGCCACTTGAGGGCGAGCCAAGGGCGGGGCGATCGTGGGCGACCTCGTCATCATCAGTCGCGAGCGGATACCGACTGCCATGAACCGCATCTCCTGCGCCACAGCACTGGCGGTCGCCGTCGTTGCGGTGTCGGGGCCGGCGGCGCGCGCCGATGCGCCGATGTCGCTGTTCAGTGCCTTCAGCGACAAGGCGCGCTCGATCCTCAACCTCAACTACGCCTTGCTCGCGGTCTGCGTGATCGTTATCGCCGTGATCGGCGTGCTGATCGGCACCGGACTGGCGCGGCCGCGTCTTCGTTTCCAGGGTGGCGGGGCCGGGGTGTGGCCCGTGTCGCGACCGCCGGGTGGGCTGCGCTGGATCTATTTCGGGCTGGCGCTCACGGCGTTGACGCTGCTGGGTTCGCTGGTCTGGAGCATGGCGGTGATCGCGCACGTCGCGGCGCCGCGCACCACGCCGGCCCTGACGATCGACGTGACAGGTCATCAATGGTGGTGGGAAGCGCGCTATGCGGCGACCATCCAATCGCGTCAATTCACCACCGCCAACGAGATCCACATCCCGGTCGGGCTGCCCGTCCATCTTCGACTCAAGAGCGCCG
Source organism: Alphaproteobacteria bacterium (assembly GCA_019235415.1). Classification (GTDB taxonomy): domain Bacteria; phylum Pseudomonadota; class Alphaproteobacteria; order Reyranellales; family Reyranellaceae; genus Reyranella. The sequence continues at coordinate 14,922 of JAFAKN010000634.1, forward strand.
ACGTCATCCACTCTTTCTGGGTGCCCGCCTTGTCGGGCAAGACCGACCTCATTCCAGGCCAGGTCAACGAGACCTGGATCGAGGCCGGCGAGCCCGGCGCCTATCGCGGCCAGTGCGCCGAGTATTGCGGCCTGCAGCACGCCCACATGGCGTTCTCGGTGATCGCCGATCCGCCGGGCGCCTTCAACGCGTGGTGGGACGCTCAGCTTCGGCCTTCGCCCCCGCCGACGGACGGTCCGGCGGTGGTCGGCCAGCAGGCCTTCGTCCGCCGCTGCGGCGCTTGCCATGCGGTTCTCGGCACCATGGCGGGCGGCATCTACGGACCTGACCTCACGCACCTCGCGCGGCGCACGTCGCTTGCCGCGGGCACGTTGCCGAACACGCCTGGCCATCTCGCGGCGTGGATCGCCGATCCGCAGGGCCCGAAGCCCGGCAACAAGATGCCGCCGCTGGCGCTCAGCGGGCCGGAGCTCGTGTCGATCCAAGCCTATCTCGCAACCCTGCAGTAGGGAGATCATGGTGACGGTCGCCGACTACAGCAGAGTGCCCGAGGTCACACCGGCCGATTACGGCTCGCCCTTGGCGGAGCGGCTCGAGACGCTGTGGGAGACCAAGCCCGGCCTCATCGGCTGGTTCGGCACGGTCGATCACAAGGAGATCGGCCTCCGCTACCTCGTAACCTCGTTCGCCTTCCTGATCCTGGGCGGCATCGAAGCCGCCGTGATGCGCTTGCAGCTGTCGTGGCACGATCAGACGGTGCTGACGCCGACGCAGTACAACGAGCTGTTCTCGATGCACGGCGTCACGATGATCTTCCTCTACGCCATGCCGGTGCTGTCGGGGTTCAGCAACTACCTGTGGCCGCTGATCCTGGGCTCGCGCGACATGGCGCTGCCGCGCCTCAATGCTTTCTCGTACTGGCTGTACCTGTTCTCCGGTCTGTTCCTCTACGCCGGCTTCATCATCGGCGCAGGGCCCAACGACGGCTGGTTCAATTACGTGCCGTACGCCTCGAAGCCGTACAACCCCGGGCTCAACCAAGATTTTTACGCCCTGGGCTTCATCCTGTTCGGCCTGTCGCAGACGGTGGGCGGCATCAACTTCATGGTGACGGCGCTGCGCACCCGTGCGCCCGGCATGTCCATCAATCGCTTCCCGATGATGATCTGGGGAACGCTGACCGCCTCGGCGGGCAACCTGCTCGCCATCCCTTCGGTCAGCCTCGCCTTCTTCATGCTGTGGACCGATCGACAGCTCGGGACGCACTTCTACAACGCGCCGGAAGGCGGCCAGCCGCTGTTGTGGCAGCACCTGTTCTGGATGTTCGGCCATCCCTGGGTCTACGCCATCGTGCTGCCCGCCATGAGCATGGTGTCGGATGCCCTGCCGGTATTCTGCCGCCGGCCGCTGGTGGCGCAGACCGCCGTCGCATTGGCCACCGTGGTCACGATGATCATCGGGTTCGGCGTGTGGGTGCACCACATGTTCGCCACCGGCCTGCCCAACCTCTCGATGTCGTTCTTCAACGCCGCCTCGCTGATCATCGTCGTGCCAAGCGCGATCTCGGTGTTCGCCTGGATCGCCACGATCCGCACCGGCCGCTTCGTCCTTTGCACCGCCTCGCTGTTCTTCGCGAGCTTCATCTTCCTGTTCGTTATCGGCGGCGTGTCGGGCTTCCTCACCGCCGCGATCCCCGTCGACTGGCAGGTCACCGACACCTATTTCGTGGTCGGCCACATCCACTACGTGCTGATCGGCATCAACCTGTTCGCCGTGATGGGCGGCATCTACTTCTGGTTCCCCAAGATGACCGGCCACATGCTGAACGAACGGCTGGGGCGCTGGAACTTCTGGCTGATGTTTGCCGGCTTCAACCTCGGCTTTTTCCCGATGCACATCGCCGGCCTGCTGGGCATGCCGCGGCGCATCTACACCTTCCCCGACGGCGTCGGCTGGAACATTGTCAATCTCATCACGACGCTCGGCGCCTATCTGTTCGCGATCGGGTTCGTGGTGCTGCTCGCGAACGTCCTCCTGAGCCGCAAGCACGGCGCAGTGGCGGGACCGAACCCGTGGGACGCGGCCGGCCTCGAATGGTCGGTGCCCTCGCCGCCGCCGCCTTACAACTTCGTCGTGATCCCGACGGTCTCGAGCCGTCACCCCTTGTGGGAAGACCGCCTGCGCGAGACCGAGGGACATTCGTCGATCCACGAAGGCGCCGTGCTCGACGCCGACAAGGAGACGCTGGGTGTCAGCACCATGGATGCGATCCCCGACGTGATCCTCAAGATGCCGCACGATTCAGTGATGCCGTTCGTGCTGGCGCTCTGCATCACCGGAGTCTTCGTCGGCCTGTTGCTGCTGTCGCTCGTCGCCATCGGCACCAGCCTGGTCCTGGGTCTGGTGGCCGCTCTCGTCTGGCTGTGGCCGCGCGCCGAGCTCGGCCAGCGCACGGAGGCCGTGCCGTGACCTACCTGACCCTCGAGGAACGGCCGCTGCCGATCGGCAGCATCGGCACGCGCTCCAGCGGCTGGTGGGCGATGCTCTTCGTGATCATCACCGAGGGCGCGATCTTCGTCTTCCTGCAGTTCAGCTACTACTACATCGCCCTGCAGCAGCCGCCCGCCGCGGCCTGGCCGCCGAGCGGTCCACCCGCCATGGACCTGTCGCTGCCCAGCACGCTGATCTTGTTGGCGAGCAGCGCCACGTTCTGGTGGGGCGAGCATTCGATCAAGTGCGGCTCACGCCTGTGGCTGACGCTCGGGCTGTTGGCGAGCCTCGTGCTCGGCGCGGTGTTCGTGGCCATCCAGGGACTGGAATGGTCGCATCAGCATTTCAACTACGCCACGCACATCTACGGCTCGCTCTATTTCACCCTCACCGGCTTCCACATCGCCCATGTCGTGGTCGGGCTGGTCATCATTGCGGCGCTGCTGGCGTGGTCGCTGCTCGGCTACTTCAACGGCGCCCGCTACGCCGCGGTCTCGACCGGCGGCCTCTATTGGCATTTCGTCGACGCGGTCTGGCTCACGCTGTTCTTCACCTTCTACATCATGCCGCGGCTGCGATAGGGGAGGGCAGGATATGGCGCCGAACGCTTTTCCCCATCCGTCGCCGCAACGCGATCGGGCCTCGGCGCTGTTGCTGGCGTTGGGCTTCGCCACCGGGCCGGTGGTGCTGGCGCTGCTGCTCACCATCACCTACGCCTTGACGAGCTACCGGTGCTTCCCGGACGGCACACGGCTCGAGACGCCGCACGCCGGATGGAACTGGGTCTCGACGGCCGTGCCCCTGATGTACGTCGCGGGCATCGCGCTCACGGCGATCGCCGCCTTGATCGCCTGGCGCCTTTGGCAACGCACCAAAGACGAGGGGCCAGGCGCGACGATCGAACTGGGCGAGGGGCGCACGCGCTTTCTCGGAGTCTGGGGCCTGATCACCAGCGCGCTGTTCATCGCCATCCTGGCCTTCGATCTCATCAACACCTTCCTGGTGCCGACATGCGCGTGACCAGGCTCGCGCCCCTGGCGTCGATCGGCGCCCTTTGCATCTTGCCGGCGCTTTGCACCTGGCCGGCATGGGCCCATGGCGGCGATCACGAAGGTGTCGGATGGTCGGGGAATCCGGCGATCCTCGTGCCGATGATCATTCTCGCCATCTGGTATGTGCGAGGCGTTCATCGACTGCGGATGGGCCGGCGGGGGCGGCCGCTCGTGGGAACCGGGCGGATCGCGGCCTTCGTGTCGGCGCTGCTGGCGGTCTTTGTCGCCCTGCTTTCTCCGATCGACGCGTGGAGCGAGGGGTTGTTTACGGCGCACATGATCCAGCATCTGGCGCTGATCGTCGTGGCGGCGCCGTTGTTCGCGTTGGCCGCACCGACGCCAGTGCTGCTGGCGGGATTGCCACGCGGCTGGCGCCGCAAGGTGTTGCGGATTTGGCGTTGGCCGCCGGTGCGTGGCGCCGTCCACGGGCTGTTCCATCCGGCGGTCGTATGGCTCGCGTTCTGCGGGACCATCGTCTTCTGGCACATCCCCGCACCGTACCGTTGGGCGTTGCGGGGCGGACCGCTGCATGCCGTCGAGCATCTGAGCTTCCTGCTGGCCGCCCTGCTGTTCTGGACCGTCGTGCTCGACCGCTCGCCGCGTCGCCGACTGGACTACGCCGCTACGCTGGTCTTCATCGTCACCGTGGCGCTCCTAAGCGACCTGCCGGGCGCACTCATGCTGCTGGCACCGCGCCCGTTCTTCGCCAGCAGCGCCGCGGCCGCCGCCGCCTGGGGTCTCACGCCGCTGCAGGACCAACAGCTGGCCGGCGTCATCATGTGGGTGCCCATGAGCTTCGCCTTCATCGGCGCCGGGATCTGGGTCTTCTTGCGCTGGATGGAGGCGGCGGAGCTCCAGGCCGAGCTGCAGGACGCGCGCTCAGTGCGGCGCACCAGGGTTGCCGCGGCGGCGGCGATGCTGCTCGCCGTGCCGTGTCTTGCGCTGCTGGCGGCGCGCCAGGCTGATGCGGCGTCACCTTCCGGGCCACAGGGCGATTCACGACGTGGCGCTCAGTTGATCGATCGGCTGGGCTGCGGCGGCTGCCACACGATTCCCGGCATCGACAACGCCAAGGGCCGTGTCGGCCCGCCGCTCACCGCCTTCGGCGATCGTCTGTACGTGGCGGGCATGCTGCCCAACACGCCGGACAATCTCGTGGCGTGGCTCGAGAACCCGCAGCGCATCGTGCCGGGCAACGTCATGCCCGTGCTCGGGATCGACGAAAGCGACGCGCGCGACATCGCCACCTACCTCTTCACCCTGCACTAAGGGAGGCCCGCATTGAGCATCCTGTCGCCATCGGCTCCTCGAATGACCAAGCGCAGGCGTAGCGCGCTGGGGCTGGTGCTGTGCGTGACCGGCTGGTCCGTGCTGTGGCTGCAGCCGCTGATCGGCATCTTCGCCGTTCCATCCCTCGGTGCGGCGACCGCGTTCGTGGTCGGCCTAGTGATCGGTGCGCAGGCGGCACAGTCGCAGGATCTCGCGACGCTGTCGCAGGACGACAAGCAATGGGTGATGGCGCCCAAGAATTACGCCAATACCCGCTTCAGCGGTCTCGACCAGATCAATGCAGGCAACGTCGGCCAGCTCCGCCTTGCCTGGACCTTCTCGCTGGGCGATCCGCATGGCCAGGAGGCGGCACCCCTGGTCGTCAACGACACCCTGTACGTGGTCGGCCCGTATCCCAACAACGTGTTCGCGCTCGACGCCACCTCGGGCGAATTGAAATGGAGCTACCGGCCGAATACGACGCCGTCGGCGCAGGGCGTCGCCTGCTGCGATGTCGTGAACCGCGGACTGGGCTACGACAACGGCAAGATTTTTCTGAACACGCTCGACAATCACACCGTCGCGCTCGATGCCGCGACCGGCAAGGAGCTGTGGGTCGCGACGCTCGGCGACATCTCGCGCGGCGAGACCATCACCATGGCGCCGCTGGTGGTGAAGGGCAAGGTGCTGGTCGGCAACAGCGGCGGCGAGATGGGCGTGCGCGGCTGGGTGACGGCGCTGAACGAGGATGACGGCAAGATCGCCTGGCGTGCCTACGGTGCCGGACCCGACTCGGACGTGCTGATCGGGTCCGACTTCAAGCCATTCTACGACGAGTACAAGGGCAAGGACCTCGGCGTGGCGAGCTGGCCGGCCGACGCCTGGAAGAAGGGCGGCGCGACCATGTGGGGCTGGATCTCCTACGATCCCGAGCTGAACCTGATCTATTACGGCACCGCCAATCCCGGGCCGTGGAACGCAACGCAACGGCCGGGCGACAATCTGTGGACCGCGACCCTGTTTGCGCGCAATCCCGACAACGGCCAGGCGCGCTGGGCGCTTCCCCTCAATCCGCACGACGTGTTCGACCATGACGAGATCAACGAGACCTTGCTGCTCGACCTCGACATCGACGGCAAGCCGCGCAAGGTCGCCGTCCACGTCGGCCGTGACGGCTACATGTGGGTGGTCGATCGCGCCACGGGCGAAGCTCTGTCGGTCGAGCCCTACGACTACCTCAACGGCTACAAGGGCTTCGACTACAAGCGCGGGCGACTGATACCGAACGAGGACAAGTCCCCGAAGCTCGACAAGACCGTGCACGACATCTGCCCGACCGCGCCGGGCGCCAAGGACTGGCAGCCCTCGGCCTGGTCGCCGCGCACCAAGCTGATCTACGTGCCGCACCAGCATCTCTGCATGGACTGGAAGTCCTCGGAAGTGGGCTACATCGCCGGCACGCCGTTCGTCGGCGCCACGGTCGACATGTATGCCGGGCCCGGCGGCTATCGCGGCGAGTTCCTGGCGTGGGATCCCGTGCAGAAGAAGCGCGTCTGGCAGATCCAGGAGAACTTCCCGGTATGGAGCGGGGCGCTGGTCACGGCGGGCGATGTCGCTTTCTACGGGACAATGGATCGCTTCTTCAAAGCGGTTGATGCGCGCAACGGCAAGGTGCTGTGGCAGTTCCGCGGCGGGTCCGGGATCATCGGCCAGCCCGTGACCTACCAGGGCAGCGACGGCCAGCAGTACGTCGCGATCCTCGCCGGCGTCGGCGGTTGGTCGGGGGCCGTCGCCAACGCCGAGCTCGACCCGCGCGCCCGCAACGGCGCGCTGGGCTTCACAGGTGCGATGCAGGACCTGCCTGCCTACACGACCGGCGGCAGCGAGCTTTTGGTGTTCGCGTTGCCCAAGGCGGGCGGCACGGAGGGAAGCAATGCGCCAGCCAAGTAGGATCGCGCGTTCCCCGGGCGGCCAGGGCGTCGTGTGGAGCGTGGTCGCAATCGCAACGATGCTCGGCGCGTGGGACGCCTTGGCCCAGGGCCGGACCGGTTTGGCCGGGCAGGGCGAACGGCCGAGCTATGCCAGTCGGGCCGAGGAGCTCTTGGCCGTACCGGTGACGGGCATCCTGCCGGGGGCGGTGCCTCCGCCGGAGAACCTCAAGAACCCCTTCGACCACGACCCAGCGGCCATCGAGCGCGGCATGCAGCACTTCATTGCCTTCAACTGCGTCGGCTGCCATGCGCCGAACGGCGCGGGCGGCATGGGACCCGCCCTCAGCAACAGCAAATGGCTGCACGGCGCAGAGCCCGCCAACATCTTTCTCTCGATCTACCAGGGGCGCAGCAACGGCATGCCAGCCTGGGGTAGCACCTTGCCGCCGAACGTCATCTGGGAACTGGTGAGCTACATCCAGAGCATCAGCGAGGATCCCGACAGGGTCCACTTCGGCCAGACCATCTCGCGCCAGCCGCAGTCGCCGGCCATCGAGCAAGTGCCGGCGCAGGAGCTGCAAACCGCGACCCCCTGGAAGCACACCGAGCCGATCAGCAACGGTCACAAGCCATGAGGAGGCGAGACATGCAGCGACGCCGACTTGCCTGCGCCGTGGGATGCGCCGTGATCGCCACGAGCGCCGCGTCCGCCTGGGCCGCCGACTGCCCGGTCAATCACGACCAGCTTCAGCAGGCCTTGAAGCAGAGCGTCAAGCCGAGCGGCGGCCCCGGCAATGGCGGGCTCGACAACAACGAGTGGGCGGCCGTGGTGGCGCGCGACGGCAGCATCTGCGCCATCGCCTTCAGCGGCGGCAAGCCGGACGACCAGTGGCTCGGCAGCCGCGCCATCGCCGCCGAGAAGGCCAATACGGCCAACGCGCTCAGCCTGCAGAAGTTCGCGCTCTCGACCGCCAACCTCTATGCCGGCACGCAGCCGGGCGGCCCGCTGTTCGGCCTGCAGACCAGCAATCCCGTGGCGACCGAGGTGCTGTACGCGGGCGACGCCAAGCAGTTCGGCGCCGCGAACGACCCGCTGGTCGGCAAGCACCTGGGCGGCGTCATCGTGTTCGGGGGTGGGCTCGCCCTCTACAACGGCCAAGACGTCGTGGGCGGCGTGGGGCTGAGCGGCGACACGTCATGCGCCGACCACAACATCGCCTGGCGCGTGCGCCAGAAGCTTGGCCTCGACAAGGTGCCGGGCGGCGCCTCGCCCGACCACAACGACGCGATCATCTATGACATCCAGCCGGACAAGACGAGCACCTCGGGCTACGGCCATCCCATGTGCAACGGCCAGGAGGCGAAGATCGCGACCGAGCTGAAGGCGGGCATCGTGCCGGTCTGGAAGAAGGACATGGCGCAAGACAAATAGCCTCGACGCTGTGGGCCTTGCGAGCAACGTCGGCCTTTGTTGCCGGTTGCTACAGAGCGGGTTGCAAGGAGGTGGCGAGGGTGGCGCGGTCGCGATCGCAGGGCAATGCAGCGACGTCCAAGCGGGTCGTCCATGTCGCGCTGGCCGGCAACGTGCTGGTCGCCGTGACGAAGTTCGTCGCCGCGGGGCTTTCCGGCAGCGCCTCGATGTTGAGTGAAGGCGTGCATTCGGCGATCGATTGCAGCAACGAGCTGCTGCTGCTCTATGGCTACCGCCGAGCGTCGCGGCCACCCGACCCGGTCCATCCCTTCGGCTACGGCCGTGAGATCTATTTCTGGAGCTTCGTCGTGGCGCTGCTGCTGCTCACGCTCGGGGCCGGTCTGTCGATCTACGAGGGCGTGCGACAGATCCGCCAGCCGCAGTCCCTCTCCGACCTTACCGTGAGCTACATCGTGCTGGCCGCCTCGGCCGTGTTCGAAGGTGCCTCATGGCTGACGGCCCTTCGCGCCTTTCGCGCCAAGAAGGGCGATTGCAGCTACTGGGAAGCCGTGCGGGAAAGCAAGGACCCGCCCTCGTTCATGGTGCTGTTCGAGGATTCGGCGGCCCTGATCGGTCTCGTCATCGCGGCCGCCGGTATAACCGCGGCGGACCGGTTCGCGATGCCGATCCTGGATGGCGTCGCATCCGTCATGATCGGCGTGCTGCTGGGCGTTGCGGCACTGCTGCTCGTGCGCGAAACCAAGGAGCTGCTGATCGGCGAGCGGGCCAGTCCGCGCATCAACGATTCGCTGGTGGCGCTCGCTCGCGAACAGCCCGGCATCGAGGACGCCAACGGAGCCGTCACCGTTCAACTTGCGCCCGATCAGATCGTCGCGACGCTCAGCCTCGAGTTCGAGGACGAGCTGCATACGCCGCAGATCGAGCAAAGCGTGCAATCGCTCGAGCACCGGATTCGCGAGCGGCATCCCGAAGTCGTGGCCTTGTTCGTGAAGCCGCAGACGCGCCGCACTTTCGAGCAGGCCCTCGCGCGAGGCGGGATCAGGAAAGCTCGCTAGCGGTTCACGAACTTGGAGAAGCGGCTAATCTTGCCGGACGCTGTCTTGTCCTGCTCGAGCAGCGCGAGCTCGTTCTCGTCGAAGATGCGGAAGAACTCGTCCCAGCTGATGTCCTCGAGCGCAGGGTCCTTTTCGGCGAAATCGAAACGCAGGACGCAGCTGCCACGCTTGTCCTCGGTTCGCTTGACGCAGGCGGGCCGACCACCACGTTCCTCAGCCCATTGCCTGATCTCGTCGTGATCGGTGATCTTCTTGGCTTGAGCCATGCGCATTCTCCCTTCACTGAGGGAGAAACAGGGACGCCTTGCGACGGTTGCCAGGCGCAAGGTGCGCCAAAACGATCGTCAGCGCTCGAGGTCGATCTCCTGCGGTGCCGGCGCCGCCTTCAGGTTCATCCGTCCGTCGTAGATCGGGCGGCCGCCGGTGGTCGGGCCGGGATACTGGACGAAGAGGACAGTGCCACCTGTCTCGGTGTGCATCGCGTCCTCGAAGTGCGGGTCTTCCATGTAAACGATGGTACCCGGCCCGTACTGGCGCTCGCCCATGCGGAACTCGCCCTCGATGATGTACCAGACCTGCGCGAAGTCGTGCTTGTGGAGAGGGAAGCTGGCGCCGGGCTCATAGCGGAGGAAGCCGGCATTCGGTGTGTTGGGCTGCGCGGCCGTCGGATGGAACAGGAACTTGGTGGCGTTCCTGAAGCGGCCCATCTCCCAGGCCATGTCGTCAGGGTGCCTGAACTGCGGTGCGTGATGCGTGGTCATGTATCGTCCTCCCGAGCTTCCGGTCAGGCCGCTTGCGCGCGGTCCAGTTCCTGAGCGCCGGCGCGCAGCCGGGGGATCAGCTCGCGGCCGAACTCGATCGTGTCCTGCAACGGATCGAAGCCGCGCATCAGGAAGGAATGGATGCCGAGCTTGTAGTATTCCAGCAGGGCTTGGGCTACTTGCTCGGCCGTGCCGACCAGGCAGGAGGTATTGCCCATCGCCCCGGTGGCCTGTGCGATCGGCATCCACAACCGCTCGTCATGCGTCTCGCCGGCCGCGGCGAAGTCGAGCAGGCGGCGCGCCGACTGATCGAGCGGCCTCATGCCGTTGCCGAAGCCCGTCGGGTCGCCCGGCTTCCGGACCGAGGCGAGTATGGCTCGCGCGCGGTCCCACGCTGCGCCCTCGGTGGCGCCGAGGATCGGGCGGAATGACATATTGAAGGTCGGCGTGCGGCCGTACTTGGCCGCACGGGCGCGAAACTCCGCCATGCGCGCCGCCGTCGCCGCCAGCGGCTCGCCGAACATGGCGAACACGTCGCAATTCTTCGAGCCCATCGCCAGCGCGCCCTCCGACGAGCCGCCGAAGAACAGGAGCGGATGCGGCTTTTGCAGCGGCTGTATGTCCGACTTGGCGCCGCGCACGCGATAGAACTCGCCCTCGAAGTCGAAGCGCCGTTCGCTGGTCCAGGCGAGCTTCATGACCTCGATGTATTCGCCCGCACGCCGGTAGCGCACGTCCTTGGGCGCGAAGTCGCCGTCGCCTTCCTGCTCGGCGTCGCTGGCACCCGAGATGATGTGCAGGGCGACGCGGCCGTCGGTCAGATGGTCGAAGGTCGCGATCTTGCGCGCCGCCAGGGTCGGCGCCACGAAGCCCGGCCGGTGCGCGATGAGGAAGCCCAGCCGCTTGGTGTGCCGGGCGGCGTATTGCGCCACCAGGAATCCTTCGGCCGAGGACGCGGTGTAGCCGACCAGTGCCAGGTCGAAATCGGCCTCGTCATGGGCCTGCGCGAAGGTCCGCAGATAGGCCGGAGAAATTCCGCCCTTGATGATGTGGACCGTGGCCTCATCGCTGGGCGGCGCCACGCCGATCATGCCGATCACCCGCACGGGCATCCCGACCTCCGTCTTTTGGATCGGCACGATGTTACAGCGGTCCTAGCTGCGCGCGAAAGCGAGGATCTCGCGTGTGAGCTGCTCGCGATGCGAGATGACAAGGCCATGCGGGGCGTCTTCGTACATCTTGAGCTCGCAGCGCGGGATGAGCCCAGCGGTCATCTTGGCGGTCAGTTCCACCGGATTGACTTGATCCTTGGCCCCGTGGACGATCAGCGTCGGCACATTGATGGCACGTAGGTCCGCTTGAAGATCGCTGCGCGAGATGGCGCGCAGGCAGTCGATGGTGGCCTTCGGCGAAGCCCGCATGAACTGCGTGACCACCCACTCGGTCATCTGGGGAGAAACGGCGGGATGGCCGCCGGTGAAGGCGGTAACGCCCTTGGCGAAGAACGCCGGACGGTCCTGCTTCAGGGCGGCGACGAGACCGTCGAATTTGCCGGGATTGGGCTGGGGCGGCACCGTGCTCACCATCACGAGCCGGGCGATGCGCGCGCTGCCATGCCGCGACAGATAGCGGACCGCCTCGCCGTTGCCCATCGAGAAGCCGATCAGCGTCACGTCGTGAAGGTCGAGCTGGTTGATGACCGTCGCCAGATCGTCGGCCAGCCGGTCATAGTCGTAGCCGCGACCCGGGTCGGTGGAGCGCCCATGGCCGCGCCGGTCGTAGGCGACGCAGCGCAGGCCCTGCTCGCTGAGCTCGGCAAGCTGGTATTCCCAGATGTCGGCATTGAGGGACCAGGCATGGGTGAACAGCACCGGCTTGCCGCTGCCCCAGTCGTTGTAGAACAGGCTGACACCGTCGTCGGTCTCCACGAAGGAGGGCCTTGCCGGCCGCGCCGCGGGCGTGGCTTGGGAAGACTGGGCGTCGGCCGCTGCGTCTTTCGCAGCAATGATGGCCGAAACGGCTGCGGCGGCGAACGCGGTCGCCGCACTTCTTCTGTCCATGGCAAACCTCCTCTCGGGTGCGCGGCGACCCTATGTCTGCGAAGGCCGATCGGTCGATTACCTGACAGGTAACTGGGCGAAGCTTGAGACGCCGCCATGCGGTCTCTAGGATGTCGCCAAAAGGGGGAAACGATGGGCATCTTCTTCACGCGGCGCCGCGTGCTCGCGGCTGCCGTCGCCGCACCGGCGATCGGCCGCGCCCATGCCGCGGGTTTCGACTGGAAACGCTTCAACGGCACGCAGCTGCGGTTCATGGTGTCGGTCCATCCTTGGACCGAATGGGCGCACCTTGATGGCCGCCGCCACTTTCATCACGCTCCCGGTCCTCGTCCTGGCGCTCAGCGTGCAGCGCTACATCGTACGCGGCCTGGTCGCCGGCGCGGTGACCGGCTGACCCTGTTTTTCTCCCCATCGCGGAGCCCGCGATGGGGAGGTGTCCGCGCAGCGGACGGAGGGGTCATGACCCCTCCGTCGCGGTATGACCGCGACACCTCCCCAACATTCGTTGGGGAGGAGGGATCAGACGAATGCCGCCACGGTCTTGGCGATGTCGGTGCGCACGCCGGGTGAGCGACGGTAGTATTGGTGCGAGCTCGCGAGGTCGATGGCGTAGTCGTTGAAACCCGTGCAGTCGACGACGCGGTATTTCTGCGGCGGGAAGCGCGCGGTGTCGAAGCGGTCGTGCGGGCCGTCCTGGCCCAGCCGCTTGACGCCGTGATTGATCGCCATGCTGATCTTGAGCACGTCGTCGCGGCGGCTGGCGTAGGTCGAGATGCGCCGCGCCAGCCGGTCCAGCCCGCTCAGCCGTCCGATCGGCAGGAAGTCGAACGTGTCGTACTTCTCGTCGGCGGCCGCCAGGATCGCCTCGTCGAACAGAGCCGCATCGCCGTTGCCGTGGGCGAACCAGCTCTCGACCGCCCCGGCCAAGGCCCAGTTGCCCATGCTGTGGGCGAGCAGGGTGACGCGATTGCCCGCCGCCCGCGCCGCCCGGACGATCGGTTCGAGGTTGGCGAAGAAGCTCATCAGGTGCACCGCGGACTGGCCGGCCATGGTCTGGTCGGCGAGGTAGGCGGAGTCGGGGAAGGGCAGCGTGATCAGCTTGCCGCGCGAGGGCCAGCTGAAGGCCATGACGCTGGTGTCGGCGCCGGCGATGCCCGATTGCGCCAGCCATTCGCGGTTGAAAGCGGCGCGGGTGATGGCGTTCTCGAAGGTGTTGTCGAAGCCGTGGATGAAGACCAGCAGGTTGCGGCCTGGGTTCGACAGATCGTCGATCGCGCTCTGGCTGAACCCTCCCGACTGGATGTCCTGGATGGTCGTGATCGCACCGACGGTGTCGGCGGTGAGGTCGACTTCGTTCACGAAGGCGACGGCGTAGGTGACGGCGGCCGGATCCGACGGCCGCACGATGTCCGCCGCGTAGCTCTGCACCTGATCGGCGGCGCCGTTCAAGGCGCGGTTGGTGGCGAAATAGACCGTGATCGGCATCTTTCCCTCCCCGGTGGTGGCGGCGCGAAAGTGTACGACCTTTTACAACCCATGTCACGAGCCGCTGCGGACCTCGAGCTCCTTGCCATGCGTTATTGACACCTTGTGCGCCTGCGGACCGCCGCCGTACGCTCGGGCGACAGGGAGGCCGTTCTGAGCAAGGGCTGGGCGTGAACACAGTTGGTCTGCTGCCCCGCGCGATCCGGCTGCAAGCCAGCATCGCGGCGGTGTTCGCCGCGCTCAGCCTGCCGGCACTGGCGATCGTCATCGCCTTCAGCTACGTCGAAAACTTGCGCAACCTCGCCGCGGTGTCGGAACGCTTCATCGCACGGGCGAGGGACGATGCCGTCGAGATGACTCACGAGATGATCGCCCCCGTCGCCGCGACCTTGCGGCTGTTGGCAATGGCCGAGGCGACGACGCCGGGCTTCTTCCGCTTCGACCGGAGCGCCGACTTCCTTTTCGAGGCGTTGAATGCGGCGCCGCAGATCGATGCGGTCTATGCCAGCTTCGAGGACGGCTACCACCGCGTGGTGACGCGGATCGACGAGGATCGCCGGCGCAGCGATCAGCGCATTCCGGGCAACGCGCGATGGCACATGAGCTACATCGACAGCTTCTCGGCCGGCGCGGACCGCCAGCGGCACCGCACATTCTATGAGAACTGGCCGACGGTGATCGGCGGCTATTCCTTCCCGACGACGCTCGACGTCCGGAGGGCCGCGCCGCACTACGAGTTGACGCGCGAGACACGGGCTCTTTCGGTGTCGGATCCGTTCATCAATCCCGACACCGACTCGCCCGTCATTGGCATCGGCTATCCGATCCGCGGGGAAGGCGACTTCGTGGGCGTCGCGTCGGCGCAGATCACCCTCGACGGGCTTTCCGACCTGCTGGCCGATTACAAGGCCAGCCCCAACAGCATCACCGTGGTTGCTGACGAGCGCGGCTCGGTGCTGGCCATTTCCTCGCACCACAATATCGTGCAGCGGGTCGACGGGAAGCTCAGGCTGATCGATTGGGCCGACATCGACGTGCCGCAGATCGCGCAGGCGGTGCGGCGCCAAGCCCGCGACAAGACCGAGAGGGTCGCCTTCGATCTGGACAGCGAGGAGTATGTCGCCCTGTTCAGCTCGTTCTCGGCCGGACCACGGCAGTGGCAGGTCCTGGTCGTGACGCCGCTTGGCGACTTCGTGGGCGCGCTGGAAAGGACCAACCGCCTGCTGATCTGGCTGATGCTGGGGCTGGTGGTGGCCGAAAGCGCGCTGATCTATCTCATGGCCCGACGGCTGTCGCGGCCGATCGAGGTGGTGTCCAAGGCGATCCAGCGCGTTCGCTCGCTGTCGTTCGGACAGCACGCCGCGCTGCGCCGCTCGCGGATACTGGAGATCGCCGAGCTGCAGCAGGCGACGGCGCTGCTCGAGAGCACGCTGCGCTCGTTCTCCCTGTTCGCGCCGCTCGGCGTGGTGCGCGACCTCATCCAGTCCGGCAAGCCGCTGGAGCCGCACGTCGAGCCGTGCTCGGTGACGCTGATGTTCTGCGACGTCGAGAACTTCACCGGCATCGCCCAGCGCCTGTCGCCAAAGGAGCTGTCAGACCAGACGTCGCGCTACTTCGAGACCGTCACCCGCGCCGTGGTGGAGGAGGGCGGCACGATCGACAAGTTCATCGGCGATGCCGTGATGGCGTTCTGGGGAGCGCCTGCGGCCATGGACGATCACGCCTTCCGCGCCTGCGTGGCCGTGCTGAAGGCACGGCGGCGCATGCGGCGGCTGAACCAGCAATGGTCCGCCGAGGGCCGGCTTTCCATGCCGATCCGCTTCGGGCTGCATAGCGCCACCGTCGTGGTCGGCAACGTGGGCTCGCCGGAGCGGCTGAACTACACGGCGATGGGCGACGGCGTGAACGTCGCATCGCGCATCGAGGGTCTCAACAAGCGCTTCGACACGGCGATCTGCATCAGCGACACGGTCTACGAGCTGGTGGCCGACCGCGTGGTCGCGCGGTCTTTGGGATCGGTCGCCGTGAAGGGCCGGCAGGGCGAGATCGCCGTCTACGAGCTGCTCGGCATCGCCGGCAGCACCGACCCCGACCTCGCCGCCGCGAGCTAGCGCGTGATGGCTCTTAATCCCGTCATCCCGACCGGAGCGCGAAGCGCGAAGTGGAGGGACCTTTTGGGTATGCTAGGAACAAGAAAGGTCCCTCCACTACGCCTCGCTTCGCTCGGCTCGGTCGGGATGACGGATCAACTTGAACTCATTGTGCGCTAGAGGATCGGGCTGTCGACCAGCGGCATGGCGACGGGGCGCATTGGTGCGCCCGTGGCGCCGCGCAGCTTTATGCAAGCGCCGAAAAAGGCGAAGCTCCACACCTTGTCGGCGGCGAGCTCGTCGAGCTGCATGATTTCGATGATGGGAATCCCTGCTTCGGCCAGCAGGTAGGTGTGCACCGGAAAGAAATTGATCGGATCCGGCGTCGGCGTCTGCTCCAGCGTGAGATTGTCGGCGCCGATGGTGACCGCGCCGTTCTTCGCCAGGAACTCGGCGCCCTCGCGATTGAGGCCGGGCGTGTTCATGACGTACTTGCCGTCGGGCCAGAGCTTCATCTGGCCGGTGCGGATCAGCACCACGTCGCCGCTGCGCAGCTCGGTGTTCTGATGCCGCAGGCAATCGACGAGATCCTTCTCGCCGATCGCGTGGCTCGGCGCGAGGGTGTCGAGACCGTGCATGCCGGCAATATCGAGCAGGATGCCGCGGGCGAAGATCGGCGGCTGCTTTTCGGCACCGCACTTGCGCCAGGCCCGGCTGCCGAGATGGTCGTGGGCGGTGAAGTTGTTGAAGATGGCGCCGTTGTAGCCGAAATGATTGAAGGTATCGATGTGCGTGCCGCAATGGGTGTACATCGAGATGGCGTCGCCCGAGTAGGCGACCAGCGCGTTGGCGTCCTTGCCCTTGTTCATGCTGTCGCCGACGATCTCGCCTTGCGGCGTATGCGTCATCCAGATCTGGTAGGGCTGGTCGCCGGCGCCGGTCCAGCCGGGCATGCCGACGAAATGATCGACCGAGAGGTCGTAGACCCGGGTCGGATCGGCGCGCCGCAGGATCGCGGTTCGCGACTGCGCATCGATGAGGTTGAGCATGCCGATCTCGTCGTCGGCGCCGAACGGGCTCGACGCGACTTTGTGGAATTCGGCGTTACGGGCGATGATCTTGTCCTTTATCGCCTCGTCGATGAAGCACATCTCGCACATGGCTGGCGCTCCTTGGCATGTCCGCGCCGGCGGACGATGCAAGAAGCGTACTCAGCCGGATCGGCGCCTGACAACGGGCAGGTGCCGGCCAATCTCTGTCAGCGCAATCCGGCGTTGATCCGGTCGAGCGTCGCCGAGCCGGGGCAGAGGTCGGACGTGCCGAGCGTGTTGAGCGGTGCCTCGACCGTGTTGAGATGGTGGTGCAGGTCTTTTGGCGCGGCGTCGAGGTAGAGCAGGCCAGTCACGACCTCGCCGGCCGCCAAGCCCTCCTGCACGCGCTTCATGGCGGCGATCTTGTCGGAGGGATCGTAGTCCTCGCCGAGCTTGCGCAGGCGCAGGATCGAGCCGTCGTGCTGCTGCACCGTCGTGAGCGTGCCGGGATCGTACTGCGTGGTGATCTCCTCGCGGCTTTCGATCACGTCGATGCGGTTCAGGGCCTCGTTGTGCTCGCGCACGTAGTCGTAGCTCTTGGTCGAGCCGGCGTGGTTGTTGAACGCAACGCACGGGCTGATGACGTCGAGGAAGGCCGCGCCCTTGTGGCTCATCGCCGCCTTGATCAGCGGCACCAGCTGGTGCTTGTCGCCGGAGAAGGAGCGCGCCACGAAGGTGGCGCCCATCAGAATGGCGAGCGAGACGAGGTCGATCGATTCGTCGGAGTTGGCCTGGCCCTTCTTGCTGATCGAGCCCTTGTCGGCGGTGGCCGAGAACTGCCCCTTGGTCAGGCCGTACACGCCGTTGTTCATGACGATGTAGGTCATGTTCACGCCGCGCCGCATGATATGGGCGAACTGGCCGAGCCCGATCGACGCCGAATCGCCGTCGCCCGACACGCCCATGTAGATGAGGTCGCGGTTGGCGAGGTTGGCGCCGGTCATCACCGACGGCATGCGGCCGTGCACGGTGTTGAAGCCGTGGCTTGCGCCCACGAAGTAGGTCGGCGCCTTGGACGAGCAGCCGATGCCTGAGAGCTTGGCCATCTGGTGCGGCAGGATGTCGAGCTCGTAGCAGGCCTGGATGATGGCGGCGCTGATCGAATCGTGGCCGCAGCCGGCGCACAGGGTCGAGACGGCGCCCTCGTAGTCGCGGCGGGTGTAGCCGGCCTTGTTCTTGACCAGCGAGGGATGATGCAGCTTGGGCTTGGTGATGTAGGTCATGACGCAGCTTTCTCGAACGAGACCACCTTGAACTGGCCGAGCTTTTTGGCGATGTCGGCGGCGATGAAGCGCGCCGTGATCGGCGTGCCGTCGTAGTGCAGCACCGGCACGAGCTTGCGTGCGTCGAGCGTGAACTCGTTCATCAGCATCGAGCGCAGCTGGCCGTCGCGGTTCTGCTCGACCACGAACACCCGGTCGTGCTCGTGGATGAAGTCCTCGACCGCCTGGGCGAAGGGGAAGGCGCGCACGCGCAGCGCATTCACGTGATGGCCATCGGCCTCGAGATGGTCGAGCGCCTCGGCCATGGCCGGGCTGGTCGAGCCGAAGTAGATGACGCCGAAGCGGGTCGCCTTGGGCGAGGAGTAGCGGACCGGCTGCGGCGCGATCCGGCGGGCGGTGTCGAACTTCTTCTGCAGCCGCTCCATGTTGCGCACATAGACCGGGCCTTCCTCGGAGTACTTCGCGTACTCGTCCTTGGTCGTGCCGCGCGTGAAGTACGAGCCCTTGGTCGGATGCGTGCCGGGATAGGTGCGGAAGGGGATTCCGTCTCCATCGACATCGAGGTAGCGGCCGAAAGTCTTGCCGGCCTCGAGCTCCTCGGCGGTCATCACCTTGCCGCGATCGAACACCCGGTTCTCGTCCCATTGGAACGGCTGGCACAGCCGATGGTTCATGCCGATGTCGAGGTCGGTCATGACGAAGATAGGCGTCTGCAGCCGGTCGGCCAGGTCGAAGGCCTGGGCGGCAAAGTCGAAGCACTCCTTGGGATCCTCGGGGAACAGCAGGACGTGCTTGGTGTCGCCGTTGGAAGCATAGGCGCAGCTGAGCAGGTCCGACTGCTGGGTGCGCGTCGGCATGCCGGTCGAGGGCCCGCCGCGCTGCACGTTGACGATCACCGCCGGCACTTCGGCGAAATAGGCGAGGCCGATGAACTCGGTCATCAGCGAGATGCCGGGGCCCGACGTGCTGGTGAAGGCGCGCGAGCCGTTCCACCCCGCGCCGATCACGATGCCGATCGAGGCGAGCTCGTCCTCGGCCTGCACGATGGCGTACTTGGCCTTGCCGGTCTCCTTGTCGTGCCGCAGCCGCTTGCAGTGGGTCTGGAAGGCCTCGGCCAGCGACGAGGAGGGCGTGATCGGATACCACGCGCACACCGTGGCACCGCCGTAGACGGCACCCAGCGCCGCGGCGTTGTTGCCCTCGACGAAGATGCGGTTGCCGACCGCGTTGGCGCGGCGAACCGTGAGCTTCACCGAATCGGGATCGAGATGCTGGCTGGTCCAATCGCGCCCGAGCGCGAGCGCCTTGGCGTTGGAATCGAGGAGCTTTTCCTTGCCCTTGTACTGCTCGCCGAACAGCCGCTTGATCTCCTCGGGGTCGATGTCGAGCAGGACTGACAGCGCGCCGAGATAGATGATGTTCTTGAACAGCTGGCGCTGGCGGGCGTCGGTGTAGGTCGCGTTGGTGATGGCGGTCAGCGGCACGCCGATGACGTTGATGTCGTCGCGGAACATCGACGAGGGCATCGGCTTGGTGCTGTCGTAAAACAGGTAGCCGCCGGGCTCGATCTCCTTGACGTCCTGCGCCCAGGTCTGCGGGTTCATCGCGACCATCATGTCGACGCCGCCGCGCCGGCCGAGATAGCCCTTCTCGGTGACGCGGACCTCGTACCAGGTCGGCAGGCCCTGGATGTTCGAGGGGAAGATGTTGCGCGGGCTGACCGGCACGCCCATGCGCAGGATGGAGCGGGCGAACAGCTCGTTGGCCGAGGCCGAGCCCGAGCCGTTGACGTTGGCGAACTTGACGACGAAATCGTTGACGGCGGCGAGCGCGGGCATCGTTTTCACTCTTCTCCTCCCCTTCGCGGAGCCCGCGAAGGGGAGGTGCCCGCGCAGCGGGCGGAGGGGTCATGAGCGCCGAAATCGATGCTCATGACCCCTCCGTCGGCGTGGGACGCCGACACCTCCCCACGCGTGGCGTGGGGAGGGAGTGATTGCGCTAATGCGTGCGGCATGCTTGCTCCGCGTGAGTCATCTCGATGTAGTACTTGCGCATGTCCCACGCGCCGGTCGGGCAGCGCTCGGCGCACAGCCCGCAATGCAGGCAGACGTCCTCGTCCTTGACCATGACGCGGCCGGTCTTGAGGTCGTTGCCGATGTAGAGATCCTGGGTGGGATTGACGGCCGGCGCCATGAGCCGGTGGCGCAGATCCTTCTCCTCGCCGTTCTCGGTGAAGGTGATGCAATCCATCGGGCAGATGTCGACGCAGGCGTCGCATTCGATGCAGAGCGAGCCGGTGAACACCGTTTGCACGTCGCAGTTCAGGCAGCGCTGGGCTTCCTTGAAGGCGAGCTGTGGATCGAAGCCGAGCTCGACCTCGGCCATGATGTCCTTCAGCGCCTCCTGCTTGGCGCGATGCGGCACCTTGAAGCGATGATCGATCGTGGGGTCGTTGTCGTAGCTCCACTCGTGGATGCCCATCTTCTGGCTGACGATGTTCATGCCGGGGGCCGGCCGCTCCGTCAGGTCCTCGCCTAAAAGCATCTTGTGGATGGAGATCGCGGCATCATGGCCGTGCGCGGCGGCCCAGATGATGTTCTTTGGGCCGAACGCCGCGTCGCCGCCGAAGAACACCTTGGGCTGGCTGCTCTGCAGCGTGCTCTCGTCGAGCTTGGGCAGACCCCAGCGGTCGAACTCGATGCCGGCATCGGCCTCGATCCAGGGGAAGGCGTTCTCCTGGCCGATCGCCACCAGGACGTCATCGCAGGGGAAGTGCTGGTCGGGCTCGCCGGTCGGCACCAGGTTGCGCCGGCCCTTGGCGTCGTACTCGGCCTTCACCTTCTCGAACAGCACGCCGGTGATCTGGCCGTCGTTGTGCGTCACCTCCTTCGGGACGAGGAAGTTCAGGATGGGGATGTCCTCGCCCATCGCGTCTTCCTTCTCCCAGGGCGAGGCCTTCATCTCCTCGAAGCCCGAGCGGACGATCACCTTGACGTCCTCGCCACCTAAGCGCCGCGCGGTGCGGCAGCAGTCCATGGCGGTGTTGCCGCCGCCCAGCACGATCACGCGCTTGCCGACCTTGGTGGTGTGGCCGAACGAGACGGACGATAGCCAGTCGATGCCGATATGGATGTTGGCCGCCGCTTCCGTGCGGCCGGGGACGTCGAGCTCACGGCCGCGCGGCGCGCCGCATCCCACGAAGATCGCGTCGAAGTCTTCTGACAGCAGTGCCTTCAGCGAATCGACCTTCTTGTGCACGAACGCGATGTTGCCGATGCCGGTGATGTAGCCGACCTCTTCGTCGATCACCGATTCCGGCAGCCGGAAATGCGGGATCTGTGTGCGGATGAAGCCGCCCAGCTGAGGATCCTGGTCGTAGATCACGATCTCATAGCCCAGCACCGCGAGGTCGCGCGCCACGGTGAGCGAGGCGGGGCCGCCGCCGACACAGGCGATGCGCTTGCCGTTCTTGGCTGGCGCCTTGGGCATGCGGTCTAAAATGTCGTCGTCCTTGTAGTCGTGGGCGACGCGCTTCAGCCGGCAGATGGCGACCGGCTCCTTCTTGCCGTTGACCAGCGTCTCGTCCTCGACGCGGCTGCGGCGGCAGGCGGGCTCGCAGGGGCGATCGCAGGTGCGGCCGAGGATGCCCGGGAAGACATTGGACTTCCAGTTGATCATGTAGGCGTCCGAGTACCGGCCGTGCGCGATCAATCGGATGTACTCGGGCACCGGGGTATGGGCAGGGCAGGCCCACTGGCAGTCGACGACCTTGTGGAAATAGTCCGGGTTCTTGATGTCGGTCGGCTTCAACACACACTCCAGGCGCCCACGCGGCGACCCAGTAAATGACTATTTATAGTAGCCCAAAACGGGTCGCGCATTGGGGAGATTTGCAGGCGTTCCGTCAAGGATTCCTTGTGGCAAGTAGTTGCTACATCTCATTAATCCCCACGCACAACATGGCCTTGCTGCCGGATCATGAACGGGCTGCTCGTGCTTCGTGTTGCCTGACTGCTCAAGACGTCGCAGCGCTCATGCTCGCCGGCCGCAAACGGCTTGGCGAGGCGCCGGTGGCGCGGCGGAACATGGCGCAGAAGGCGCTGACGCTGTCGTAGCCGACGTCGAGCGCCACCTGGGTCACCGGCTGTCCGGCGCCGAGCCGGCCCATCGCTTCCAGGACGCGCACTTGCTGGCGCCAGGCGGCGAAGCTCAGGCCGGTTTCCTTCTGGAACAGTCGTGCCAGCGTGCGTTCGCTGGCATGCACGCTGTTGGCCCAGTCGGCCAGGGTGCGCCGGTCGCCTGGGTCGTCGAGCAGCGTCCGGCAGAGCGCCTTCAGGCGCGGCGAGGTCGGCATCGGCAGCTGCAGGTCGAGCGTCTGGGATCCGTGCAGCTCGGCCAGCAGCAGGGCGATCAGGTGGCCGGGCATGCCGTCCTCGTCGTAGTGCAGCGGCAGCTCGGTCGCGCGCACGATCAGCTCCCGCAACAGCGGCGAAACGTGCAGCACGCGACACGCGTCGGGCATCGCCGCCGCCGCGTCGCTGCGCAGATAGAGGGTCCGCATCGACACCGCCTGCAGCATCTCGATGGCATGCGCCTCGCTCGCCGGCATCCAGAGCGCGCGCTGCGGCGGCACCACCCACATCGCTGTCTTGGTCATCACGCGCATCGTGCCGGCAGTGGCGAAGATCAGCTGCGCCCGCTCGTGGCTATGCGGGTCGATCACGAAGGCCGCCGGGAACTCCTTGGGCATCGCAGCGACTGCACGCGGAACCCGCTGATAATCCGCAGCATCGGTGGATTTTTGACTGGTACGCGACATCGATTGGCAGTCTAGCGCAAGACGGCCAAATGACCAATTACTAGGCTGCGGTCATGAGCCACTCCAGTCCGTCGTCCATTCTCCTCAACATCGGCCACGCCATGGATCACTGGATCATCGTGGTCTTCGCCTACACTTGGGGCGTCATCGCGGGCGTCTGGGGCGTGCAATGGACCGAGCTCACGCCGTTCAACTACGGCGCGCTGTTCATGTTCGGCGCCGGCTCGATCGTGAGCGGCCGGCTCGGCGATCACTGGGGCCGCTGGATCATGATGATGGTCTTCTTCGTCGGTATGGGAGTCTCCTGCCTGCTGATCGCGCTCTGCAGCAACAAATGGCAGATCGGCGTCGCGCTGACGCTGATGGGCGCCTTCGCCTCGATCTACCATCCGGTCGGCATTCCCATGCTGGTGCAGAAGGCGAAGAATCCTGGCTTCACCATCGGGCTCAATGGGCTCGCCGGCAACATGGGCATCGCCATCGCCGCCGGCGTCTCGGTCTACATCGCGCAGCGCTTCGGTTGGCAGTCGGCCTTCCTGCTGCCCGGCGCCATCAGCCTCGCCTGCGCGATTGCCTTTGTCATCCTGGTGCCGCGCGAGCAGGAGGCGCCGGCCAAGCGCAAGCAGAAGATGAACGACCTGCCGCCGTCGGTGATGGCGCGCGTGTTCGGCATCATGACCTTCACCGCCGTAACGGGCAGCATCGTCTTCAACTTCACCACCAACGGCAACGGCGAGCTTTTACGCGAGCGGGTGAAGGGCGCGGTGCAGGACCCGGCCGAGCTCGCCATGATGCTGTTCGTGATCTTCGCGCTCGCCTCGCTGGCCCAGCTGGTGGTCGGCAAGCTGATCGACCGCTATCCGCTGAAGAACATCTACATCCCCATCGTGGCGCTGCAGGTGCCGCTGTTCCTGATCGCCTCGCAGGTCGAGGACTGGGCGCTGTTCATCACGGCGATCGGCTTCATGCTGCTGGTGTTCGGCGCCATCCCGTTCACCGACGCCATGATCGTGAAGTACATCGACGACCGCATGAGGAGCCGCGTCACCGGGGCGCGGCTCGCCATCGGCTTCGGCGTCAGCTCGGTCGTCGTCGCCTTGATCGGACCGACCGTGAAGGCGGCCGGTTTCCCGGTCGTGCTGATGGTGCTGGCAGGCGTGGCGTTCCTCGGCTTCTGCGCCATCTCGATGCTGCCCGGCGATCGCGACATGAGCCAGGCGGCGCTGAAGCCGGCGGA